>JASHQQ010000204.1 GCA_030039035.1 Acidobacteriaceae bacterium | reverse complement strand
AAGGGCTGAAGAGCATCCGCGATCGCTACGCTCCGCTCATCCGCGAGAAGTTTCCCGACATTCCCCGCCGCGTCTCCGGCTACAACATCGACCAGTTGCTTCCCGAGAACGGCTTCCATGTGGCGCGCGCGCTGGTCGGCTCAGAAGGCACCTGCGTCAACGTCGTCTCCGCCGAACTCAATCTCACCGCCAGCCCGCCGCAACGCGTGCTTACCGCGCTGGTTTTCGCCGACAAGTTTGCCGCCGCGGACGCAGTGCCGCGCGTTCTGGAACACAAGCCGATCGGCCTGGAGGGCTTCGACGGGCTGATCCTCGAATTCATGCGCCGCAAAGGCATTGCGCCGCGCGATCTGCCGCTGCTGCCCGCGGGCGACGGATTCCTGCTGGTCGAAATGGGCACCTGGGATGCCGCGGAATCGCAAGCCAGGGCCGATGCGCTCGCGCGAGCCGCGCAGTCGTGGCCAGAGGCTCCCACGGCGCGCATCTACAACGCCGAAGAAGCGGCGCGCGTGTGGCGGGTGCGCGAGTCGGCACTCGGCGCAACCGTCTTTGTTCCCGGCGAAGAGGAGGGTTGGGAGGGCTGGGAAGATGCGGGCGTTCCGCCGGAGAAGCTGGGCGGCTATCTGCGAGGCCTGTTTTCACTGATGGCGGAATACGGCTATCGCAGCGCGCTCTACGGACACTACGGGCAGGGCTGCGTTCATCTGCGCATCAACTTCGACCTGCGCACGCCAAAGGGAATTCGCGATTTCCGCGAATTCATCGACCGCGCGACCGATCTGGTGATCCACTTCGGCGGATCGATCTCAGGGGAGCACGGCGACGGGCAGGCGCGAGGCGCCCTGCTGCCCAGGATGTTCGGACCGGAGCTGATGCAGGCGTTTCGCGAGTTCAAGGCGCTGTGGGATCCGGAGAACCGGATGAATCCCGGCAAGATGATCGACGCCGTGCGTGTCTACGACCCGGCGGAGAAGCTGCGCTTCGGGCCGGATGGCTTTGGGTCCCTGAACAGCGCGTCTCCAAAGCCGGATACAGAAGAGTTCTTCGCGTTCACCCGCGATGGCGGATCGTTCGAGCGCGCCGCCGAGCGCTGTGTAGGCGTGGGCGCCTGCCGCAAGACCGACAGCGGCGTGATGTGCCCCAGCTATCGCGCCACGATGGACGAGAAGCACTCCACGCGCGGCCGCGCGCACCTGCTGTGGGAGATGCTGGCCGGCGATCTGCGCGAGGAGGGATTTGAGAGCCGCGCCGTGGATGAGGCGCTGGATCTGTGCCTGGGCTGCAAGGCCTGCAAGACCGAGTGCCCGGTGCAGGTGGATTTGGCCGCCTACAAGGCGGAGTTCCTCTTCCATCGCTACAACGGACGCCTGCACCCGCTGCAACATTATGTTTTCGGATTTGCCGACAAGCTGGCGCGCTGGGGTTCGCTGGCGCCGCGCCTGACCAACGCTGTGCTCACAGGGCCCGCGACTGCGCCGCTCCTCAAGCGCATTGCGGGAGTTGCGCCGGAGCGCAAACTGCCGCGACTCGCCGCTAGCAGCTTTCAGCGCAGCCGGAGCGCTTTGCCGCGCAACGCCGGACGGAACGGACGGCGAGTCGTTCTGTGGCCGGATACATGGAACAACTACTACCACCCCGGACCGCTCTTCGCCGCCGGGACAGTCCTCGCCGAAGCCGGCTTTGCCGTTGAAGTTCCCGATGGCCATCTCTGTTGCGGCCGTCCGCTGTATGACTTCGGCCTTCTCGAGCAGGCGCGCGCATATCTCGCTCGCGTCCTCGACCGGATGGGCGCACAGATCGACGCCGGATTGCCCTTCATCTTTCTCGAGCCGAGCTGCGCCAGCGTATTCAAGGATGAACTCCTCGAACTCCATCCAAAGAATGAACGCGCGGAGCGCCTCAGCCAACAGGCCTGGTTGCTGGCCGACTGGCTCGCCGGGAATGCTCCGGAGATTGCCGCAGGCCGTCTCAAGGGCGCTCATGTCCTCGTCCACGGCCACTGCCATCACAAGGCAATCTTTGGCGGGCCGGTGAACGAGATTGCATTACTGCGCCAGGCCGGCGCGGTCGTGGAGCCGATCAAGGCCGGCTGCTGCGGCATGGCCGGACCTTTCGGATTTGAAGCGCGCAAGTTCGAAGTCTCCAGGGCCATCGCCGGCGACGGCTTGCTGCCGGCCGTCGAGTCCGCCGGGCCCATGACGATCATTGTCGCCGACGGCTTCAGTTGCCGCGAGCAAATTGCCCATTTCGCGCACCGGCCCGCGCTGCACTTCGCCGAGGTCTTCGCGCGCTCCTGCGGCTGCGGCGGCTGATGCGCCGGCTTTTCGGTAAATTATGAGCCATAAGCCATTTGCAGCCGCCTGGGTGCGAGAAATTGTCGGACTTTGACCACAACCTTACGACCGGAACCGGTGTCTAACGATCTGACGGAATCTGTACGATTCCGGAGGGCACACAGACCACCAATCCACAATCTCGAGGTTCCGACATGTCCACTCCCCGTTGGATGTCGCTGCTGCGGCACTCCAGTCTGTTTGGAGCAGTCGTTCTATTTGCTGTTGGCTCCGCGTGCGCGCAATCCGAGTCTACCCACAACTCCTCCAGCACCGAATCCTCCTCCATTTCCGGTCCTTCGAGTTCCCTCTTCAATGCTTTTGTCGCCGGCGAGAGCGACAGCTCGTCTTCGAGCTCCGATACGGCTTCACCAGGTGAGCCGTCATCCGGCAGCGGCGCCGCTGCCGGCGGCCAGAGCAGCGGCGGCCATGGAGTCATCCATCATCTTACGTTCGAAGCCGGTGGAGGAGCTAATCCTCCCGCGGGAGGCACGCAACAGTCCTACATCACATGGGGCGGCAACTTCACCGTGGGCGGGGGCTATCATTTCACCGATCGATTTTCCACACTGCTCGAGTACCAGTTCATCGATGACAAACTGCCCGGCGCGCTGATCGCCGAAACCGGCGCCAACGGCGGCGATGCGCACATCTGGTCATTCTCGCTCGATCCCGTCGTCGACCTGGTCCCCAAGGCAACCAACGATCTTTACGTGACCGGAGGTTTCGGCTTCTATCGCAAGGTCACCAACTTTACCGATCCGGAAGAGACCGAATACTGCAGCTATTATTACTGCGGTATCGGAACGGTAAACGAGGTCGTCGGGCACTTTTCCAGCAATCAGGGCGGCTGGAGCCTCGGCGGAGGATACATTCACCGCCTGGGTGGCCTCTACGGAGACAGCAAGACCAAGCTCTTCGCCGAAGTGCGTTATCTCGACGTGCTGACGCCGGCCGAAACCACCCAGCCCAACGGCCTGGGCACGACGACAGTGACAGCGGACACGAAGCTGATCCCAATCACGCTGGGCGTTCGCTGGTAGATCGACCGCAGATTTCCGGGCCGCGTTTCAGCGAGGCGCGGCCTGTAACCCTTCGTGCCTTACCGCATGACGTGAACGCGCAAGCCCAGCTTCAGATTCTTCCAGCTTCGCTCCGTGGTGTAGACCTCGGCTTTGAGCGAAATCGCCAGAGCCAGGCAGGACCGATCGCCCAGAGACAATCCCGATGGCGCGGTCTTCTTCACCAGTGAACCGGCGATCTTCGCCTGCTCCCCGGTAAACGGCTCGAGCGCATCGACGGTCGAAATCGCATCTTCCCAGGCTTCGTCGGGATCGAGCCCCTTCGCAACCAGCCCGGATTGCACTTCGGCCATGTTGACGGCTCCGGCGACCGCGCATTCCGGCACGTCGTCGGTCAGCTTTTCCGCCCCGGGCTCCTGTTGAAGCAGCGCCGG
Source organism: Acidobacteriaceae bacterium (assembly GCA_030039035.1). Lineage (GTDB taxonomy): Bacteria > Acidobacteriota > Terriglobia > Terriglobales > Acidobacteriaceae > Telmatobacter. Next base: position 47,140 of record JASHQQ010000204.1, on the reverse strand, counting down.
AATTGCGGACGCATCCAACACTGCTTTCACTTTGCCTGTCATTCGCGCCGGGCCGCCTCTCGCCTTTCCGCGATGAGCTCTTCCGGGAGCAGAAGGCCTTTCGGTATCTATCGCCGCACGCGCTCCTGCGCCTTTCGAATCCTGGCGCGCCGCGTGGAGATTCGCAGCTCGCTGTCTTCCACGCGAAGATCGACCGAATCGCCGACTTTCATCCCCGGAGCCTCCCGGAGTGTGGCCGGAATCACCAGCCGGCCTTTATCGCCGATCTTCGCGCGGGCCTGCATTTCCATACGTCACCTCGCGACACAATCCTGACTGCGTGTCACCTAACTGGGTACGATCCCGGAAGCGAGAGAGCGGCGCGCCGCCGGGTTCCCGTATCGATTCCGCGTTACAGAATCCCCAGCACCCACATGCGCAGCAGCCCTCCTGTCATCACGCCCAAGGGCGTGATGGCAACCAGCGTGAGCTGGTACCAGACGGGTTGCTTGCCCCGCGATTGCAGAGCGCTGAGCGCGGCCAACACGAGCACGATGATGGCCAGCGCCAGCACCAGGATGAGCGGATTGGCCGAAGGCATGAGGGCCGTGACGTAGCCGCCGGCAGTCGCCGCCAAAAATGAGTAGACCAGGTTGAATGCGATATAAGACGGCCGCGGATTCCCCTGCTCGCCGACCCATTGTGGCGAGAACCGCATAAGCAGTACTGTGACCGCTCCTACCAATACGGCAATCGTGAGAAATCCTGCCAGCAGCGCCAGAAAGGTCCGCAGCATTACCACGGTTTCTTCCCGCCTTCCGCCGGCGCGCCCACCTCACCCTTCCCGATCCGTTCGAGAAAGGCGCGCGCCAGCTTGCGCTCGCCGGGATCGCTCTCGCCATGGATGGTGCACAGATCGAGAAACTCGTCGCAAAGCGCGTCGCGCTCGCCGGCCTGCGAGAGAACCGGTTGCATCGCCACGGCAAGCTCGCGCAGGCGCTCGGCTTCAGGCCACACAGGACTCTCTTCGCCAGTCGGGTCGATTGTAAACAGGCCGCGCCGTCCACGCGCGCACTCTTCCAGACAGTGCAGAAGCTGATCGCGAAATGTTCCGGTCAGCATTGCGAACTGCCCGGGATCGATTTCGTCGCGAGGATCCATGGCTGCCTCGACTCGTGGGTGGGTCCGATTGAAAGCGCCCGACCGGTTCACTTCCCACGCATGGCCGCTTCCACGTCGTCGGCCGTGTGCGGCAGCCCGGCGTCGAGATCGACCAGCTTTCCATCGGACCCGACAAGAAAGTCGCACTCGATGCGCACGCCCAGCTTCTCTTCGGGAATGTATACGCCCGGTTCGATGGTGAAGACCATCCCCGGTTTGAGCACAGCCGGGTAATCCGCCGGATCGTGCACATCGATGCCCACCATGTGTCCGAGACCGTGCAGCCAGTATTTGCCCAGCGGCTCTCCATGCAGGTCCTTGCCGCGGGTGTTGATGTAGTTGTAGGCCGCGGTATCGAGCGAGTTGGGGTCTTTCCGGTCGCGGTCGTTGATCGTCGATTTGCCCGCGACGAACGCATCGATCGCGGCCTGCTGCGCGCCCAGCACCACGTTGTAGATTTCGCGCTGCCTCGCGGTGAAATGCCCGTTGGCCGGCACCGTGCGCGTGATGTCGGAGGCGTACATCGAGTACTCGCAGGCCGCGTCGACCACCACGATGTCGCCGTCCTCGATGGTGCGCGAATTCTCCGAATAGTGCAGCGTGGTCGAATTGATGCCCGAGCCGACGATCGGCGCATAGGAGGCGCGCTCGCAGCCGTGCTCCAGCCACGAAGCGTACATTTGGCCGGCGACTGCGCGCTCGGTCACTCCGGGCTTCACCGAGCGCATCATCACGCGCTGCGCGGCGATCGACGCATCGGTGGCCTTCTTCAGCAATTCGATCTCGCCTGCGTCCTTCACCTGGCGCAGTTCCATGGTCAGGCGGGTCACGTCATTCGGCGGGGGCGCGTTGTCCATCCCCAGCGTGGCGCCGGTCCAATCCACGAGCGCCCTGGCCTGCGCATTGGACGGCTGCACCCAGATGTTGCGCGCAAGCCGCCGATCCGTGGCGATCAGCCGGTTGATCACCGCCGCCATCTCGCTCATGGGCTGCACTTCATCGACGCCGGTCGCTTGCGTCACGCCCGGCGAATTCGCATCCAGCCTGGGACCGGTGTACCTTTCCACGATCAGGTTTCGCGTCGGCAGAAAGAGGATTTCGCGGTACGCGTGCGCCACTGGCCCGGTCGCCTCGCCGGCGATCAACAGCGCCGCGCCCGGCTCATTCCACCCGGTCAGGTAGTAGAAGTCCGAATCCTGGCGATAGGGATCGAAGTCGAGCTCCGGCTCTTTCGCCGCGAACAACACGGCCACGCCGCCGTGCAGCCTTGCGGCAAGGGCCACGCGGCGCGCGTGACAGGCGCTGGAGGGCGGCTTTTCGAGTGCGTCTAGAGTGGAAACCGCCAGGGCAAGGGCGAGCAAGGCTGGCGCAAAGGTTCGCATCGATTTCATTCGTTTATTTTCCTGGGTTGCGCTGCCGCGGCGCAAAGGAAAAAGTCGCCTCACTTCTTTTCCAGCGCATATTCCATGGACCAGATCGAACAGGGGCGCATGTACATGCTGGCGCGATAGAGACCGTGGATATCGTAGGCTTCCGGCGTGCGGAAAAAATATCCGCGATCGCGCCACACCACGTTGTTTACACCCTTCGCCGTGGCGAAGCCCTCGCCAGTCATGCCTTCGGCGATCATCTCGCTGGCGACGGCGAACGTGGCGCCGGTCCACACCTCCACGACCTGGTCGTTCGAGTGCAGCAGCGCGCCTTCCGGCCCGATGCCGTTGATTGCGCCCATTTCGCCATGGGCGAACCGGCGCACATTGGTGTCGTAGACCTTGTGCAGCGAGGATTTACGCATGTTCTTCGGCACCAGATCGCCCAGTCCGGTCAGATCGGCATACCACTGGCCGGCCAATTGCTCGGCCATCACCGCATCGTTGTCCGCGCCTTTCACGGCGTAGCGGAAGTACTCGCCGGTCCACAGCTTCCGGATGAACGCCGTCGACGCGCGCTGCTCGAGCTTGTCATATTCGTCGGCTGTGACCAGGTCGCCGAGCCTCTCCGCCATGCGCGCCGTGGCCTTGAGCGCGGCAAGATACAGGCTGCCGGTGTACGCGCTTTCGCCGCTGGCGATCCAGTCGTCGTAGGTCTGGTCGGGAAAGCCGCCGTTCTCGATCAGCCCGTCGCCGTCGGTGTCGTACTGCTTCAGGTGTTCCATCGCCTGTTTGACGGCGCTCCAGCTCGCGCGCAGAAACCCGTCGTCCTTGGCGCCGGTCAGCGCGTAGTCGCGCCAGATCATCAGCACGTACTTCGAATTCAGGTCTCGCCAGTTCGACACGTCCTGATAGTTGTATTGATTCGGATTCACGACCGGATCCTCGAATGGCGAGCCCAGATCGTGCGGCGCCGCTCCGGGCACCTTGCGCGTGAACTCGACGATCTGGTGCTCGCGAAAGCTTTTCCAGCCCCATACATATTGCTGCGGATTCGACTCCGGGATCGTCTGCGTGTACTCGCGCATCACCTGCTTTTCGATCTCGGGCCAAAAGCGCAGCAGCGCCCACGAGCCGTAGAAGCGCACATCGAGCGAGCCGTAGAACGGATAGTCGAAGCATTCCATATAGGTGAAGCTGTCTCGCCCCGGATCGGCCGGCTGCGCGGCATCACCCTCTTTTTCGTAGCCCCACAGCGTTCCGCCGTCGGCGATGTAGTAAAGCTCGTTGAAGAGCTCGGCGCGGTACCAGGCCGGCTTGTGCTCGTCGCTCACAACCGGCCTTTGCCACTCGTCGATGGCCTGGCTCCAGTCCTCCTGGTGCCCGAGCGCGTTGAGCGCAATCTCCCATGCATGCGTGCCTTCGGCGCCGAAGAAATGCGTGTAATGCCGGTACCATTTGCGTCCGCCGCCGAACTGCACAACGGGCAGGTCCCAGCCCAGCGCCATCGGAATCAGGCGCGATTCATGCGGCGCCAGCGTGAACCGCACCGCGATGGCGCCGGCGAAGACATCGCCGCTCGACGCGACCTGCGGCGCGAGGTCGGGCAGGCGGCCGTCCTTTGCGAACGGCCGCCACACCTCCGCGCCGTCGCCCATGCCGCCATAGGTTGCCAGATACGTCACTTCGGCATTGGCGCCACTCAGCGCGGCGATGGCGAACTGCCCATCCCATTCGTCGCTGACAGGACCCTGGCGAATGCGATCGAAGACGATGCCGCTTGCCTGCCCGGCAGCAGTCTGGCTGGTTACATAGCGGTCGATGTTCTGCTGGTTCAACGCGCCATCGAAGTTTCGCAGGCTGTCGCGGAACCAGCCGACCATATTGGTCCATGAAAAAAGGAGCGACACAGTGACCGGCCGCGCCGAAGGATTCTCGGCCGTCCATCGGTAGACCGCGACCGGATAGCTCGACTCCTTGTAGTTGTCCGGTAAAACCGGCGAGAACTGCTCGAGGGTCAGCTTCACCGGCAGCGCCCTGGTTCCATAGGCAAACCAGCTCCTGGGATAGAGCGCGGCATACTCGCCGTCTCCCGCCGGGTAGCTCCAGTTCCACGCGCCCAAGGCGCCGCTCACCGGCTTGCCGACGGCCAGCGCCATGGCCACGGGCGAGCCGCCCTCCGGCTGGGCGAAGACGGCGAACTGGTTGGAGGGAACGTTTTCGTATTTATGCGCGCCGGCCTTCAGGTGCCAGCGCTCGAAGAACCCGCGATAACTGCGCGAGAACGTGCCCGCACCGATGCCGCCCACGGGCGCGCCCTGCCAATAACCGTCGTCGATGTTCGACGAACCCAGCTCCGGTTTGTGTCCGCCGGGATTCGCAACCGGCGTTCCGATCGGGATCCGCCACGCCGCGGCGGGAATCACGCTCTGCGCAAGACCCGGCGCGGTGCATCCCGCAACCAGGGCTCCGTAAAAGATAAAACGCTTTAATTGCATGGAAATGACTCTCCGTGAACGGGGCAACACCCATGATACAGCCCGCCGTTCCGGACGGGAATGACGGGTATGGATCCGGTCGATGAGCTGCGTCCGCGGCGATATACTTTGAGCACCTCGCCTTGTTGTCCCCTGCTCGCTGGGAGAGACGATCTTCAATGAAACCGGACCGGCGCTGGGCCTATGCTGCGTGGCTTGTTCTGATCGGCGCCTTCGCTCTGCTTCACGCCCTGAACCTGCGCGCCGATTTTCCCAATCACTCGCGCTGGATCTCGGACTGGGCCAAGTACACCGACGAGGGATGGTACGGAAACGCCGCCATCCGCGCGCACCTGTTCGGCCGCTGGTATCTGCCCGGCGATTTCAACCCCGCTGTCGCGCTGCCGGCGTGGCCGTTCCTGGAGTGGCTCCTGTTCTTTCTCACAGGCGTTACCGTTCAGGCGGCGCGCGGGCTGGCCGTCGCCGTCTTTTTCGTCAATCTGCTCCTGAGCTACTGGCTGCTTCGCGTTCGCGGATCCGTCTGGACGGCTCTGCTCGCCCTCACCCTGCTGGTGACGAGTCCTTTCCTCTACTGCTTCAGCCGGCTGGCCATTCTGGAGCCGCTGCTGACCGCGCTCACGCTGGCCGCACTGAATCTCGCTGTACGGCTGCCGCGGCTCCGCAGGCGCGGACTCGCATCGATCGTCATCGGCCTGCTCTTTGCTCTCATGCTTCTCACCAAAACAACGGGGCTGTTCCTTCTGCCCGCCCTGGCGTGGGCGATTCTTTTGCCTCTGTGGAAGGAGCGCGCCCCGGCTCTGCGCTGTGCGCTCATCGCCCTTGCCAGCTCGGCCGTCGTCTATGGAATCTGGGTGAGCCTCGTCGTGCGATTCGGGCTCTGGAACGACTACAAGTACCTTTTCCGGGTCAACAACTACCCCAAACCGGCGCAGTGGTATTGGCCGCTGCTCAGCCTTTGGTGGTCTGTCCATGGGTGCATGTGGATGGACCGGATCCTCGCGCCACTGGCTGGAGTTCTCGTCATCTCCGCCGTCGTGGGCGTCGCCATCTTCGCTCGCAAGACCGCCTGGCCGCGCGCATTCCTGCTCGATCCCGTCAACGGAGCCTCAATGTGGGCCGTGGCAGGATGCGTCTTTTTCATGACCTACCAGAACCATCCGCAGCCGCGCTACTTCGCCCTGGCCGCCTTCTTCTGCTTCTTCCTCGTAGCCAGTGGCGCCGGGGGCCTGCTTCGCGGAGACGGTTTCGTACGAGCCATGGGAGCGTGCGCGATCGGGGCGGCAATCATGGCGGTCGTGGTCGACGGCCTGTGGACCCTCAACTACGCAACGCATCCGCAATACACGTTTGTCAATGCCGCCGACCATCTGGCGGCGTTCCTCAACCAGCACTCCAGGGGCAATGGTCTCCTGCTTTCAATCAGCAGCGACGAGCTCAGTCTTGTTGCGAATGTGCCGGCCATCTGCGACGACTTCGGCTCCCAGGACCTGCCCGAAAAGATCGCCGTCTATCGCCCGGAGTGGTTCGCCACCTGGAATGACATCGATCCCGGCACGCTCCAGGACATTCACACGCGCTATTCGCTGGAACAGGTCGCCAGCTTCCGCGCCTTCGACGATCCCGATCGCAACGTGCTGGTGCTCTTCAGACTGCATCCACTGCCCAACGGGCAGGTACGCGACCCGGAGACGCAAAACCTGAATATCGAGCTGCCGGACGACAAGATCTATATCGATGTCGACTGACCTGGGAATGTCACTCTTCCCCGACCGATCCGCAGCATTCATTTCTGCTTCTCAAAGACATCCGCCGCATTCTCAGGATTCACGGACAGCCCGGGCAGCAGGCTCCGGATGGTGATCTGCCGGTTCCAGGCCCCCGAGCCCCGCATTCTATTCCCTGTTCCCTGTTCCCTGATCCCTCCCAGAGATTGGGCCCCTGGCCTTCCCCGCGCCCGTTCACGGCCTCACGATCATCACTTCAGTCGCCTTGATCAGCGCCACGGCGCTGTCTCCCGGCTTGAGCGCCAGATCGCGCGCGGCGTCGGCGGTGATGATCGCCGTGACGCGCTGGCTGCCGATGGCGAGCACAACCTTCGCCAGCAGGCCCTCCAGCGTGACTTCCATGATGGTTCCCGCAAGCTGGTTGCGTCCGCTGATTCGCGCTGCGCCTTTCCGGGCCGGTTCCGGGGCCAGAAAGGCATCGAGCGCATCGATGGGCACCCGATGATGGCCCCCCGGCGTCTTCACCGTGCGGATGCGCCCGGCCAGGATCCAGTGTTTCAGCGCCGGGTAGCTGATGCCGAGCCTGGCGGCGGCCTGCCGCGGCGTCAGCAATGACGGCGTGGTTGCAGGCAGGGTTGCCGATCGGGTTTGGGTTCGTGTCATACCGCGCGTTCACATCTCCCTGCCAGTACTGTACACCGGTGCCGGATGGGATCCGGCATCCCGTAGTGAGCCGGTCTGGCGGCAGGGGCTTCAGGCAGTGTCCGACGAATCGAAATGGCCGCGGATCAGGCCCGTAAAAAGTTACCTCAGGGGCTAAAGCCCAGTCATTCCAGGCTCTTTTCGGCACGACTCAAGCCACCCCAACAAGCAAAACCTGCTTGTCGGGTTCCCCGGCAAGTCGTGCCCTGTTACAAAACATTCAACCGGGGATTTTTCAGACACTGCCTGGCGCACATGATTCTCCGGGAAGGCCCGGGCTTTGGCCCCTGAGGGGAACTGACCCGCCGCTTGCGCCCGTTTCGGACGGCCAAGGCAGCGATTTGTGATTGCAATCACTCGACAGGGGCTATTACGGATGATAGGCTTCCCCGTGGCTTGCTCTGGTCTCCGCGAAGCCGGGGGGTGGAGTATCGCCGGTCGCGCAGGCCGGCAATCCAGGCAGGGAGGAACTGTGACGGTGCAGGATTGGGTGATCTTCTTTCTGGGCGCGAGCGTTTTTCCGCTTCTCGCGGCCTTCTTCTACAGCCTCCGGGCGGTCGGGGCGGAAACGGGGAACGCGGCTATGCAGCGGATTGCCTCGGCCATTCACGAAGGCGCCAGGGCGTTGCGGTTGCGGCGATACATGACCCCGGCGTTCCTCGCGGGCCTGCTGCTTCCCGCCGTCGCCCATGCCCAGACGGAACATGGCGGCGGAGGCGAAGCCAACCTGGTGCTGCCGGATTTGTCGAGCGTGAATTTTCTCGGCATGAACGGACATTCCCTGCTGATGATCGGGTTGCTGTTCTGCGTCGGCGGCTGGTTGTTCGGCCTGGCAATTTACGTGCAGTTGAAAAACCTGCCAGTGCATCGCACCATGCGCGATATGTCCGAGCTGATCTATGAGACGTGCAAGACGTATCTGGTCACGCAGGGCAAGTTCCTCGTTCTTCTCTGGGTCTTCATCGCGGTCATTATCGCGCTCTATTTCGGCGTTCTGGCCCCGGTGCCGGGCAAATCGATCGCCGTCACGTTGCCGATCATCCTGTTGTTCAGCATCGTCGGCATCTGCGGCAGCTACGGAGTGGCGTGGTTCGGAATTCGCGTCAACACCTTCGCCAACTCGCGCACCGCGTTCGCCGGGTTGCGCGGCAAACCGTATCCCTGTTTTGCCATTCCGCTCAAGGCGGGGATGAGCATCGGCATGGCGCTGATTTCCGTCGAGCTGCTCATCATGCTCATCATCCTCCTGTTCATTCCGCCCGATTATGCGGGCCCCTGCTTCATCGGCTTCGCCATCGGCGAATCGCTGGGCGCGGCGGCGTTGCGCATCGCCGGCGGCATCTTCACCAAGATCGCCGACATCGGCTCCGACCTGATGAAGATCGTCTTCAAGATCAAGGAGGACGATGCGCGCAATCCGGGAGTCATCGCCGACTGCACGGGCGACAACGCGGGCGATTCGGTGGGCCCCAGCGCCGACGGCTTTGAAACCTACGGCGTAACCGGCGTGGCGCTGATCACGTTCATCCTGCTGGCCATCACGCCGAGTGTGTTTACCGCACAGGGCTTTTCGGCGAGCGATGCCGCCGCCATGGCGGCCAAGACCCAGGTCCAGTTGCTGGTGTGGATCTTCGTGATGCGCGTGGCCATGCTGGTCTCCAGCGCCTTCGCCTACTTTCTCAACGGCGCCATGGCTCACGCCAGATATGCGCACTCCGACGAAATGAACTTCGAGTCGCCGCTGACCTCGCTGGTATGGATCACGTCCATCGTTTCCATCATCCTCACCTACATCGTCTCGTACGCGATCATCCCCGCGCTGGGCGACGGAACCATCTGGTGGAAGCTGGCTTCCATCATCTCCTGTGGAACCCTTGCCGGCGCGATCATCCCCGAACTGGTCAAGGTTTTCACCTCGACCGACTCGGCCCACGTGAAAGAAGTCGTCAAGTCGGCGCAGGAAGGCGGAGCCTCGCTGGATATCCTGTCGGGATTCGTCGCCGGCAATTTCTCCGGCTATTGGCTGGGACTTTGCATGGTCGCCCTCATGGGACTGGGCTATTACTGCAGCAAGGGACCCTCCATGGCGAACCTGATGCTCGCCCCGGCTGTCTTCGCCTTTGGCCTCGTGGCCTTCGGCTTCCTGGGCATGGGCCCGGTCACGATCGCCGTCGATTCCTACGGGCCCGTGACCGACAATGCGCAATCCATCTATGAGCTGTCGCTGATCGAAACTGTTCCCGGCATCGAAGCGGAGCTGAAGAGGGATTTCAAATTCGATGTGAAGTTCGAGCGCGCAAAACACCTTCTGGAAGCCAATGACGGAGCCGGAAACACCTTCAAGGCCACGGCCAAGCCGGTGCTGATCGGCACCGCTGTGGTGGGCGCAACCACGATGATCTTCTCGATTATCATGGCGCTGACCGATGGGCTGAGCCATAGCGTGCAGAATCTCTCATTGCTGCACGCACCGTTCGTGCTTGGGCTCATCAGCGGTGGTGCAACCATCTACTGGTTCACGGGCGCCTCCACTCAGGCGGTCACCACCGGCGCTTACCGCGCGGTCCAGTTCATCAAGGCGAACATTCGCCTGGAAGGCGTGGAGAAGGCATCGGTCACCGACAGCAAGAAGGTGGTGCAAATCTGCACGCAGTACGCGCAGAAGGGCATGTTCAACATCTTTCTTGCCGTCTTCTTCGTCACGCTGGCGTATGCGTTCTTCGAGCCGTTCTTCTTCATCGGCTACCTGATCTCGATTGCCGTCTTCGGCCTCTACCAGGCCATCTTCATGGCCAATGCAGGCGGCGGGTGGGACAACGCGAAGAAGATCGTCGAAGTCGAGCTGAAACAGAAAGGGACACCGCTGCACGACGCCACCGTTGTCGGAGACACCGTGGGCGACCCCTTCAAGGACACCTCCTCGGTGGCCTTGAACCCGATTATCAAGTTCACCACCTTGTTCGGATTACTGGCCGTCGAACTTGCGGTAACGCTTCAACAGGGCAACTCGAGGCTCGCGCGCATATTGGCCGTTGCCTTCTTCCTGGTGTCGGTGTTCTTCGTACACAAATCGTTCTATGGAATGAGGATCGAGTCCCAGACAGGCAAGGTGCAGGTCGAAGAAGAAACCCTCGCTTCGAAATGAGCAAAGTTTTCCAGGCGATTGACCGTCTGGCTTGCACTGTATGGGTACCCCGCCCTTGCGGCGTTCTTGTTTCTGCCGCGAGGGTGAGATCGCGGCGCCTTTCAGTTCCGGATTAACTTCTTGTTCACTTGAAGAATCTCACTCAAGCAAATGCGGTGCCAACGCCCCGGCCCTGCCCGCTCTGCCTTCCTCGACGAGCTTCAGCCTGCCTTGCTATTCTCTTCCGGTTCGAGAGCACGTGCCGAAAGGAGCAAGTTATGATTTTCCATCCCCCGCTGCGCCTGGTGACGCTGCTAAGTGCCGCTACAATCGTCAGCCTCTGGATGCCGAATGGATCCCGCGCCCAGGTAGTCATCGTCCCCGACACACCGCAGATCGGATCGTCGAACCCGATTACGGCCCAACCGCTCGTACCTCGCCCGCATACGAAACCCTGTGTCGTGCAACTTTTCCAGAACTTGGCCTTTGATAACTTCACACCCGCGACCTTCAGCTACGCGCCGCCCGCTTCCTGCCCCGGCCCATGGGCCAAGGTCGTCTTCACCGCGGATTTCACCGTGCAGGAGGGAACCCAGTTCGATCGCACCGCGGCTTTCTATCTCGGGCACGCCAACATCTACTACGGAACCACCGCCGAGCCGCGATCCACGCTCAGTCCTTCCTGGCACGTTGAGCGCGACGTGACCGATCTGGGCGCGATCTTCCAGTCTGCGCAAACCGGCGAGGCCAACCTGGGCAACTTCGTGGGCGTGAGCGGCGGCGTCGACTACAACAGCATCATCTTCGCCAACGCCGCGCTCGAATTCTATCCCGCATCGTTCCTCTCTCCCGCGCCGCCCACGCCCGACGTCGTGGTGCCCGTCAACGGCGCCGGCGGCGACGCCGGCACTCTGAACACGGGAGCCGACCAGATTACGCAAACGCTCAACCTGCCCATGAATACCGAGCGCGTTTATCTCGACGTGATTGCGCAGAGCCAGATCGACGACGAGTTCTGGTATCTTTGCGTGCCCAACGACCAGACATCGAACCTCGAAAGCTGCGGCAACACCGCCTTCCGCGAAACCGAAATCTCGATCGACGGCACGCCGGCCGGTGTCGCGCCCGTTTCGCCGTGGATCTTCACCGGCGGCATCGATCCCTATCTCTGGGAGCCGATCCCCGGCGTGCAGACACTCGACTTCAATCCCTACCGCGTCGATCTGACGCCTTTCGCCGGCCTGCTCGCTGACGGCAAGACCCATACCGTCGCCATCAGCGTCTTCAACGCCGACTCCTACTTTCTGGCTACGGCCAACCTGCTCGTCTTCACCGATCACGGGAGCAACCAGGTCACCGGCGGCGTACTGCGCAACGATCTCGCCGCTGCACCCACGCCTCAGGTGACCGAAAACATCACCACCACCGCGGCCGGGTCCACAGGCACTGTCACCGTCGGATCGAAGCGCAACTTCACCCTGAGCGGCTACCTGAACACGTCGCACGGTCGCGTCGAAACGACCATCCAGGAAAACGTGAACTTCCTCAGCCAGCAGACCTTCAACGTCACCCCCAACTCCTCCACCGACATTCAGGATGCGGTGCAGACCTCCAGCGTTGATTCCACCACCTCCATCCGCGACGGCTGGCTCGACACCACTGTCGAGAAACACGTCTCCTACCCGCTGACGGTCGACTACTCCTTTGTGACCAACCCCGATGGCAGCCTGCAACAGGTGGTCACCATCGACCAGCACTTCCTCACCAGCGGCGACACCAGCCTGAACGGTTTCCCCGTCGATTACGAAAACACCAGCAACGAGGTGAACGCGACCGACACGCTGTCGGTGAGCGCGGCCGGCGTCTTCTCCGGCCCCACCAACAGCAAGACCACGCAGACCTACTTTCAAGACGGCTCCCTTGCCGGCTGCTACAGCCGCGCACTTACAGCGGTCGAGCAGGTGCTGACGTCGGTGGCCGATGGGCAGGAATGCCGTAGTGACCAGCATCACGGGAAATAGTTCAACAGCCCACGACGAGTCGCCCGTGCTCTTGCGGCGGGTCTGGGTCGTTGGCCAGGAAGGATGAATCCAACTCCGCGTATGGCGAGTACTGCTTTGCCTCCGGGGAGAGTTCCGCAAGCCGGGCAAAAAGCGCCGGATTTCGTGCTCCCCGACACCACGGGCCAAGACCGGCGCCTTTCCGAGCTGGCGGGCGCCGGGCCACTGGTGCTGCTGTTCTACCGCGGCCACTGGTGACCCTTCTGTCTCCGCCAGTTGGCGGAATATCGCGACACCTCCGAATCGCTGCGTGCCGCGGCCGCGAACCTGGCGGCCGTTTCCGTGGACGCGCCGGAGAAATCCGAGGCGGTACGGCGCGAATGGCAACTTGCGTTCCCCATTCTCTCCGACCGCCAGCGCCGCGTGGTGCAGGAGTGGGACATTTACAATGCGAGCGAAAAGGGAGGCATTGCCAAACCGGCGGTGTTCCTTCTCAGTCCCGACCTGACGGTCCGCTTTGTCTCCGTCGACCAGGTCGCCTCGCGCGTCCCGGCAGCGGAGATCTTGCGTTTGTTGCGCGAGGCAGATCAGGCCTCCGCCGCGAACCGCAAAAGCATTGTCCCGGGGCCGGCAACCTTCTTCCGGGCTTTGCGCAGCGGCTTCCGCCGCGGCATGGAGCAAAACAGAGAGGTGTAGCCTGCCGGGGCGGAATTTCGCCGATTCTGCTATCATAACTGCGACAATCCCAATGGCAATTTCGCATGCGAGTTTCGCCTGACACTGGCGGAGCCGCCCCGCCGCTGGATGTGACTTATGAGAAGCTCTGCCTTGGTCACTTTAGCTTTCGCCCTTGTCTCATTTGCTTTCCCGCTCTGCGCAACCGCTCAGAAGTTTCAGGAGCCATCCAAAGAAGAGTTGCGGATGACGTCGGACCCGAAAGCTCCGGGCGCGCCGGCGGAGTATCTCTACCGGGAGGAAATCACCGATAACTTCAACCACTTTGTCAGCACCTATGCGCGCATCAAGGTTTTCACGGAATTGGGAAAAGAGTGGGCAACGGTGGAGATTCCATACCGGCCCGAGTACCAAGGCAAACCGATCATCGAGGGGCGCACCATTCACGCCGACGGATCGATCTATCCGCTTGCGATTACGGACGCCGACCTTGTCGAATTTCAAAGGAAGGCGCTGACGCTTCGCAAAATCGTCGTCAATTTGCCCAATGTCACCGTGGGGAGCATTCTCGAGTATCGTTGGACGCGCCCCATGGTCGGTGGCAATCTGCATCGCGAAGCCGGAATGGGGAAGGCCGCCCAGGGTGAAGCACGCGCGAGCCTTGGCGGCTCGGTTTACGCCAGCGAAACCCCGGAATGGGAGGTGCAAGCCGTAATTCCCATCCGCAAGGAGCGTTTCTACTTCAATCCATTCAACGATCTTCAGCGCAATGTGATCGGGAATCTCGGTTATGACGTCTACGTGAACGGCGAGCGGGCCAGCTACCTGCTCTATACCGAGCGCCTGCCTCCCGGGGTCCATGTCGCCAAGAGCCCGAAAGACGACTTTTCACTGGAAGTGCAGGATGTGCCGGCAACAACGCACGAATCGAACTCACCGCCGGAGTTCAGCCTTCTAGATCGCGTGCGCTTTTACTACACTGCGTACACCACTGCCGATGTTTACTGGGACACGGAGATAAAGCGCTGGTCGAAACAGTTGGATCAATCGGCGGCCGAGTCTCCGGCGATCAAGAGCGCTGCTGGCGAGATCGCCGGCGCAGCCCCAACCGCTGAGGCAAAGGCTCGCAAGCTTTACGATCTCGTCGCGGCACTCGATAACGCGGATTTCTCGCCTGGCGCTCCGGGCTCAGGGGCGCAAAAGAGAAGCTCAAGGAGCGAGTTGCGGCCGGCCGAAGACGTTTTGCGCGAAAAGAGCGGCACCGGCAACGAGCTCGCGGCGCTCTATCTTGCGCTGACGCGCGCCGCGGGGCTTGAGGCTTATGGAATCCAGGTATCCGGCCGTGACCGTCATATTTTCGATCCTCGCTATCTTTCGCTCGATCAGCTCGATGTTCTCCTGGTCCTGCTCCGCATCGACGGCAAAGATCTCTATCTCGATCCCGGCGAAAAACTCTGCCCTTTCGGCCAACTGGCATGGCAGCACACGCTCGCCGGCGGGATCGCGCAGAATAGCAAGGCGCCCGTCTACACACCGCCGAATCAGGCCAAGGACGCCCTCACCGGTCACGTCGCCGATCTTACCGTCGACTCGCGGGGTGGAGTTACAGGTACCGTCGAGGTACTCATGAACGGCCCGGCGGCTCTTTACTGGCGTCAGCTCAATCTCACCACCGATCCCGCTGAAGTGCAAAAGCAGTTCGATGAGAGCCTGCATGCCTTGCTGCCGCAGGGTATCTCCGGCGAAGTCGAGAAGTTTCAGGGCATGGATACTTCGGAGGGTTATCTGTCGGCGACGGTCAAAGTAAGCGGACAGTCAGGTACGACGACCGGCAAGCGTCTCTTCCTGCCGGGATTCTTCTTTTCCGCCGGCGAGCGTCCGCAATTCGTCTCAAGCGAAACCCGGGAAACCGCGATCGACCTGCACTACGCCGAGCAAGTCATCGACGATGTTACTTATCGCCTGCCGGCCGGCTACGCGGTAGAAAGCGCCCCGCAGCCCGCGCAGCTTCCCTGGCCGGAGCACGCCGCGCTGGTCGTCAAAACCCGGCCCGGCGCCAATTCGATCGACATCCAGCACATCTTCGCCCGCGCCTTCGTGGTCCTCGATCCGAAAGAATACCCCGCCCTGCGCGACTATTACCAGAAACTCGCCACCAGCGGCCAGCAGCAGGTGGTGCTGGCGCCGGCGGCTGCAGCCGGCGGCCAATAGTCAATCGTGCAGTCTTGCCTTGTTCCGGATCGGGATTGCGGCCGCGATGGCAACGGGAAATTATTTAGTAAATAACATTCGATGGTTTTTTCTTTACCCGAAACCCGATTCAGGGATATTCTCGCCGCAGTCTCGACCTGCAACAAGCCAGCTCAAAGACTTCATCAGTCGATAGGGATGCACACGACATCCGATTCACTGCGCTCCATCCTGCCTGGAGGACCAAATGATTGTGTCTCAATTCAGCGGACGTATCTACATAGATCTGCTTCTGATGGTTCGGCGGTGCATAAAAGCGATCGCGCTTCCGGCGAGACAGCGCCGCCTCATCCCGAACGTGTTTTTTTTCGCACCGGTTGCGGCGCTGTTGTGGATTCCGGCGTCTGCGGCGGCTCGTGCCCAAACCACTGTCAATCTGGTGCTGTTCGCGGGCGAAAAACTGCCCGACGGCGGGATTCAGCTTGACATTGACCCAAACGATGCCAAGAGTTCGGGTTTGGGCACAAATCGTTCGTATGCACTCGGCACTTTGCCGAGTTCACTCTCCATCTCTGCCAAGGGCTCCGGGGCTCTCCTGACCGGAACCGTTGCAGATGCCCCGACGGGAACGACGCTGAAGTATTCCGTGGATATAACCGATACCGATACGAAGAAGGAGTTTAAGGCGAATCTGACCGTCACCATCGAAGATACCTACAACGCCGTACTGTCAGCCGGCAAGCCGACATCCGTCACCGTGCTCTCCGGCGCGAAAGCCAGGATTGAGGCCGACCCGCCCGACGGGGCAAAAGATCCGAAACTGGAGGTGGGAACGTCGTTGGACCCCTGGGGCTTCTCCCTGAATGGCCAAACAGTCCTTCAGTCGAATAGCGCCGAGGTGAACGCCGCAACGCCTGCCTTCAAGGAGACGCTCGACTATACCGATGCAGCCGGAAAAGCGCAGTCGGCGGAACTGGATGTGACCGTCGCCTCGTCCGGGAGCGTCGATCTCTCGGGGTTGAGCGCAGCCAGTTCGCAGGCAGCAGATCAGGACTCGCGGACGGTGCAGCCCGCGTTTGACGAGGCTCCCCAGGCCGGTTCCCAGCAACTCCTTGTCACAGCCGCAACGAGCTCGACTCTGATTGTCTACTCATTCAGTGATTCGAGCCCCAGCAACACCAAGGCCTCTGCATGCACGCTTCAGGGCGAAGCGGAGGCGGGAGGCTCGCCTCTGCAGATCGTCCAGGGATCCGGGACGAGCCAGACGACCGGGTCCTCCTATGATGTGTCGTCGACTGCGAAATCGCCATTCAATCTCACCCTTCAGCTTCCGTTGGTGGCCGGATCGCAACTTCAGTTGGCGCAAACGTCGGGCTCGACAACAACCTGCTCGGATCTCGTGACAGTGAACGATCCGAACTCGCAGGGGCCGCACCAGTTCTTTCTTACCCTGGGCGCCTACATCAGCAATCAGCAGGCGAATTCCACAAGCGGTTCTTCGGGCTCGTCGACTTCCGCCAGCCAATATGTGGAGGCTGCATGGAAGGAGAGCTGGTTCATTCCGCCCATTTTGATCGGGGATGGGGTCAAGGACAAGACGGGCAAATGCAATGCGTCGACCACGGCGGGCTCCGATGCGTCAGGTAGCCAGGATCCGCCCCAGGCCTCCCCGGTCAAGGGCAAGGAAAGGAGTCCGGCAAAACCGTCCACAGGCTCGGGCGGTCTGAAGTACTGTCACGGTGCGGCCTTTGGCATAACGACTCTGGTCGCGGGCAGGCTGGCTTCGATACCGGTTTCGACCTCGGTCACCAGCACATCATCCAGCTCATCCGGCAGCTCTTCTTCGGTTTTCCGGGGTCACGCGTCTTCCCCGACTGCGGCTGCTTCGACCGTGAATGCACTGAATGTGCTCTCCTCGCAGGACAGTTTCCGCTTCGTCGGACTCTTCAGCGTACCGTTTCTTGTGACTCGCGTGGCCAACAGCCGCGCTTACACATTTGCCTTCACGGGAAAGGCGGGCATCGACACGCTGGTCAACAGTTCGGGGACGCTGACAACCAGCGCGACTTCCACGGCATCCGCACAGTCCGGAATCCCCCAATTCAACCAGGTATATAACTTCCGCGCCGCGGGTCTGCGGTTCGACTTCGCGCAGGCGCCATCCCGGAAGCTCCACGACCAGACCGGCGCTGCCCCGCAGACCATCGCCCACATCGACGTCACCTACGGCCCCTACAGCAACCTTCAGAGCTACGTCTGCACCGACAACAGCAAGCTCCCGCTCCCCGGCAAAACGCTGACCACCGCATGCGGCAGCGGAACGCTGGCATCGTTCAAGTATCCTTCCAGAATGATGATTCCCCGAATCGAAGTTGACGGGTCGGCTCGCATCGCATCGACTCCCTTTGTCATGGGAATCGACGCGAACCTCGGGCAGTACGCGATCGGCACAGGCAGCTATCATGTGGACGACCTGAACAAGCCCGGCAACGACGTGCGGATATTCATCGGAACCTCGGTCAACATTTCCAGTTTCATTTCCGCTCTCGAAAAGATCGGCGCGGTGGTGCAGTAACGGCGCGCCGTTCCAGGACGTGAACCGCTGGAAAAGTCCTTGCGGAGGCGAGGGACTTCACCGGGATGGAGGGTGAAACCGCCAGGGCCGTTTCGTCGGCGTACTTTTTCGCCATCTCCGTTTTGCGTCGTTCAACCGCCCTGAACGAAGAACCTGCGACAATACGGGTATGGCGATGACTCCAATCTCATCTGCTGCCGTACCCGCGCCGGTCGCGATCACGCCGGAGCTGCTCGCCGCACACAGCATCACGGCGGAAGAGTACCGGCGCATTCTCGATGCGCTGGGGCGGGTTCCTTCCTTCACCGAGCTCGGCATTTACAGCGTGATGTGGAGCGAGCACTGTTCGTACAAGTCGAGCCGCGTGCACCTGAAGCGCCTGCCCACGAAAAGCGATCGCGTCGTCCAGGGGCCGGGCGAGAATGCCGGCATCATCGACGTGGGCGACGGATGGGCCTGCGCCTTCAAGATCGAGAGCCACAATCACCCCAGCTACATTGAACCGTACCAGGGCGCGGCCACCGGCGTGGGGGGAATCTTGCGCGACATTTTCACCATGGGCGCGCGACCTCTGGCGGTGATGGATTCGCTGCGTTTCGGACCGATCGCCGACGGGGCACGAGTAGGCGGGGAGGAGAGCGCGCTGGTGCACAGGAATCATTCGATCGTCGAGGGTGTGGTGAGCGGCATTGCCGGCTACGGCAATTGTTTTGGTGTGCCCAACCTGGGCGGCGAAACCAAGTTTGAGCCATGTTACAGCGGCAACCCGCTGGTGAACGCGTTCGCCCTGGGCCTGGTGCGCAAGGACGAGATCTTTTATGCGAAGGCTTCCGGCACCGGCAATCCGGTGATTTACGTGGGCGCAAAGACGGGACGCGACGGCATTCACGGCGCCACGATGGCGAGCGAGGAGTTCAGGGAAGGCTCGGAGCAGAAGCGGCCGAACGTGCAGGTAGGCGATCCGTTCATGGAGAAGCTGCTGCTCGAAGCGTGCCTGGAGGCGATGAAGACCGGTGCGATCGTGGGCATCCAGGATATGGGCGCCGCGGGGCTGACCTGCTCGACGTGCGAGATGGGCGCGCGGGGCGGGGTGGGTCTGGATGTCGAGCTCGATTGCGTGCCGCAGCGCGAGACCGGCATGAGCGCCTACGAGATCATGCTCTCGGAGAGCCAGGAGCGCATGCTGCTGGTGGCCGAAAAGAGCCGCGAAGACGAAGTGCTGCGTGTATTTGCCAAATGGGGGCTGGATGCGGTGATAGTGGGCACGGTGCAGCCGGAGCCGCGCCTGCGCATTCGCCACCACGGCGAACTGGTCGCCGATATTCCCAACAAGTCGCTGACAGACGAGGCTCCGCTGTATCGAAGGCCGGTGGGCGAGTGGGCCGCGCCGGCGCCGGTCGACCCGCCGGAAGACGTGCTGGCGGAACTCGAGAAGGATCGTGACTACGCCGCCGATTTGAAAAAGCTTCTGGCGAGCCCGAACGTGTGCTCGAAGCGATGGGTTCACGAGCAGTACGACACCATGGTGCAAACCAACACCGTGATCGGTCCGGGCGGAGATGCCGGAGTCATGCGAATCAAAGGCACTGGGGTGGGCGTCCAGGGTCCGGCGTCCGGGGTCCAGGGCGAGACGCATGTGCGCGGCCTGGCGATGGCGCTGGATGGGAACGGGCGATGGTGCTGGCTCGATCCGAAGTTGGGCGCGATGCACGCAGTGGCCGAGGCCGCGCGCAAAGTGGCTTGCACGGGAGCGACACCGGTGGCGGCGACGAACTGCCTGAATTTCGGGAACCCGGAGAAGCCCGAGATCATGGCGCAGTTCTCGGCAGCCATCGACGGGATTGCGGAGGCCTGTACGGTGCTCCACACGCCAGTCACCGGCGGCAACGTGTCGCTCTACAACGAAACACGCGGGGTGGGCATCTACCCCACGCCGGTGCTGGGCATCGTGGGCATTCTGGACGATGTGACGAAAGCTGTGCCGTCGCATTTTCAAAAAGCCGGCGATGCGATCCTGCTGTTGTCGCCGATGCCCGCGGGGAGCGAAGAGGACCTTCGTGCCACTGTGCCCTCCGAACCCAGGTCGCGACAGGTGCCTGGCGTGCTGGGCGACGAACCGGTCGTTGTGCCCGAGTCTGCCGGGGAGGCCGAAGCGGAATCGCCGGCGCATCTTTCCGTTTTCGGGTCGTCGGAATATGCGAACGCTGTTCTCGGGACGGTCTGGGGCAGGCCGCCGCGGCTCGACCTCGAGGCAGAGGCGGAGTTGCACGAGCTGCTGGGCGTGCTGGCGGACCGGAAGCTTCTGCGCTCGGCGCGCGACATCTCCGACGGCGGCATCGCCGTCGCGCTTGCCCAGGCCGCGTTTCCGCTCGGAATCGGTGTAACGGTCGAGCAAGCCCCCTCACTAATGAGCAGTCCGCTGTTTGGATTGTTCGCCGAGCCGGCAACCACCGTGCTGCTATCAGCAACGCCCAATCAGGTGGCTGCGATTCGCGAACTGGCCGAGGAGTCGGGCTTCTCGTGCAATCGCATTGGAACCGCTGGAGGCGACCGGCTGGAGATTTCGGTTTACGGCGATCGGCTCGTTTCGGCGTCGCTCGACGATCTCCGCCGCCCGTGGGCTGAGGCGCTTGAAGCCGCTCTTCACGACGAGATGACGGCATAGGGCGCGTTCCCGGTCTGCAGCCACAGCTCGCGCAACCGAATCAAAAACCCGCTCGACTTCGAGCGCCGGGCAGGAGAGTCTTCGCACTATGAGGAGCATCAGGGCGTCTGTCGGGTTGAATGGATACAATCATCGTGAAGATGTGCGCACGGTTCAGGAGCTTCTCAACCTGGTCCCGCACAGTGAAGGCGGCCCGCTGGTGAAGCTGGCCACGGATGGTATCTGCGGGCGCAAAACCAACGGCGCCATCGAGAAGCTGCAAGCCCACGAATGGGGATGGGCGCGCGTGGATACCAGGGTGGACCCGATCGGGCCGACGTGGAAGCTATTGCTGACCTATGACAAACCGGCGACGCCGGCGATGGCTCCGCCCAGGCCGGCTCCGCCCCGGATCGTTGGCACGCGGTTCATCGTGATGATGGCGGTCAAGCCCAGTGCAATGATCAACCCGAATGGCGAGAATTTCTACTTCCAGGTTATCGACGAGAGGAACCAGTCCCAGCAAGCAACGTATCATTTCGGGAACGTCAACACTCCGCCGCCGGTTCCCACGGTGTGGTCCATTTCCATTCCGGCTGTTGTTACCACGCCCATGCCTCTGGGCGCCGCGGACTGGGCGGGCACGGCCGTATTCTATGAAAAACAGATCGAGGGCGCGATGCGAACGGAGTTGTGGATTGCGCCGGACGCGCTGAGTAATAATATGATCCGGTTCGGAGTCCACGCGCACCTCGATGAGCCGAGCCCGACGGCCAACGGCAGCAGTTCCCAGTTCTCGGCGCCGTTCCGGCTGGTGGATGTATCGCAGGGTGCGCCGCCACCATCACCATGATCGACCCTCGAGCGCCTGGCGCGGGAAGGGCGGGACAGACGAATTGAAGAATCGATGCTTCCGGGAAGACGATCCCAAGCTGCGCGAGGAGTGCGGCGTGGTCGCCATTCACGGCCACCCCGAGGCGGCGCGCCAGGCGTACCTCGGGCTCTATGCGCTGCAGCACCGCGGTCAGGAATCGGCGGGGATTGCCACGGCCGACGGACAGCGCCTGGCCAACATCAAGGGCATGGGGCTGGTCTCGGAGATCTTCACCGACGACGTGCTGGACAAGCTGCCCGGGTGGATGGCCATCGGCCACACGCGCTATTCGACCACCGGCGACTCGGCTCTGCTGAACGCGCAGCCCATTCGCGTCGATTCGACCAAGGGGCTGATCGCCATCGCGCACAACGGGAACCTGGTCAACCTGGGCACCGCGCGCACGCGGCTGGAACGCGAGGGCGCGTACTTCCAGACGACCTCCGATTCCGAGATCATCGTGCAACTGATCGCGCACTCGCGCGCGGGCTCGCTGGTGGACGCGATCGCCGATTCGCTGCGGCAGGTCGAAGGCGCGTTCTCCATCGTGATGATGACGCGCGACCGCATCTTCGCCGCGCGCGATCCCCGCGGGTTTCGCCCACTCTCGATCGGGCGCATTCGCAATTCCGGTGCGCCGGATACGATCGTGATCGCCTCGGAGAGCTGTGCGTTCGACCTGCTGCGCGCGGAGTTCGAGCGCGACGTACTGCCCGGCGAACTGGTGATGGTGACCGGGGACGGCGTGACCAGCCGGCAGTATGCCAGCGGCTTGCCGCAGTCGAGCTGCATCTTCGAACATGTGTACTTTGCGCGACCCGACAGCAAGATCTTCGGCCGCTGGGTGCAGGCCAGCCGCGAAGAGATGGGCCGGCAGCTCGCGCGCGAGGCCGGCGTGCCGGCGGATATCGTTGTTCCGGTGCCGGACTCGGGCGTGACGGCGGCGCTGGGCTACGCGGACGAGGCGAGGCTGCCGTTCCGGTTCGGATTGATCCGCAATCATTACGTGGGGCGGACGTTTATTGAGCCGGAGCAGCGCGTGCGCGACTTCGGCGTGCGGCTCAAGCTCAACCCCGTGCGCAACCTGCTCGAAGGCAAGCGCGTGGTGCTGATCGACGACTCGATCATCCGCGGCACGACCAGCCGCAAGATCGTGCGCATGGTGCGCGGCGCCGGAGCGGCCGAAGTTCACCTGCGCGTCAGTTGCCCGCCTACCATCTCGCCGTGCTTCTACGGCGTCGACACGCCGAGCAAGCGCGAGCTAATCGCGGCCAACAAGTCGGTGGAAGAGATCCGGCGATTTATCGAGGCCGATTCCCTGGCGTATCTCTCGCTCGACGGGTTGCGCCAGGCCTGCGACGGCGGCGAAGGCAACGGCTTCTGCGTGGCCTGCTATACGGGGAATTACCCGACGCCGTGGATCGATGTGGATGAGATCCTGCCGGCGGCGGTCACTCTTTAGGAAATCTCTGAGCGATCCGTCGGTTTGAAAGGACACGGCTTTACAGCTTGCTGAAAAGCAGCCGGCCATCGGACAACAAGTGTCTGGGCACGAGTTTACTTGTGCCGTAAGAAGTCCTTTATTCATGAATTCCTCGCGCGCTTCAACCCGCAGGGAACTGCTCTTGGAGGAGATGTTCCGCACCCTCTTCAACCCGGATTCGGGAGACCTCTTTTGACTCCCCTCGACGGAAAAGTCGCTGTGGTCACCGGGGCCAGCCGCGGCCTTGGCCGGCGAATCGCCTTGCGGCTTGGGAAGGACGGCGCCGCGGTGGCGTTGCTGGCACGCAGCGAAGCCGGTCTTCGTGAAACAGAAGAGAAGATGCCGGGCGGCGCGCGCGTTTTGCTGGTTCCGGCCGATTTGGCGGCCACGGACTCAATTGCGCCGGCAAAGGAAAGGATAGAAGACGAACTCGGCGTTCCATCGATTCTGGTCAACGCCGCAGGCGTCTTCGGTCCCATCGATCTGGTCAGAGACGGCGATCCGGCGGCGTGGATCGAGACCATCCTGATCAACACCGTAGCGCCGTATTTGACCTGCCGGGCATTCGTGGGCGGAATGATCGATCGTGGATGGGGCCGGATCGTGAACGTCACTTCAGCCGCGGCGCTGCATCCGCCGGGGCCTGCCAACAGCGCCTACGCGACCAGCAAAGCTGCTCTCAACCAGTTCACGCGGCATCTGGCGGCGGAGCTGAAGGGAACCGGCGTGACCGCGAACGTGCTCCATCCCGGCGATGTGAAGACCGAGATGTGGGC
Organism: Acidobacteriaceae bacterium; assembly: GCA_030039035.1. GTDB lineage: Bacteria > Acidobacteriota > Terriglobia > Terriglobales > Acidobacteriaceae > Telmatobacter. The sequence continues at coordinate 23,365 of JASHQQ010000204.1, read as the reverse complement.
GTACATCAAAAAGGCCGCGCAAAGGCTGGGCAGCGTGGGCAAAGCGTACACCCAATGGGCGGAGTGGGTGGAGGAGACGGGTGGCGACGATCCGGAAAAGGCGGCCGATCTCGTTTCGGACCTGATGAGCGACGCCGCCGCAGGCGTGAATGGACAGTTTCTTTGGATTCGGGACGGCTTGCAGGCTCCGATTCCGAGCTGGGGCGAGAGTGGCGAGTTGCAGCCGTGGCGAAGATAGCTGCGAAACCCGCGGATGTTCGAGGGAGTGCGAGAGCGCTTTTTTCAACGCGGCCTCAGCTTGCTCGCTTGACGCCGGGAGAGCTTAGCCCAGGCCTCTTCGATTTCGGGGTCGGTCTTTGCGCCTGACTGAAGCAAGATCAGAAAGATCGCCAGATATGGCTCCGGTGAAGGTGCATTCGTTGCCGACCAGACGGCCTGGCCGAGCACAGTGCCGCCATATTTGTTCTTCAATTCGAGCGGCGCGCGATTCTTGAGGAGCAGCGTTACGGTTTCCAGTTGCGCGCCGATGACGGCGTGATGAAGAGCTGTCTGCCCGTCGCGGTCCTGCGCGCCGAGATCGAATCCGAGTGAGAGCAGATATTCGATAACCCGATTGCGGCCGAACTGGCAGGCCCAGAAGAATCCCTGGTGAAGCTGTTCCTGAGTGGCGCTTGTGTTGAGCGTTCCATCGTGGTTGAAACAACTTCGCACTGCATCGAGATTGCCGACGCCCGCGGCTTCCTCGAGATCGTTCAATGGGCGGCGATGCGAGAGGAATTCGGCTGCGGCGCCGCGACCGTTGGCCAGGCAGGCCCTGATCAGCGAGTGCTGGCCGTTTGCGGCGCGGTCGATACGCGCGCCGCGATCGAGCAGCAACTGGAGAAGCGGGATCTGCACGCCGGCGCGTTCGGGATGAACGCTGGTTGCGACGAGACCCAGCGTGGTTGCACCGCGGCCATAGATTTCGGCCGTGCCGTCGACCTCGGCGCCGGAATCGAGGAGCAGCGCAGCGATCTCGACGGCATTTTTCGGAGTGTGCTGGCGCCAGCCCTCAACGCCGTTGGCTCCGACATAGTGGAGCAACGTGGCGTGGTGCTCGCGGGTGGAGCGGGCACGGACGAGATCGGGGCGTTCGCGCAGCAAACGGAGGAGAGTTGCAGTGTCGCCGTCAACGATCGCATCGACTGCGGATTCGAACCGCGTGGTTGAGGAATTCGAGTGCGCGAGCTCGTCGATATGAAGCGCAAACTTCGGCCAGCTTGCGAAGCCGTGCAGGCGGGCGAGGACGAATTGGGCGCGTGCGAGCGTGCACGGCTTGCCTTCTGCGCCGGTCAGGGTTTCGCGGGCGAATCGCTCAACGCCGGACGTCCACCACTCGATGCGGACCGGCATTTCGCCGGTCAGTGTGAGACCGGAATGGTTGACGAGGTTGCTGACCCATGACTTGGCCCAGACGGCCAGCGCGGAGAGCGCGCCGGGTTCACTGGGCGATTTGCAGATGCGCACGAGTTCTTTGGCGAGTTTCCTGTATTGCTCGAGGCTGGGACGGGCGGGAAGCGGCAGGGCGTCGTGCGGCGCGGGAAACATGCGAATCTCCTTTCAATGCACGCCCGTTTGTCCGCAGCTTTGGGCTGAAAGAAGGTTCTTGAGCCTTCGATGGGTTGTGCGCGCCTCGCTGGCCGGCACGAAGCACGCTTGAAGGTGGGCACTGCCCTTTCCGCGGACGGGATGCGCCCTTCGCGCTGACAGTGAGCGTAGCCGGAGGGCGAGCCCGATGTCAATTAACAGGGACTGAGGGACGCAGGGACCCGGACTGGTTGGCCGTTTGTCGAGTCATACCGATTCTTCGGCGAGACTCTGTGCGGCAGATAGTTGCACACTGTGCCGCGCCAGGTTGCGAGTCAGGCCGTACATGCACGCGGCGGCCATGAGGCTGGGGACGATGAGGCCAAGGATGCCCGCATTGTAGCTGCCGGTCCTGTCTTTCATCACGCCCATCCAGTAGGGACCGAGGAAGCCGCTGAACATGGTGATGGTGTTCATGGCGGCGATGCCAGCGGCGGCGGCTCGTCCGGCGAGGAATTGCATGGGCACGGCGAGAGACGGAGCGAGCATCGCTGTAAAGGCTATGGATGTGGCTCCGAGCGACGCGAGCTCGAGCCATGGAATGCGCGTGCAGCCAGCGACGACATAACCGGCAGCCATGATGAGGCAAGGCACGATGCAGTGCAGCGAGCGCTCGCCCGTGCGGTCGCTGTGCGCGCCGTTGAGGAGCATGGCCATGGCGCCACCCACGCCGAGCAAAGCGATAAAGGCGCCGACGCCGCCCACGCTCCAGCCGGTGGCTAGCTGAAAGATGGCGGGCGCCGAGAACAGGTAGGCATAGCTGCAGGTGAGGGCGAAGAAGAAGTACATGCCGATGGCCCACACCCTGGGCGAGAGCAGAGCCTGCAATACTCCGGCGCCGTGGCCCAGATGCGCATGTTGGCTGTCTTCATCGAGACGGCGCTGGAGCAGCGATTTCTCGTCGGGCGTAAGCCATCGCGCGTCGGCGGGGCCGTCGGGAAGCGCGAAAAAGATGACGAGGCTGAAGAACGCGGCAGGCAGGCCTTCGACGAGAAAGAGCCATTGCCAGCCGGCGAGCCCCATGTGGCCGTTGAGCCCCATGAGCCAGCCGGCGACCGAACCCATGACGGTAGAGCTGAGCGGATAGGCGATATAGAAGCGGCTCACGGCGCGTGCGCGCATGTTGGCCGGGAACCAGAGGGTGAGGTAGTAGATTACTCCGGGGAAGAAGCCGGCTTCGGCGATGCCGAGGAGCAGGCGGAGCGTGTAGAACTCCCAGGGCCGGCGCACGAACATCATGGCGGCGGCGAGAAGGCCCCAGGTGAGCATGATGCGGGTCATCCAGCGGCGGGCGCCGAAGCGCAGCAGCAGGAGATTGGAGGGGACTTCGCAGAGGGCGTAGCCGATGAAGAACAGGCCGGCGCCGAGACCGTACACCGTGGCGCTGAAGTGCAAGTCGTCGTTCATGCGCAAAGCGGCAAAGCTGATGTTGATGCGGTCCATGAAGGCCAGACCGTAGCCGATGGCGATGACGGGCAGCAGGCGCAGCGAGGCTTTGCGCTGCGCGGAGCGAAGGATGGCGGCGGCTTCCGGATCGGCAATTGCGGCAGCCGCCGCGACGCCTGCTGCGTTTTCAGGGATAGGCACGGTGTCTCCTTGAAGGAGCGCCGAAGGGAAGCGCAGGGTCGTGGCCGAAAGGCGTGGGGGTAAGGAGACTGTACCACAGGGAGCGGTCGGGGTTCGGCTCGTCGCGCAGCGGTAACAAGGGCCGGTTGTCACAGGACGTTCATACAGCCGGTGTGATAGCATCCGCTTTTTGGCGATAGACGCGATCGCGGAGCCCTTGCCAACGCCCCGAAGCGCGCCTGCCGGACCTCGCGGGAATTGGCGCATGGATTCAGCGCATGGATGAGGAAGACGGCAGACCGGGAGCCCGATCCCGGCAATCCGGCCCGATGGACGCCCTGACGGGCGCCAAGGCGAGATTTGTCCGCCGCCCCTTATCGGAAATGTGCCGGCTTCGCGACACATGGGGCCGTGCCGGCGCCACCTCGCACTATCGAATTTCGCACTTCAGGGAGAATCCTTATGAAAACGTACCAAGGAAGTGAGATCCGCAACGTAGCTGTAGTGGGGCATGCGCAGAGCGGGAAGACTACGCTGATTGCCGCGCTGCTGCATGCCGCCAAAATGACTCCGGCCCAAGGCCGCGTGGCTGATGGATCGGCCGCGACCGCTTATGACGAGGAAGAGATCGCCCGCGGCACCACCATGTCGAACGCCGTGGCCTTTGCCGAATGGCAGGGAGTGAAGATCAACCTGGTCGACTCGCCCGGATTTCATATGTTCAGCCACGAGGCGCGCGCCGCGTTGTTGCCCACGGAGGCTGCGCTGGTACTGGTGAACGCGCAGAACGGCGTGGAACCGGTGACGGAGCGCGCTTGGAAGTATGCCGAAGAAGCCAACGTGCCGCGCATCGTGGTGGTGAACCAGATGGACCACCCCAAGGCCGGCGGCGGCGACGGGCTGAGCGCGGAGCTCGAGGACTTGCACGAGCGCTGGGGCCGCAATTGCGTGCCGGTGCAGTTGCCCATCGTGGATGCGCAGGGATTTCACGGCGTGGTCGATCTGGTGACCATGGAGGCGTTCTTCTACACTCCGGGCGGCGACGGCCGCGGCAAGACCGGTGAGATTCCCGCCGCGCTGGCCGCCGATGCCAGGGCACGGCACGAGGCGCTGGTGGAGCTGGTGGCCGAGGGCAAGGACGAACTGATGGAGGAGTTCTTCGAGAAGGGCACAATTCCCGAGGATCACCTGATCGCCGCGTTGCACGAGGCGATTCGCGAAGACCGCATTTTCCCCGTGCTCTTTGCGAGCGGGCTCGGGAATATCGCGACGGATCATCTGCTCGACTTCATCAAGGTGTACGCGCCGGCGCCGGTGGAGCGCGCGCCATTTGCCGTGCGCACGGCGGCAATGGCCGCGGCGGGGAACGGCGCGGGACCCGAGGGAACCGGCATTTCGTTTCGCAAGGTCGACGACAAGGAGCCCGCGGGAGTGGTCGTCTTCAAGACGATGTCGGATCCGTTTGCGGGGCGCATCACTTTTTTCAAGGTGATCAGCGGGGTGGTGCGCAACGACGCGGCGCTGGAAAACTACACGCGGCGCGGGCAGGAGAGATTCTCGCACCTGAGCGTGATGCAAGGGCGCAAGGCGATCGAGGTTCCTGAGCTCCACGCCGGCGACCTGGGCGCGGTGGCCAAGCTTCGCGACACGCTGACCGGCGACACGCTGGGCCAGAAAGGCGCGGAGATGCAGGTCGATCTGGCGACGATGCCCGAGCCGGCGATGACCTACGCGATCGAGCCCAGGAGCCGCGCCGACGAAGACAAGCTGGCGCCTGCGATTCACAAATTGATGGAAGAGGATCTGCTCATCCGCTTCTATCGCGATCCGCAGACCAACGAGTTTTTGATCGCCGGCGCGGGCCAGCCGCATATCGAGGCGATCGTGAGCCGGCTCAAGCGGCGCTATCACGCCGAAGTGACGCTGAAGGCTCCCAAGGTGCCCTACCGCGAGACGATCCGCGGCAAGGCCGACGCGCAGGGACGGCACAAGAAGCAGACCGGCGGGCACGGGCAGTTCGGCGACTGCAAGATCAGGATGGAGCCGCTGCCGCGCGGAGGCGGCTTCGAATTCGAGAACGATATCTTCGGCGGCGCGATTCCCAAGGGCTTTATCCCCGCGGTGGAAAAAGGCATTGTGGAGTCGGCGGCGCGTGGCTATCTGGCCGGATACCCGGTCGTGGATTTCAAAGTCAGCCTCTACGACGGCAGCTATCACGAAGTGGACTCGAACGAGCTTTCCTTCAAGATGGCCGGGCGCATCGCCTTCCGCAAATGCATGGAACAGGCCAAGCCGTGTTTGCTCGAGCCGGTCATGAAAGTCGAAATCGAAGCGCCGGACGAGTTCGCCGGCACGTTGATGGGCGACCTGAACTCGCGGCGCGGGCGCGTGCAGGGCATGGATTCGCGAGGCCGCTCGACAGTCATCAATGCCGAGGTGCCCATGGCCGAAATGCTGACCTACGGCACGCAGCTCACCTCGATGACGCAGGGCAAGGGCAGCTACCGCATGGAAATGGATCACTACGACTACGTGCCCGCGCCGGTCGCGGAAAAGATTCTGGCCAACGCCAAGCGGCCGGTGGAGGAAGAGGAAGAGTAGCTGCTTCGGCGCGGTTCCCATGCGCGGTGCATCGAACTGTTATCCTGAGCCCAATGGCATTCCCGCACCCGGGCAGGGAGTAGGTGGATGGGATTTCGTTATTGTCTTTTGCGGGCAGGTGAGCTCCTGAACGAAAAGGCGATTCATGTCCTGAAGGGAATTGTGAAGTTTCTGGAAGTGGGCTATCTGATGCGTCAGATGGGTTACAGGCTGAAGCGCGTGGAAACCTGGGTGAAAGGGAGGGAGGAACTCTTCGATCTTGTCGCTCGGGAAGTGGGCGACCGCCCGGTCCTTTATCTGGAGTTTGGCGTGTACAAGGGTGAGGCGACGCGCTACTGGTCAAAGTTGCTCAAGCACCCCGAATCGATGCTTCATGGGTTCGACAGCTTCGAAGGGCTGCCGGAGGACTGGCATGCGGTGCATAAGGTGATGCAGAAAGGTTACTTTTCCACCAACGGCGCAGCGCCTGCCATCGACGATACACGGGTGCGGTTCTTCAAAGGATGGTTCGAGGAGACGCTGGCCGACTACCAGGTGCCGGCGCATCAGGTATTGGTTTTGAACTTTGACGCGGACCTGTATTCCTCCACCAAATGCGTCTTCGACCGGTTGGCGCCCTATATCCTGCCGGGGACCTACCTCTATTTCGACGAATTCAACTGCATACAGGAAGAATTGCGCGCTTTCCGGGAGTTCCGTTCGACGAGCCCCTACAGGTTTGCTCTACGTGGATCGACGAGCTCGCTGCAGAAAGTGCTTTTTCAATGTGTTGCGTAATTCCTCGCTGCCGGTGGCGGAGAAGATTCCGGCGAATGCCCCGCAGCCGGTTGAAAGAGAAGAGGAAGTGTAAGCCATCCCGTCCCGCGACGCTGCGCAGCATATCGTGGAGAAGGACTGCACATATCGGAATAACCGGAGTGGCCCATCCTCGCGCGCTCCGGTATGTGCGGCAGGGCGAATGCGATGCCGTGACCGCCAAAGAATCCGGGCTCCCCGATTCGATTCGGAGAACCGGGTCTAATTCCGGTACGCCCGACGCTCCTCGAAGAGCCGCATGCGTGCGCTGATCATCTGTTCCAGCGCGCTGTTGCCGGCGTCCGTCGCAAGGGCCAAAGCCCGCTCCGCGGTTGCCACCGCTTGCGCAAAATCGCCCGCCTCCGCATAGGCCGCGCCCAGCGTGTCGAGGACGATCGGGTCCTTGCCGCCGGTCAGTTCGTTGGCCTTGCCGGCAAGCTTTGCGGCCTCAGGTCCATTGCGCAGCTCCGCGTGCGCCGAGCTCGCCAGAATCCGCGCCGCGCCCACCAGCGCATTCACGCTGCCCGGGTCCAGCGCAAGCGCCCTGCGCCAATGCGTCAGCGCCGCGGCATCGTCGCGCTCCGCGCCGTACGCCTGGGCCAGCGCCTCTTCGCCCGTGGGAAAGCTGGGATTGAGATCGAGCGCCTTTTCCAGCTCCGGCACCGCTTCGCCAGGCCGTCCCGACTGCAGCAAGAACGTGCCCAGATTGAAATGCCCTTGCGGCATCCAGGGGCTGATCTTCAGCGCTTCGTGCACTTCGCCGATGGCGTTGTCCACGTTTCCTTCCAGGTAGTACACCGTGGCCAGGTCGTTGTGAATACGCGCGTCGTCCGGCGTCACCTGCTCGGCCTGCGTCAGCACTCCGGCTGCGCCTGCGTAGTCCTTCCTGTCCTCCAGATCGAGCGCCCGCTCGATCAACCGGTAGATCCTGATCGCCGGCACCTGGATGTCGTCGATCCCGTCGGTGTTGACGAACTCCGGCAGATTCACCGCCCGGTTCGACGCCGTGGCATTCTCGATCAGGATCGCGGGGCTCGAGTTTCCGTCCGCATCCATGTGCGTCAGGTACATCATCGTGTACGGCCCGCGCGCTTTCGACGAAAAGACCAGCCATTTCCCGTTTGGAGACCAGCTATGCCACGAGTTCATCGGCGACATGTTCGCCCTGAGCCGCCGCGCTGCACCGCCCTGGAAGGGCACGATGTAGAGCTGGCTGTCGGGCCGCATCACTTCTCCGTTCTTCGCCTCGACAAACACGATCCACTTGCCGTCCGGGCTCACCTTGGGGAAGCTGTTGCTCATCCCGTTCCGGCTCGCGCCCACAATGCGCTCCGGCGCGCCGCCATTGCCCTGGTTGAACGGAACCCGGTAGAGGTCGTACTGGATCTGCGTCTCGTTGGGATCGTTCGCGAACTTCGCCAGCGGCCTGTCCTTCTCATAGGGTTCGCGGGCCAACGCTCGCGCAAACACGATCCACTTGCCGTCGGGACTCCACACGCCGCCGGTCTGCACGTAGCGCGGGTCGTCCGCGCCCGGCAGCGGCTGCCGACGGCCGGTGGTGCGGTCGTACACCTCCAGCATTCCCTTCGTCGGATAAAACACCTGCAGGAACCGGTAGGTGGGAAAGTTGCGTACGTAAAAGGCCTTCTGGAATTCGAGACTCGATCCCGTGAACGTGCTCACCACGTAACGCGCGTCCGGCGAAACACGCGACATGAACCCCACGCGCATCTTTCCCGCGCGGCCGTCGGTGTTCCACTGCACCACCTCGTTGTCGTCGATCGAAATATGCCTGGCCACCGGCGCCAGCGCGTAAAGACCCTTGTCGTTGTTCGGCCCGTCCAGATCGATGCCCATGGTCTTGCCGTTGGACGAGAACGAATGGCAGTTCAGGCAGGTGGGTACATCGGTGAGGACCGTGTGGCTCTCCGGTTCGCGGATGTCGCGTAAACGCCAGTTGATCAGGTGAATCGCGTCGGAGGGCAGCGGTTGCACCACGCCCTCGGTATTCTGCGTGGGCATGAGCGGCACATCGCGGTAAAAGATGGGCGCGCCGACCGGATCGGCCGAGGTGGTAAAGGCGGCATGGCCGGCCACCGTATCGGGCTTGCCGTCGCGCAGGCCATCCACGGCGAGCCGCGCCGGCGCCTTCACGCTGTGCTGCTGTATGGTCTTCCAGGTGCCTTCGTCCGGCTTCCACGTCCATGCCTCGGCTTCTTTCGCAGTCAACTGCGGCGGCTCATTGGTCGGCGCCACGCACCGCGGATCGATGGGCCCGACCTGCATGCGCTGACCGTTGCTGGTAACGCGGACCGGCTCCGTGCCGTCGCCAAAGCTCACCGTGATCCGCCACGAATTCGACGCAGCCCCATCGCGCCACAGGAACGTCGGCGCGGTAATTCCCGGCGGAAAAACCGATCCCTCTTCCGGATAATCGACCACGATCTTGGCCACGGCTTTTTGCGACGCGGGACGGGTCTGCGGCTGGTCTGCCCGTCCGGCAGCGGCCGCACGCGTTGGCGCGCCATCGGAACCCGCCGAGACCTGCAGTCGATTGGGGGCAAAGGCAAGAAAAAGAAGGACTGCGACCAGAGGCGTGAAACCGATCGAAATCACGCGCAACCGCCGTACAAACAACGAGGGGCTCGCGGCATCCATGGAGATTGACCTCAAGACAATTGCACTACGCGATCCCGGGAATTGCAACATCCGAATGGCCCCGCGACCCGGGACACTGGCCAAAAACGGCCAAATCGGAGTACTATAAGCCATCCCCGCCGGACTACGGCCACGGAGGAGAACCATGTTCCAGCCCGTCATCGTCCTACCCCGAATTACGCGCTGAACATTGCCTCGGGCCGTTCAAGCTCTCCACCCGAGGATGACCTCAGCCCCGGGTTTCAACTGCACATCCCATCCTTGTTCGCAGCGTGACCCCACAGCTCATGCGGCCCATACCGCGTCGCATCGTGGAGTTCGACATGTCTGTTCTGGAAGAGATCGTTCCGCAGCCGTCGGAGCGGCCGCAGCGCGGCTTCTGGGCCTCGGTGCGCGAGGCACTGCGCGGCACGCACCAGGATTTCACGCAGGGCAACCTGAATCGCGCCATATTGCTGCTGGCCATCCCCATGGTGCTGGAGATGGTGCTCGAATCGCTCTTTGCTGTGGTCGACGTAGCGTGGGTCGGCCGCCTGGGCGCCGATGCCGTGGCCACGGTCGGTCTCACCGAGTCGATGCTGGCGCTGGTCATGGCGATCGGTCTGGGTGTCGCCATGTCAACCACCGCCATGGTGGCGCGGCGCATCGGCGAAAAGGATCCTGAAGACGCGGCGATTTCCGCCGTGCAAGGCATCGCCGTGGGCCTGGGGATTTCGCTGGCCATCGGCATACCGGCGGGCATTTTTGCTCCGCAACTGCTTGCCGCCATGGGCGCCTCGCCGGCGATCGTGGCCGAGGGCTCGGGCTACGCGCGGATCGCGCTGGGAGGATGCGGCGCGATCGTGATGCTGTTTCTCAACAACGCCATCTTTCGCGGCGCCGGCGACGCAGCCATCGCCATGCGCCTGTTGTGGGTGTCGAACATCATCAACCTGGTGCTCGACCCCTGCCTGATCTTCGGGCTGGGGCCTTTTCCGCGCCTCGGCGTGACGGGCGCGGCGCTGGCCACATTCACCGGGCGCAGCATCGGCGTGCTCTACCAGTTTTACCGGCTCATGCGCGGCACCGAGCGCATTCACGTGCTGGGGAGGCACGTGCGGCTGAACCTGCGCGTAATGGGCCGCCTGCTCAAGGTGTCGCTCACCGGCATCCTGCAATTCGCGATTGCAAATGCAAGCTGGATCGGGCTGGTGCGCATCGTCTCGCTCTTTGGCGCGGCGGCGGTGGCCGGATACACCGTGGCCATTCGCATCGTGATCTTCTTCATCCTGCCGGCATGGGGACTGAGCAATGCCGCGGCGACGCTGGTTGGCCAGAACCTGGGCGCAAAACAGCCCGCGCGCGCCGAGCAGTCGGTGTGGCGCACGGGACTTTACAACATGATCTTCCTGGGCGCGATTGGAGTCTTCTTCATTGTCTTCGCGACACCCATCGTGAAATTCTTTGTCGGCGAAGATCCGGCAGTGGTGCCCCTCGCCGCGCTGGCGCTGCGCACGCTGAGCTGCGGCAACGTGGGCTACGCCTATGGCATGGTCATGCTGCAGGCCTTCAACGGCGCGGGAGATACGCTGACGCCGACGATCGTGAACTTCTTCGGCTTCTGGGTGCTGGAGCTGCCGCTGGCGTGGTGGCTGGCGGCGAGGGCAGGCTTTCGCGCCGAGGGCGCGTTTCTCGCCATCGTGATTGCCGAGTGCGCGATCGCCGCGGCGAGCATGGTGCTGTTCCGGCGCGGGAGGTGGAAGAAACAGAAGATCTGAGACTCGGATGCACGAATCCCACCCTTGCCGCAAGAAACAAGACCGCGGCAAGGATGGGGCACCCGCAGAAGATTTAACGCATCCATCTCACGTCCCGGAACATCTCCGTGACCCGCCTGGGCATCTCAGCCGGGTAGGTTCGTTCTGCCTCGGACGACTGCGGCATAACCTGAATTTCCTATTCACTCGAGGTCTCCCATGCGTTCCTTCCTGGTCCCAGCTTGCCTTGTGACCGTAATCTGCACTGGCATAGCCCTGGCTCAATCGCCCGTCGCCTATGTTTATGTTGCCGAAGATGGGGAGATTAATTCACCCATCGCCGCCTATGCCGCCTCGCCTGACGGCAAGCTAAACGAGATGAGGGGCTCTCCGTTCAGGCAGACCTCAGGTTACATGGCCGGAACCAACGGGAGCCACTTCATTACCGTGGATGAGAACTCCACCACGACCCACCAGTATCTGCACGTTTACGATGTTGCCGCCAATGGGGTTATCGGGAAAGAAGTATCGAAGCAGGACCTGCATGAGTGGTGCGGAATGGATTGGGGCGCGGAGCTCGATCACACCGGTCAGTATGTGTACGTGATGGACGACCTGTCCTGCGGCGAGAGTTATCAGAGTTTTGCCCTCGACCATGCGACCGGCCAGCTCACCTTCAAGGGCACTCTCGGGGAGCAGAACTCCATCGGAGGCTTGCCGGTCTTCCCGGGCAATGACAAGTTCGCCTACACCCTGACCAACGCCGAGGGCAGTCAGCCCCCTTGTCCCACTTACACGATCATGGGCCTGGGCCGGGAAAGCAGCGGCGCGCTGGAAAACATCGGCTTCAGCGAAACGGATCCGACCCCGCCTCCTGGATATCAGATGTCCCAGGTGGGGCTGAACCTCCTGACCGGCGATCCTGCCAATCATCTCGCCAGCCTGGTGCAGTGGGGAAACGGACCTTGCGGAGGGACGGGTGGTGGGGCCGGACTCGCCAGCTACACAGTCCAGAGCAATGGCGATCTGGTTTCGACCAATAGCTGGGAGAACCTGGCCCAGTTGGCGGGATCTCTCGCGCTGGGCGGCGGCATGATGCTGATGAATCCTGCAGGCACCGTTCTCGCGGTCACAGTTGGGCCCGGGATTCAATTCTTTCACTTTAACGGCGCTGCTCCCATCACCAACTTCACCGGGATCATCGGCACTACCGGTTTCATTTACACCATGGCGTGGGACAACGACAACCACCTCTACGCGCTGAACGGGAGAAGCGGAAAACTGCACGTCTACACCGTGACGAGGACGGGCGTAATCGAAGCCGCTGGATCGCCCTACCTGCCGCCGAATAATTGCACAGCCGGAGGCTGCTGGCCTCAGACCCTCGTCGTCCGCATCGTGCCGAAGTGATCCGCTCCGTCCAGGGATGAGCGCCATCCGGAAAGCACGCGTGCCCCATCCTTGCCGCGCGATTGTTTCTTGCGACAAGGGTGGGATCATCGATCCCACTCGGCGCTCAGCATTTCGGAATCTCTCGCCCCACACTCCTCATCTGAGACAATAATGGCTGTGATTGGAGCGGGACGATCCCATTTCCTGACGGCAGTTTTGCCGGCGGTTCTGCTCGGATTTTGCGGGCTGCAGACTGCGCTCCACGCACAAGCCGGCAATCCGAGCTCGCTGTCGAATCCTTTTTATGGAAGCGTCACCCTGAAGCCCGCCACCGACGAGGTGCTGCATCTGTCGCTCGACGATGCCATTCGACGGGGACTCGATACCAATCTTGGATTGAAGGAAGCCGAGAACAACGAGAAGTACGTTCGGGGCGAAGAGCGGGAAGCAGTGCAGGAGTTCCTGCCGACAATCACGCTGCAGGCCGACACGGGCGTGCACCAGTTCAATCTGGCCGCATTTGGCTTCAGTCCGGGCATCATTGACCAGTTCAAGGTCTTTTTTCCGGGCGGCAAGCTTCCGCCCGGGCTTTCGGAAATCACCGAGATCACGATGACCGAAGCCCAGCTTCACTACAAGCAGACGCTCTTCTCCGGGCCGGTGATTGCCGGATGGAAGGCGGCCGTGGCGGCGGAGAAGTCATACTATTTTGCCAAAATGAGCGCACGGGGCGAAGTGGTGCAGCAGGTGGCGACCGCGTACCTGCACGCGATTGCGGCGTCGAGCGAAGTGGATAACGCAAAAGCGCTGGAGGCGGCCGACCGCCTGGCGTTCGACCAGGCGCATGCGGCGCACGAGGCGGGCACGGTGGCGAATCTTGATGAATTGCGCGCGCGCGTTCAACTGCAGGCGCAGCAGCAGGCGCGGATCGCGGCGCAGAACGATCTCGACAAGGACCTGATCCTGCTCAAGCGCGAGATCGGGATCGATCCCGGACAGAACATTGCATTGACCGACCCGGCGCCCTACAGCGAACTGGCCGGGCAGACGCCGGAAGAAGTGCGCGCCATTGCCTACAAGAACCGCCAGGATTACCAGAACCTGCAGAACCAGGTGGTGGAACTGAGGGCGGTGCGCAACGCCTATCGCGGCCAGCGGCTGCCCACGCTGACCGTGAGCGGCTATTGGGGCGTGAGCGACGTGACCGGCGTGGGCGCCAACGGCGACTTTATGGCGCAAGGGACATTGAGCGTGCCGCTCTTTCGCGAGGCGCGGCTGCGCGGAGACATCGAGTCGGCGCAGGCGCAACTGGATGCGGTGAACGTGCAGATCGAGGACCTTCGCGAGCATATCGACCAGCAGGTGCGCTCGGCGCTGCTCGACGTGACGGCAAACACCAGGCTGGTCGACGTGGCGCGCTCCAATGTGGAGTTGGCGAAGCGCGCGCTGAGCGACGAAACCGATCGCGTGAACGCGGGCGTTGACGACAATCTGCCCCTCGTTGACGCGCAGGCGACGCTGGCCGCGGCCGAGAGCAATCTCGTCGAGAGCCTTTATCAATTCAACGTATCGAAGCTGGCTCTGGCGCGCGCGGCGGGCGTGATCGAGCTGCAGTATCGCGTCTATCTGGGACGGTAGCCGGCAAGATCCGCAATTCTTCTTTCAGGAAAAAGCGAAATCCGGAGAATCGAATCTTGCGGCAGAACCGGCCGCTGCGGGCGCCGTTTAACCGTGTCTTTCTTCCCTGGAAATCCATGCGCATCGCCGGCGCCCTGACGAAAGCAAACAGAGCGCGTAACGGCAGCACTGCGGGCTGCATCAAAAGGGCGGCGAGAACCGCCAGCAGCGTCCGGCGAGCTCCTCTGTCTTTCGCTGACGTGCCGGACCGAGGTTCCTCGTGCAGTTTTCCCATACCCGTTCCTGCGGCAATGGATCGAAATGCACGGGGCAACGCTGCAGGGCGTCCTGAAGCCGCCGTGTACTGTAAAAACTGGGAGGAAGAATCGCGATGGCACAGAAACCGCGGATCGAATATTTCGTGGAGCCGGACGCGGCCGCGTTGGCGCGGCGCGCCGCGCAGTATTTCGTCGAAAAGATCAACGAATCGGTCGCGAGCCGCGGCCGCGCGCGAGTTGCAATCAGCGGCGGATCGACGCCGAAAGCGGCCTTCGCTCTGATGGCCGATCCAAAGCAGCCGTGGCGCGCAAAGATGCCATGGGACAAGCTCGAGCTCTTTTGGGTCGACGAGCGATGTGTGCCGCCGGACCACCCCGACAGCAACTACCGCATGACGCGCGAGGCGCTGCTCGATCATGTGCCGATCGACGCGGGAAACATCCACCGGATGGAGGGAGAGCTTGAGCCGGAGGCGGCCGCTGCGCGCTACGAATCGTTGCTGCGCGACACGTTTCGCCTGGAAGGCGCCCAGACTCCGCGCTTCGATCTGATCCAGCTCGGTATGGGGCCCGATGGTCATACCGCTTCCCTGTTTCCGCACACACAAGCGATTCACGAAATGAGCCGTCTGGTCGTCTCCAACCACGTGCCGCAACAGAAGGAGAGCTGGCGCACCACGCTGACGTGGCCGGTGATCAATCAGGGCGCGTCGGTCTTCTTTCTCATCGGCGGCGCGGAGAAGGCGGCAAGGATTCAGGAAGTTTTCATGGGACCGCGGGATCCGGAGCGGTTGCCCAGTCAACTTATCCGGCCTGCGGGCGGTATACTTGCACTTATTCTGGACAGGGACGCTGCGGCGCTTTTGCCCCCGGCAAACGCCGAGGGCCGCGGGTTAGTGGAGAGAGATAGATGATTCTGGCGGGAGATGTCGGAGGCACCAAGGTCCATCTGGCCCTTTACGATTTTGTGAATGGAAGATTAAGCCACACGCGCGACGAGCGTTACCCGGCCAGGGAATATGCAGGTCTGGAAGAGATTGCAAAGGAGTTTCTGGGCAAG
The DNA here is from genome assembly GCA_030039035.1 of Acidobacteriaceae bacterium. Classification (GTDB taxonomy): domain Bacteria; phylum Acidobacteriota; class Terriglobia; order Terriglobales; family Acidobacteriaceae; genus Telmatobacter. Next base: position 8,036 of record JASHQQ010000204.1, on the reverse strand, counting down.
GACAAGGTTACCGCAGCCTGCTTCGGAGTTCCGGGACCGGTGCGCGACGGGCGATTGCGACTGACCAACCTGCCATGGACGCTGGACAGCCGCGAGCTGTCTCTCGATCTCGACATCGACCATGTTTTCCTGATCAACGACCTCGAAGCCAACGGGTACGGAATCGCCGAGCTGCAGCCGGACCAGATTCACACCTTGAGCGAGGGCGACGCGAGCCAGATCGGCAACCGCGCCCTGATTGCCGCGGGGACGGGCCTTGGCGAAGGCCTCCTGGTCTGGAACGGCCGCATGCATGTCCCGTACCCCTCCGAGGGCGGCCACGCCGACTTTGCGCCGCGCAACGAGGACGAGATCGATCTGCTGCGCTTCCTCAAGCAGAAGTACAACGGGCGAATCAGCTTTGAGCGTGTCGTCAGCGGCATGGGCATGACCAACATCTACGAGTTCCTGCGCGATGTCCGGGGTATGGAAGAACCGGCCTGGCTTGCCAGGAGCCTGAGCGAAGCCGGCGATCCGAATTCGGTGATCACCGAGACGGGGCTGGCCGCGCGCGCGGAGATCTGCGAGAAGACGCTGGACATGTTTGTCTCGGCCTACGGGGCAGAAGCCGGGAACCTCGCACTCAAGGTCCTTTCCGCGGGCGGGCTCTACGTGGGCGGCGGCATCGCGCCGCGGATCCTCGAAAAGCTGAAGGACGGCACGTTCGTCAGGGCCTTTACGGACAAGGGCCGGCTGAGCCAGTTGCTGATCAATACGCCGGTGCGCGTCATTCTGGAAAGTCGCGCGGCGCTGATGGGTGCGGCGGCGTATGGAGAGGCCCGCGCCGCGGAGCTGAGCGGCGTTTCGCTTCGGGCGGCCTCGGCAAAGGCTTAACCGCGCCCGCCGGCTGCGGAGCTTCTGCTCGCAACCTCACCTGCCCAACGAAAAGATCACGTTGATGGTTGTCTCCACCTCGACCGGTTCGCCATCGAAGAGAAACGGCTGATACTGCCAGCGGGAAACCGCCCACAGCGCCGCGCCGGCCAGGGAAGGCCAGGGCGCCGAAACCACGCGGAGATTGTGAATCCGGCCGTCGCGGCCGATGGTGGTTTCCAGGATCACCCTGCCGGAGATGTGTGCCTTTTTCGCATCCTCCGGGTAGACCGGCATCTCCTTCCGCAATAGCTTTCCCTGGGCGACGCCCTCCGGCACTGCCATGGACTCGTGGTGAATCAATTGCGCGTCGGGCGGCGGAGTCAAAGCCGGATCGGACGGACTGATTCCGTCGATCTCATCCACGGTCGCGGTCAGGATCTTTCTCTTTCCTTCATAAAGAGCGACATCGCGGGCGAGGAACCGGTTCTGGACCTTCACGATCCTGTTGAACTCCATGGTGAGCGTTCCGAAGGAGTAGGCGAGGCGCAGAACCGGCGTTTGGGGATCGAAGCAATACGTCGGAAACATTCCCAGGGGCACCGGCTGCGTTTGGCCGTGCAGCGGCATGTTGGGAATCACCATCACGCAGGAGAGTTTCAGTCCGCCAGGCGAAATGGATTCCCGATCGAGCCGGACCTTCGAGGGGTCAAGATCCGCGCCGCCCGGCAAGGGCGAAATCAGCGACGATTCCAGACGGAACTCGAAGAAGTCGAAGGCCTGTCCCGACGCCACGTAAGCGTGTTTGCCGTCCGGCGAGCGCCACTCCGAATAGCGCGCGCCGGACCGGGTCCACGTACTGCGGTGCAATCCGTCCGAAACCCACCAATGTTCGTAGGTACCCTGATCGGCGGGCTGGCCCTTTTCGTCGTAGAGTTGGTAGGTCGCCTTCAGGTGCCATGGTTTCAGCTCCGAAGAGTTGAAGTCGTAAAACGGAGTTGCCATGGCGAGGATTTCGGCGGGATTTTTGGGCAATTCAGGATTCCCGGCCTGTCCAAAGGCGGATAGAGCCACGCCCAGGCAAGCGAATATCGCTTGTACGCGCATGATTGCGGATAGAGTAGCACGGCGCTAACTCTTCCGGATCCGGAATGGCGGCTGTTACATCACGCGCAGAGGCATTCGGTCCCACCCCCGTTCCGGCAATCAAGTTGCTCCATGCACGACGATGTCGGCTGAGTTTCGGATTTCGGATCGTGCCTTGGCTGGCCGGGCTTGCTTCAACCGCTCAAAACGATTCGTCACACTCCGATTGACAAGGTTACCGGCGAAAGCGAGACTGGCATAGTCTGACTATGCCAGTGGCCTTGCCACGGGGAGAACGATGAATCGCGACGAAATCCCGCCCGGGACCCTGTACCTGCTCATCCTGAAGACGCTGGCGCGGTTCGGCCAATTGCATGGATACGAGATCGCCGAATCCATCCAGCAGACCTCGGACGATGTGCTGCAGGTGGAAGAAGGCTCACTCTATCCTGCGCTGCAGCGGATGCTGATCAGGGGATGGGTGACGGCGAAATGGGGCGTGACCGCGGGCAATCGCCGCGCGCGCTACTACCAGCTTACGGCTGCAGGGCGCAGGCAACTGGAGCGCGAGCTCTCCGATTTCGAGCGGGTCATGGGCGCGATCGCGCGCGTGATCCAGACCGCGTGAGGAGGAGTCGCGATGGAGTGGCTCAGTGAACTCGGCCGGCGCGTGGCCATGTTCTTTCGCCGCGGAAAATTCCGCGCAGAGCTCGAAGAGGAGATGCGCCTGCACGTCGACCTGCGCCGGCAACGGGAGCAGGAGCGCGGATTACGCGAGGACGAGGCGGGTACAGCAGCGCGGGTTCGATTCGGAAATGCAACGGTGCTCAAAGAAAAAAGCCAAGCCGCGTGGGGATGGACGTGGCTCGAGAGCCTCGCGCAGGACACGGTCTACGCCGTGCGTGCCATGCTGCGCAGCCCGGGAATCACGGCGATGGCGCTGTTGTCATTGGCGCTGGGCATCGGGGCCAACACGGCCATCTTTTCGCTGATCGATGCCATCCTGCTGCGCTCGCTGCCGGTCCGCGATCCAGGACTCCTTTTCATTCTCGGAGACGTGAGAGCCGCTGGCATCTCGGACGAATTCGCCAGGAACGACCTTTATGCCTATCCGGTCTACCGCCAGATTCAGAAGCAGAACCAGGTGTTCACCGACACGGCCGCAATGTTCAGCATGAACAACGACGTGTACGGCTACGTTGGCGGGCGACGCGAGCAGGAGCCCATGCAGGTTCAGCTCGTTTCGGGAACCTACTTTGAAACGCTGGGCGTAAAGGCCATGCTGGGCCGCGTCTTCAGCGACCGCGACGACGACTCTGAGGGCAATCATCCCGTCGCCGTGGTGAGCTATTCGTGGTGGAACCGGCGGATGGGGCGCGATCCCGACGTGCTGAGCCAGACTATTCGCATCGACAAGACGATCTATTCCATCGTGGGCGTGGCGCCGCGGGAGTTCTTCGGGACCAAGGTCGGCGACGCTCCGGATATCTGGATTCCGCTGTCGATGAGCGCCGCCGTTCCGCCGCACTGGGGCGGATACAGGGACTATACGGCCGAGTCACTCTACATCTTTGGACGGCTGAAGCCGGGCGTGACCATCGAAGAAGCATCGACCAACATCAACGTCGTCTTTCAGCAAATCTTTCACCAGTTGCTGCCGACGTTTCCCGAAGGGCCGCATCAGGGTGACAACGCAAAAATCCTGCAGCATCGGCGGGTGCCGCTTTCCCCAATGGCCAAAGGAATCTCGGGCCTTCGCCGCGCGTCGTCGCAACCGCTGCATATCCTGATGGCCGTGGCCTCGCTGGTCCTGTTGATCGCCTGCGCCAACATCGCCAACCTGCTGCTGGCGCGCTCCACGGCGAGGGCCCGCGAACTTGCCGTTCGTCAGGCCCTGGGCGCCGGCCGGCTGCGCATCGTGCGCCAGCTTTTGACGGAGAGCCTGGTGCTGGCGCTTGCCGGCGGAGCGATGGGCGCCGCGTCTGCGCCGTATTTGAGCCGGCTGCTGCTGCGAATGGTTTCCGCCGGGCATGAATTCGCGCCCGTCGACGTCTCGCTCAATACACAGTTGCTGCTCTTTGCTCTCGGCGTGACGGTGTCGACTGCCATTCTCTTTGGCACGGTTCCGGCCGTGCGCGCCACCCGCCTCGAACTTACCGATGCATTGAAGGATGGCCGCGGCGCTTCGACCGGCGCGGCCAGGAGCCCCCTCGCCAAGGCGCTCGTGATCTCGCAGGTTGCGCTTGCGCTGGTTCTGCTTGTCGGCTCGGCGCTTTTTTTGCGCACGCTCGTCAACCTCTACAACGTCGATTCGGGGTTCAGGAAAGAGAATGTGCTTCTGTTCAGCCTGGACGAGAGCTCGGCGGGCTACAAGCCGGATGATTCCCGCCTGCCGGGGCTCCATCGCGAAGTGCAGGAGCGCGTGAGCGCGATGCCCGGAATCGTGGCCGCGAGCTACTCGAGCTGGACCTTCGGCGAGGGAAGCTGGAACTGCAAGGTCTTTGTCCAGGGATTCGACAACGACAAGACCATCGATGTGAAGCACAACATCGTGGGCAAGGACTACTTCGCCGTGATGGGCATACCCATTGTTGCCGGACGCGGATTCGTCCCGGAGGACTCGGCAGCCTCAAAGATCAGGGGCGTTATCGTCAGCCGGCAGATGGCGAAGACGATGTTTCCCGCAGGTTCGCCGATCGGCCGCCATTACGGGCTCGGAAATCAGAAAAGCGACGGCCAGTTCGCGGTGATCGGAGTGGCCGAAGACGTGAAGTTCGACTCGCTCGATGAACCTGCCGAGGACCACACGATCGATTACTATCCTGTCGATCCCGGCGCGCAGTATTTTCGCGATTTCGAGGTGCGTTATTCCGGCGACCGGGACGCGATCGCATCCGGGGTGCAGAAGACGATTCATGCGATCGATCGCAACCTGCCCATCACTCGCGTCGAAACTCTCGACCAGCGGCTTGCGGATTCCCTCTCCGGCCAGCGCGTGATGGCGCAGCTCTGCTCCTTCTTCGGCCTGCTGGCGGTCTTTCTTTCGAGCGTCGGCATCTACGGCCTGATGTCGTATCTCGTCGCTCGTCGCACCAACGAGATCGGGGTGCGCATGGCGCTTGGTGCAAGGCCCGCGCACGTGCTTGGACTGGTGATGCGCGAGATTCTCGCGCTCGTTACGGCAGGGGTCGCAATTGGTATTCCTGCCACTTTGGAAGGCGAGCGTTTGGTGACGAGCCTGCTCTACGGCCTGGAGCCGACTGACCCGTCCAGCCTTCTCGGCGCCATGGTATTGCTCATTGCCTTGAGCACGCTGGCCGGCTATCTGCCGGCGCGGCGCGCCTCGCGCGTGGAACCGGCGACAGCCCTGCGCTGCGAATAGAAGAGCGCGGGCGCGGAGCGCGCTCGCCACGGGCTTGCAAAAAACCGTGTACGCAGCGAATCGCCCGATCTCAGGCGACGCGAAATTCCGCGATGGAAACGGGAGCACCGGCCGCGTGCTTGCCGGCGAGCGCAGTCCTGAAGAATTCGTCCGCCGGCATGGGCCGTCCCAGCAGGTAGCCCTGCAGCGAGTCGCAGCCCAGCCGGGCGAGGAACTCGCGCTGCTCCACCGTCTCGACGCCTTCGGCGACGATCTTCAGATGCAGCGTCCTGCCCATGGCCACGATGGCCGCGACGATGGCCGCGTCTTCGGGATTGCTCGTCAAGTCGCGGACGAACTGGCGGTCGATTTTTAGTTCGGACGCAGAAAGGCGTTTCAGATAGAGCAGGCTCGAGTATCCCGTGCCGAAATCGTCGATGGAGATTCGCACGCCCATCTCATGGAGCTGCTGCAGGATGGCGACGCTCACTTCCACGTTGTGCATCGCCGACGACTCGGTGATCTCGAGCGTCAGGTTGCGCGGTTCCAGGGCGTAGCGCTCCAGTGTGTCGTTCACCATCGACACAAGGCCGGGGTGACTGAGCTGATGGGCGGAAAAGTTGACAGCCACGTTCGCCAATGGAAGTCCAGCGTCGCGCCAGGCGCGCATCTGGCGGCACGCCTCCTCGAGCACCCACTGACCGATGGGAATGATCAGCCGTGTCTTTTCGGCCACGGGGATGAACAGGTTCAGGGGAACGGGACCCCAGGCGGGATGATGCCAGCGAAGCAGCGCCTCGGCGCCAATGCAGGAGCCGTCGGCGGCGTCGAATTTGGGCTGATAGTGAAGCATCAGTTCCCGCCGCTCCAGCGCCGCGCTCAGATCCTTGAAGAGCTGCACCTGCTTTTGCGCGTCGGCGTTCATTGAGGCTTCAAAGAAGCAATAGCCGTTCCGTCCCTGTGTCTTGGCGCGGTACATGGCAATATCGGCCTGCTGCAACAGGTCCGCCGCGTCGGCCTCGCCTCCGTCATAGATCGCGACGCCCAAGCTCAGCGAGATCCAGCATTCACTCCCGTCGATAACAAAGGACCGGCTGACCACGCTCACCAGCCGGTTGGCGAGGTTGGCCACGTCGCCCGGATCGCCGGAGTTGACGAGCAGCACGAATTCATCGCCGCCAATGCGGGCCAGCGTGTCCCGCTCGCGCGGAACCGTGCGGATCCGGTTGGCTGCCTCGACCAGCAGCCTGTCGCCGATGTGGTGGCCGAAGGCGTCGTTGATCTGCTTGAAACCGTCGAGGTCCATGAACAGAACGGAGAGCCGGCTCCTGAGCCGCCGGGCGTTGCGCAGCTCCTGCTCGAGGCGATCCTCGAGCAGCGTGCGGTTGGGAAGCCCGGTCAGCCGGTCATGCATGGCCAGGAACTCCAGCCTGCGGTTGGCGTCTTCGAGCGAGTTCTGCAGGACTGCGGTGTGCGCCCTGATGCTCGCGTCGAGAAGCGATGTGACCAGTGCGAACGACACCACGCCGCCCGCAAAAAAGAGAATCAGCAGGGCCACGAGGGTGATGGGAACCCGCGCCAGACCCATGGCGCAAACGCTGTCGGCCGAAAACTGCGCGGCTGCCATGCCCGTGAAGTGCATGCCGGCGATGCCGCCGCCCATGACCAGGGCCGCGCACGAGCGCAGCAACTTGACATGCGCGGGCTTCCGCGGCCTGCGCGAAGCCATCCCGAACCCGGCTCCCGAAGCGGCCACGGCGATGACCACGGACAGCAGGAACAAGGGCCGGCTGTAGCGGATGGGCGGATTCATTTCCATCGCCGCCATGCCGGTGTAGTGCATGCAGGCGACTCCCGTGCCTATCAGTAACGCGCCAAGGGCCACGCGAACGCGGGAAGGTTGGGGCCGGCAAACGATCCAGAAGGCGAAAAACGACGAAGCGACGGCGACGAGCAGCGAAAGAAAAACGATCTCCGGATCGTAGCCCATGGAGATGGGCAGATGGAAGGCGAGCATGGCGAGAAAATGCATCGACCAGACGCCCACGGCCAACGCCACCGAACCGCCGGCGCGCCACCATCGCGCAATCTGGCCGGGAACGGAGCCGACGCGCGTGGCCATATCGAATGCCGTGTACGAGGCGAGCACTCCCATCGCGAGCGCCGCAACCACCAGCCATCCGTTATACGTTCCGGCCAATATCGCCTCCGCGATTCTCTCGCCTCTCGTTGCGTGCCACCGGCCCTGCGGGCAGACTCTCTTCGAGGCAGAGCCTTTCAGGGTATATCGGCGCGCGAGTCAAACTCATTACGGACGTCGGCGAAGTCTCATGAAAGTGGCTCTCTCCGGCCCTGCTTGTTCGAGGGGTTGCCCCATCCTTTTCCGCGTCCGGGTTTGCGGAAGCGGACATGGCGGGACAGAATCTTCGACCCTGCCGAAGAATCCCTTCGTTTTTCCAAAGGGCAACTGAATCCGGCCGCCGTCGCAATCCCCGAAATCGAACTGTTATGCTGATCTGCGCCGGAAAAAATCGATTTATGCGGAGAGAGCCTATGTGGTTCCTTGGCATGGATGTGGGCACGGGCGGCACGCGAGCCGTGGTTGTGGACGCGGACGGAAACCTGATCGCCGGAGCCTCAAGCGAGCACGCGCCCTTCCGCACGCCGCATCCCGGCTGGGCCGAGCAGGATCCCGAAGACTGGTGGCGGGCGGCGCAAGAGGCGATCCAACTGGCGC
>JASHQQ010000203.1 GCA_030039035.1 Acidobacteriaceae bacterium | reverse complement strand
GGGGGAAGCAACAATGAAAATTCTCAGAAGGAATCCGCCGACACTATAGCAGAGTGGAGCGGAGTTCAGCGCGCTTTTTCCGCGCGCAAGAGGGCCCACGGCCCTGACTCTCTGAATGGAAGCGGGGTACGGCAATTCCTGAGTAGGCGTGGCCTTTCGAATCCTGTGCAAGGTCGCCGCTCCCTGAGGTTCGCGTCGACTTGAGTGCTGCGGCTTCCGGACACGGTGACTCAGGAATTGCGATAGGCGGCGGCTATTTTTTTTGGACCACGATGCTCTGCGACACCGGCTGTGCCGACGCATAGATCGCGTTTCCTGCCTGGGCCGCTCGAATCGTGCAATTCCCGGCAATGAGCAGCGAGGCGGTCGCCTTTGAAACGGTGCATACCTTCGGCGTCTCAGAAGCAAAGGTTACTGCAAGACCAGAGCTAGCGTGTGCCTTCAAGGGGAGCTTCGACGCGGCGTAGTACGTTCCGATAATCTTCGGCCAGGTTATGGCTTGCGCCTTGAGGATGCTGAGCCGTGCAGACGGTGAATCAGAAGCGTCGAACAGGCTGTCGCCGCCGTAGCGAGCGGTCATGGCGTAGCTGCCGACGCCCAGCGTGGCAGGATCGTACTGGAGCGTGGCCAAGCCGCCGTTCAGAGCGTGTGTTCCGAGTTCCTTCGATCCGTTCAAGAACGAGACGGATCCGCTCGGAGTGCCGGGGCCGGATTCATCGAAGACCGTTGCCGTCAACTTCACGGGGCTTGGCGAGCCTGCAGCGGCGCTGGAGGGCGTCACGCGCAGCATAGTCGCCGTTGCCGCGGGTTCTTGGGCCAGGCTAAGTCTGAAGACCACGCCGCAGCCCTCTCGATCGCAGGCTGAGAGATCGCCGCGTTCCTGGGTCGTGCCGTAGAGGTTTCCTGCCGCATCGTAGATGAGGCCAGCGGCCGGCACTCCCCCATCGGCGCAATTCACGCTGGAACAAAACGTGTAAAGAACATCGTCATCCCATTCGCCATTGGCGGTGGCCGGTGGGCTCAGCTCGAAGACCACACCGTCCTCGTAGTTTCCGATGATCGCAGGGTATCCATAAAGCGAGGTGGTGCCATAGAGATGGCCCTTTGCGTCGAAAATCAGAGGTGCTTCGGGAACTCCGCCATCGGCCTCACCGGTGAACGTGTGGAGCACAGTCTCAGTCCAGGGTCCTTTGCCGCTGGCGGGCGGGCTGAGCCGGAAGACCACGCCGCAGCAGTCATAAGGGCCTCCGCCGGCCTTGGCTGTGCCGTAGAGATTCCCTCTGGCATCGAGAATCACACCGGCAAGAGGCGTCGCGCCATCGCTGCCGCTTGTAAATCTGTGGAGCACCGTTTCGATCCACGGCCCTTTACCGTTGGCCGGCGGGCTCAGCTCGAAGACACTTCCGCAACCGTAGATGTACGGCATGTAGTCGCAGCCAGCACCCGCGCCAAACGAGCTTGTGCCGTAGAGATTGCCTTCGCCATCGAGAACCACTCCGGCGGCAGGGAGCCAACTCGAGCCCTCGATGTACAGCACAGTTTCCGTCCAGGCCCCATCTGCAGTGGCGGGCGGCGAAAGCTCGAAGATGGTGCCGCATCCGTGAACCCCCGGGCCCGCGCAGGCATTGATCGCTCCGCCGCTGTAGGTGGTTCCATAGAGATTCCCCCTGGTGTCGAAGACCAGTGTCGAGAGCGGGCCGGCTCCGTCGAGAATATCCGTGCCGGTGGAGCTGTTGTTGCCGAGGAAGGTGTAGAGCACATGGTATGTCCATTTCCCTTTGCCGGTGGCCGGTGGGCTGAGTTCGAAAACCACCCCGCAGCCCAAGGGCCCCTCAGGATAAAGACAGATTTGCCGCTCGCCGCCCGCATAAGTTGTGCCGTAGAGGTTGCCGCGCGCATCGAAGACCAGTCCCGCCGACGGCCACAAACCGTCGGCGCCGCCTTTGAAGGCGTAGAGAACGGTCTCGGCCCATGGCTGCCCTGCTTTCGTCGGAGGAGATAGCTCGAAAACCACGCCGCAGCCCGCGGGTGCGCACGCTGTAGTGTCGCCGCCCGCATAGGTTGTGCCGTAGAGGTTCCCTCTGCTGTCTGCAATGAGACCCGCCTGAGGCTGTGCTCCATCGCTTCCGCCGGCAAATGTGTGCAGCACGGTCTCGTTGTATTTGGGCTGTCCTGGCAGACATACCGGGATCAGGAGGAAGAGAAGAGATGCAGAAGTGGATCGCGCCAAGACGAGGAGATCTGCAAAGTGAGCCCGATCGTGCATAAGCCCCCCTTGTTCAGGAGCAGATATCATCGCAAAGCGGCTTGCGTTCCGGCAATGGGGCGGCTGCCAGAAAATGTGGAGCAGAACCCGTTCCAGTGCCGCGATTTGCCATTTACTGACCCATATCCCCGTTCGCTGCAGGCGGCTTGGCGCTGCCGGGGCTGGAAAACTAGCCTGAAATGGCACTCCTGCCCCCCCGGTGAGGTGTGCGCTTCGGCGAGACGAATTCTCGGGGCAGCGGATTCGCGAACCCCATCGAATCCGGGCAAATTCCCCGCAATCAGCCGGTGGCTCGCCGCAAGCGAAACCAGAATAAGGAGATCGCACCATGGGAAAAACGATCAAGTACGCCGAAAAAGCGGCCGTTTATGCGGCGCGCGGCGCCTGGGTGGTCTATGAGCGGCTGAACCGCATCAGCCCCAATCCGTCGTTCACGCCCAAATGGAGCGACAAACCGCTTCTCAAGTCCTGGCAAAAGGAAAAGCCGCCGCTGGGCTGGCCGCGCACCACCGA
>JASHQQ010000202.1 GCA_030039035.1 Acidobacteriaceae bacterium | reverse complement strand
GCGCCTGGTCGAGTACCAGTACCAGCAGTTTGTGCATGCCGGCGCGAATCTTTCCGAGGCCGACAAGGCGCGCTTGAAAAAGATCAACGAAGAGGACTCGAGCCTTTCCAACGCTTTCGAGAACAAGCTGCTGGCGGCCGCGAAGGCCGGCGCCTATTTGACCACCGACGAATCGGCGCTCGCCGGCCTGAGCGAGGAGCAGGTCACCGCCGCAGCCGAAGCCGCAAAGGCCCGCAAGCAGCAGGGTTGGCTGATCCCGCTGCAGAACACCACGCAGCAGCCCGATCTGACTTTCCTCGCGAATCGCGCCACCCGGCAGTCGATCTTCGAGGACTCATGGAATCGCGCCGAGCACGGCGATGCCAACGACACGCGCGCCACCATTGCGCGCCTTGCCCAGTTGCGCGAGCAAAAGGCCGCGCTGCTCGGTTACCCGAACTACGCAGCGTGGGCTCTTACCGACCAGATGGCCAGGACGCCCGAGGCGGCGCTGCATTTTGTCGATGCGCTGGTGCCGGCCGCGACGGCCAAAGCGGCGAGCGAGGCGCAAGAGATCCAGTCGGTCATCGACGCGCAGCATGGCGGCTTCACGCTGGCGCCATGGGACTGGAACTTCTACGCCGAACAGGTGCGCAAGGCAAAGTACGACCTCGATGAGAGTCAGGTAAAACCCTACTTCGAGCTCAATAGCGTCTTGCAGAACGGCGTGTTTTACGCCGCGCACCAGCTCTACGGCCTTACTTTCAAGGAGCGGCACGACATTCCGGTCTATCAGCCGGACGTGCGCGTCTTCGAAGTTTCCGATGCGGACGGCAAGCCTCTGGCGCTGTTCTATTGCGACTACTTCAAGCGGGACAACAAGGATGGCGGAGCGTGGATGAACAATCTTGTCGGCCAGTCGAAGCTGCTGGGCACACTGCCCGTGGTTTACAACGTGGCGAACTTCGACAAACCCGCGCCGGGGCAGCCCGCTCTCATCAGCTTCGAGGATGTGACCACGATGTTCCACGAGTTCGGCCACGCGCTGCACGGCATGTTTGCCGACACCGAGTATCCCAGCCTGTCGGGCACGCAGGTGGCGCGGGACTTTGTCGAGTTCCCGTCGCAGTTCAACGAGCATTGGGCCAGCTACCCCGAAGTCTTCGCGCACTTCGCGCATCACTACCAGACCGGCGCGCCCATGCCGGCGGAGCTGGCGGCCAAAATCCAGAAGGCAGCGAAATTCAACCAGGGTTACCTTCTCACCGAGCTGCTGGCCGCGGCCGAGCTCGACCTGCAGTGGCACACGCTTCCGGCCACGGCGCCGCTTCAGGATCCCGACATCTTCGAGAAGGAAGCCCTGACAAGGACGCATCTCTGGCTCGCTGCCGTGCCGCCACGCTACCGGTCGAGCTACTTTCTTCACATCTGGTTCAACGGCTATGCCGCCGGCTATTACGCGTATCTCTGGACGGAGATGCTCGACGACGACGCCTTCCAGTGGTTCGAGGATCATGGCGGCCTGACCCGCGCCAACGGCGACCGCTTCCGGCAAATGATCTTGTCGCGCGGCAACACCCAGGACCTGGCAAAGATGTATTCCACGTGGCTGGGCGCGGAGCCGAGCATCGAACCGATGCTGAAGTTCCGCGGGCTGAAGGGCGCGAACGATGCCAAGCCATGATGCAGGCCGGCGGTCCGGAAACCGTCCGCGCATTGCCTGCACCGCTCTCTATAATCCATGGCTATGACCACGCACGACGCCGCGCGCAGGATCGGGGAACTGCGGATGCAAATCCGCCATCACGAACACCTCTACTACGTTCTCGACGCGCCGGGAATCAGCGACGCCGGGTACGACGCGCTGATGAACGAGCTCAAGAAGCTCGAAGCTGCACATCCGGAACTGGTCACGCCGGACTCGCCGACGCAGCGCGTGGGCGGCAAGCCGGCCGAGGGCTTCGCCAAAGTGCGGCACTCGCGGCCCATGCTCAGTCTTGACAACGCCTACTCGCGCGAGGAGCTGGCCGACTGGGATCGCCGCGTGCGCGAACTCGCGGGGAGGCTCCCGGTCGAGTACACATCGGAGCTCAAGCTCGACGGCCTGAGCGTGGCGCTGCACTACGCGCGGGCCGAAGATGGCGCGGCGCGGCTGGAGCGCGGTGTGACGCGCGGCGACGGCCAGATCGGCGAGGACGTCACCTCGAACATCCGGACCATTCGCAGCATTCCTTTGACCATCGGGTCCGACAAGCTGAAAAAGGCCGGCCTGCCGCGGGGATTCGAAGTTCGCGGCGAGGCCGTCATGCCCGAGAAGGCGTTCCTGCACACCAACGAGGAGCGCGAACGCGAGGGGCTGCCGCCGTTTGTCAATCCTCGCAACTCCGCGGCGGGAACCGTGCGCACACTCGATTCGCGGATCGTGGCCACGCGCGGCCTCGTCTTCTTCGCCTACTTCCTGCTCGTCGACGGCGAGTACCTTGCCGCGGGACAGGTGGCCACGCTCGATGCGCTCACCGCCCTGGGCTTTCGGGTGAATCCGCACCGCGGGCGCGTGGATTCGGTCGACAACATGATGCACTTTATTGAAGCGACGGAGAAGCAGCGCGACACTCTCGGTTACGAGATCGACGGCGTGGTCTTCAAGGTCGACGCGCACCCGACGCAGCAGCGGCTGGGCTACACCGGCCGGGCGCCGCGCTGGGCCATTGCCTACAAGTTCACCGCGGAATCGGCCATCACCCGGATGGAGGGCATCCTGATCACCGTGGGCCGCAGCGGCAAGCTCACACCGACGGCGGTGCTCCAGCCGGTCTTCGTCGGCGGCGTGACGGTGAGCCGCGCCACGCTGCACAATTCCGACTTTATCGAACGCATGGGACTGCTGGTCGGCGACTGGGTCAGGGTGGAGCGCGGCGGCGACGTAATTCCCAAGGTGGTCGAGGTCGTCGAGGACGCCGAACATCCGCGGGGGACGCACAAGTTCGTGTGGCCCACGCACTGCCCCGATTGCGGCAGCGCGGTCGTCCGCGCCGAGGGCGAAGCCGATTCCCGCTGCGTCAACGCGGCCTGCCCGGCCAAGCTGCGCGAAAGCCTGCTGCACTTCGGCAGCCGCGGCGTTATGAACATCGAGGGACTGGGCGAAGCAGTGGTGCAGCAGCTCATGGAGCGCGGCCTTGTGCACAGCGTTGCAGATCTCTATTCGCTGACCGAGGAGCAGCTCGTCGAACTGGAGCGATTCGCGGAAAAATCGGCGCGCACGTTGCTCGACGAGATCAAAAATTCGAAGCATGCGGGGCTGGCGCGCGTGCTGATGGGCCTGAGCATCCGCTTTGTGGGCGAGCGTACGGCCGAGTTGCTGGCGCAGGAGTTCGGATCGATCGATGCCATCATGGGCGCGTCGGCCGAGGAGCTTTCGCAAGTGGAAGAGGTCGGCCCGCGCGTCTCCGGGGCGATCGTGGAGTTTTTTTCGCAGCCGGCCAATCGCGAGCTCGTCGAGCGCCTCAGGCATTCCGGCGTGAAGATGACGGCAGAGAAGAAGCAGCGATCGACCCGGCTTGCCGGGCTGACTTTCGTGCTCACCGGCACGCTGCCCAACCTGACGCGCGACGATGCCAAAAAGAGGATCGAAGAGGCCGGCGGCAAGGTATCGGGATCGGTGAGCAAAAAGACCAGCTTTGTGGTTGCCGGCGAAGAAGCCGGCTCGAAGCTGGACAAGGCCCATGAGCTCAAGGTGCCGGTGATCGACGAGGCAGGACTGCTGGAGATGCTGGAACCGTCGAATTGACGCGGAGAGCCAACGATTCGTTGATCCGTCAGCGGCCCTGGTCGCAGATCGTTTGACTCGTTTGGCGCGGTGCTTGCACCAGACCTCGCTCAGGATGACATGGCTGTTCTTTTCGCATCGCGATCCGGATTCGGGACATCCAACGACAAGCGCCAAAAGGGATTGTGTTACAACTCGTCGGCTCGCGGACTATCGCGTCCGGCGACTCCGGAATTCATCGCGGTTCGAGCCGGAAATGCTCATCGTCGCCAGCGGCAGGATCGCGATGGCAGCGAGGATCAGATCGAGGAGCATGGCGGCTTCTCCTTCCGCCGGTCAGGAGCGGGAGCCATGGGCGGTGGTCTCCAGCCGGCTGTTCGCCGAGCGCAGCTCGCGCGCGCGCTCCCGCTGCCAGGCCTCGGCGCGCCTTTTGGGTGCGGAGCAGTCGGGAGCCTCGTCCATCAGCGTTGCCGCCGATTCGACGGGAAACCGCGCCTGGGAGTCGGCCCGTGCCGCGCGCGGCGGAATGATGGGCAAAAGCGGCGGCGCCGGAGGGAGCGGAACCAGCAGCCGCGCCGAGGATTCCTCCAGTGCGCAAGCGGCGCCGGAGATCAGGCCGGTGACGGTGGCCGGCGGTTTTTCCGATGCCTGGGTTTCGGCACCGGCCGAGCGCGCCGACAAGCTGCGCGCCATGAATTCGTCCACCAGCTTGTGCAGGCAGGTTTGCCCGCATAGATGTTTCGAGCCGGCGCGCGAGCGGTTGCGCGAGTTCCATCCGCTCAGACGCAGTTCACCCGACTGCTCGTGGGCCACAAACCAATGATTGGTCAGCCTTTTTTCGGTTCCGCAAATATCGCACGACACCGACTGACGGATCAACGGACGACTCCTGATGCAGTGTGGACCTCTTTCATTACATCGTCCAATCCACGACCGGCGATAGCCGGGAACGAAAGTATTTGCAGGTGAACCGAAATCGGACAGCTACGAAGGCGAACTTCCTCTTTCGGGAAGTAGAGTCCGCGAATCTTTTCCCGCTGGGAGCGCACGAGCTGAAGAGGCTGCGGAAAAACTCTCGCCACACCGGACCCGTAACAGGGCCCGGCTTCAGTCGGGCCGCAAGCGGCGCAAATCGAGCAGGGCTTCAGTGCATGCGTGAGAACTTTTACCAAGGCCATAAAGTCGGTATCAAAAGACCCGTGGCTAAAGCCACTTCGGCTGAATTCAGCAGCCTAAAGGCTGCTGCTCCCTCCAATTCGTACGCCGAAGGCACGCCAAAACGAGTTCTCACGCGCACTCTTCAGCCCCCCCGGTCTGCTGTTCTGTTGCCTCTCCGTCGCCGCTTTCCTCGGCTCATTCAGAGGGTGCGAGGGTACGGGCTTCAAAGGCCGGAAAAGGACGAGGAGTGCCGTTTTTTCGCGGGCTGAATCCCGCGAAAAGCCAAACCTGACCGGCGTTTCCCCGACACGACTGAAAGTCGTGCCCGGTTACATGGCAATGGTTGCAGGCACCCTTCCGGATCCTGTGAAGCCGAACCCTTCAAACCGGGCTGTGCACTGCCTCGAGGAATTTGCGTCAGACAGGCATATCTCTGACCGTGCCTCGCCGGGAGTTCTGCGGGTGTGGGGCACCATCTCACTGCCTGGGGGCAAAATATCCCTTCTTGGCGCGGACCTGGTAACGGCGATCGTTGCAGAAGAGATAAATGGTGCGAAAGGCGCCGTCCATTTTGAAATCCGCTGGCGTGTAGTCCAAAGCGTACTGGCTGCGTAACTCCTCTTCGATGGCGTGGAAGCTGGAGGACATCTCCTCGACCGAGGGCGGAAAAAGCGCATTGCCGCCGGTGGCCGTGGCGAGCTTCTCGAGGACCTCATCGCCCTTGCCGCGGCTGGGCGTCCAGTTGGTGCTGATGGCGTAAACGATGGTCTCGGCGCGCTCGCACATCTTGATGGCGTCCTCAAGATAAGCGCGGCTCTGGTTGTCGTCGCCGTCGGAGATGAGGATCATCGCTTTCCGTACCGGCTCAGGCCCGCGCTCGGGCAGCAGGTCGTCGCGGCAGGCGGTATAAACAGCGTCGTAGAGCGCGGTGCCGCCGCCGGGGCGCAGGCGATTGATGCCCGCTTCGAGACCGTCAAGATTGTTGCTCCACGACTGCTCGACGGTGGGCGTCACGTCGAAGCCCATCACAAAGGCGCGATCGCTTTGCGGCTTGATGACCTGCTGCAGGAACTCGGTGGCCGACTGCTGCTCGAACTGGAAGCGCGAGCGGATCGACGTGCTGGCGTCGATCACGATGCCGACGCGCAAGGGAAGGTTGATCTGCTGGTGAAACGAGTTCACTTTGGCCGGAGCGCGGCCGTCGTCGAGCAACGCGAAGTCGCTTTGCTGCAGATTGGGGATATAGTGGCCATGCTTGTCGGTCACCGTGAAGATGAGGTTGACCTCGTTGACGGGCAGGCGGATGGTGGGGGCGCCGGCGTCAGACTGGTCGGTGGCGGCCCCGGGCTGCTGGGGTGGTTGCGCCTGGGCCGATTGGGCGGACGATGCGGCCGCAGGAGCCGGTTGCGCGTTTTGCGGGCCAGGCTGCGCCGGCGGTTGCTGCGCAGCACCGGCGGCCGGCGCCAGCAACGCCGCAAGCACGTAGCCATATAGCTGTTTCGTCATTCCATCTCCATTTTATCAACAGCGGAAAATCCGCAAAAGCGGCCCGTTTCCCTGAACACCGGCACGGCCTATCCGACTCGTTCGAGCCGGTCCAGAAAGTCCTCCAACTCCCGGGGCAGCGGCGATTTCAGATCCAGCAGCCTGCCCGTGAGCGGATGGGCAAATTCAAGTTCCGCGGCGTGCAGGAAGTTTCTTCCCAGGCGCAGTTTCCCGGGTTCCCGCTTGCGCGGCGCTGTTTCGGTCAACTGGCCGGCCGCACCGTACAGCGTGTCTCCAACCACCGGATGCCCGATCGAGGCCATGTGCACGCGAATCTGATGGGTTCGTCCGGTTTCGATGCGCACGTTGATGAGCGTGAATTTGCCGAAACGGGTATCGAGCCTTTGTATGATCTCGTAGTGAGAGACGGCGGAGCGGGCGTTTTGTGTGGGCCGCGCGGTCATGCGCGTGCGCCGCAGCGGGTCGCGCCCGACGGCGGCGTCGATCGTTCCCTTCTGCGCCTTCAGCGTGCCATGCACCAGCGCAATATACGTCTTCCGCATGCGGCGCCCGGCGAACATAGCCGCGAGCGCCGCGTGCGCGCGGTCGTTCCTGGCCACGACGATGAGACCGCTGGTGTCTTTGTCGAGCCGGTGAACGATACCGGGGCGAAGCTCGCCGCCGGCGCCGGAGAGCGATTGAAAGCGAAAAAGCAGTGCGTTGACGAGCGTGCCGCGGCTGCGCGTCGCGTCGCTGGTCCCCGAGCCGGCATGGACCATCATGCCCGCCGGCTTGTCGATCACGGCGAGATCGGAATCTTCATAGACGACTTGGAGCGGGATAGCCTCGGGAACCGCTTTCAGCGGGGCCGGGTGCGGCTCGCCCAGGATGGCGATGGTTTCAGTTCCCTGGAGGCGCAAAGACGGCTTCCTGCGCTCGCCGTCGACCAGCACATCGCCCTGGTCGAGCAACAACTGGATGCGCGAGCGGCTCACACCTTCCAGTTGGGCGGCGAGGAAGCGGTCGAGACGCTGGCCGGCCGCCGCGGTTGCAACCGCGATGGTGCGGGCTTCAGGCATGGCCCGCCTCGCGTCGCGCATCGGTCGGCGTGTCAGGCGCTGCCACGCCGGAGGATGGCCCGTTGGGCTGCGATTTGCGTTCGCGCAACATGACGCCCCCGGCAAGCACCAGCGCGATCGCCGCCAGTTGCGGACCATCGAGCGCGCCGCCGAAAAACGAGCCGCGGCCCACGGGGTCGCGCCAAAGCTCGGTGACGAAGACGGTCGCTCCGGTCATCATCATCCATAGTCCGGCCAGGTCGCCGGCCTGGCGGCGCAGCGGCAGCCACAGCAGCAGACAGACGGCAATGGTGAGATGGGCCAGCGCGGCGTAGGCCTGCACCGGATGCAAAGGAACGCCGAGAGGAGTGCCGCTCCAGCGCGCGGCGAGAAAGCTGTTATACGTAACAGCCCAGCGCGCGGTGGTCGAAGTACCGTAGCCGGATCCGGCCAGCAGTGCGCCAACCTGCTCGAACGCGAGCCCAAGCGCGAGCGGCGCAGCCAGGGCGTCGGCCGTCCTGGCCACCGGCAGCCGTTGCCAACGCGCGCAGGCGAGCCCTGCCAACACGCCGCAAAGCGCCGCGGCAGCGCCGACCAGCGGGTGATGCACCATGCCCAGCCCGAAAAGCCACGAAGGATGGCGGCTGAGATCGCGCCAATTGGCGAAGACGAGCAGAAGACGCGATCCGACGAGCGCGGCAAACAGGGCGACGATGCCAAGATTCCAGACCTGTGCCGGATTGACCGCGCAGACCCGCGCGGTGCGCTGGGCAAGAACGAGCGCCGCCAGGACGCCCAGTGCGGCAAGAGTTCCGTAGGCGGGGACGACAACCGCGCCGATGTGAAAGAGGACGGGGTACACCTGAGACTAAGGATATTCCCTCAGGAGCCGCGCAAGGCAGAAATCCGGCCCACGGGGCCGTGGGTGATGCGCTGGTGAACCCGTCCCAGGACGGTGGGGCTCCCCGCGGTTCCTTAGGCATTCCGGACTGGCGGACACGGCACACAGAACCGATTGTCGAGTCGAACCCCTGTTCAATGAATGTAGGTTCAACCAGCGTTAACCGCCCACCTGCTTTGCAGGCCGGCTTCTAATGCGGATAGTATGTGTCCCCGCGAGGAATTGCAAGTCTTGCGCGCGGAGCGCGAACTGTGTTACGGTTTCGGCCCGCTGTTTTTTGAGAGTGCCGGTGCGAAGGCGCCGACCTCTTCCGCCGGAATCCTCCGCGGCTTTCCAATGTCGGGCGGCAGCCGATTATCGCGCGGCCCTCCGGTCTTCGCCGAGAACCTCGTCGAGCAGCACGCGCAGATGGGCGGCGCGCTCATGCACCGACTTCCAGTCGGCGCCGAGGTTGCGCACGGCTTCGGAAAGCTCGTCGGCAAGATTCAGCGCCGCCAGCACGGCCACGCGCAGCGAGTCGACGGTGCGGCCCTGCGCCGCCACCGCGCGCATCTTGGCGTCCACGCGCGCGGCCAGGTCGCGAATGTGGTCGGGATTGTCGCCGGCAAGGTGGTAGGTCTGGTCGTAGATCTCGACGGTAATGTAGCCCGGTCTGTGCTCCGCCATTCCCGCGCCTCACAACTCCAGCGAGTCGAGCTGTTTGAGCAGCTTTTCCACGCGCTGGCGCACCTGGTCGCGCTCGGCGCGCAGTTCCTGCACGTCCCGCTCCAGCCGCTCCACGTGCTGGCTCTTCTCGCCGAGTTGCGACTCGGCCTTGCCGGCGCGCTCTTCGCCCTGCGCGACGCGGCTTTCCGCCTGCGTGGCGCGCTCGTCGGCTTCCTTGCGTGCCTGCCGCTCCTTGCGCACAAGATCGATCGCGCGCAGCACGCGCTCCTCCAGCGCCGCAAAATCGTCCGGGCTCATGCCCACCCTGCCCTGATCTTCGGTCCTTTCGGCCACCGCGGCCCCTTCACCTGTCAACAAACTCTCCGCCATGAAAAATCCTCCCGCAAGAATGCGCCTTTATGCCGGTCAGTATATCCCGAATCGCGCCTTGCTCCGCGCCCGAAGGTGTTTCTCTTTCCGGACGCGATTTCCCGGACGTACGGCCGCCTGGCAATGGACAAGACCCGCCGGAATTCACGTTCGAAGACGCGCGCCGGTCCTGCCCAAAGCCTCGACCAGGGACGTCTGCAATGCGTTCAGCTCCTCTTCGCGCAGCGTCCGGTCGGCCGCCTGGAATGTGACACCGAGCAGCAGCGAGTATTCCTGCTCGCCAAGGCGCGCGTCGCGAAACACCTCGCGCGGCCGGAAGTCGATCATCTCGGGGATAGCCAGGCCGCGCAGCGCGTGCTCGATTCGCTCCCAGGGAATGCCGCGGTCGAGAATCAGCGAGAAGTCGCGATGCACCGGCTGGAAACGCGAAATGTCGCGCGCGGACGGCTGGCGCAACGGGAGCTTGTAGAGCCGGTCGAGATGGAGTTCTCCGGCGAATACCGTTTCCCTGAATTTGCGGGCCGCGGCTTCGCGCGGGTGCAATTGTCCGAACCAGCCCACGGTTGCGCCGTCCACGGCCATGCGCGCGGCGCGATGGGGATGCAACCACGGCGGCATGAGACCGGCCTCGGGTGCAAAGCGGTCGAAGTATGTGGCCCGCGATTGAAAACACGACAGCACCTGCCCGACGACGCCCTTGACATCGAAGAAGTCCATGACACGGCCGGGCCGCAGGGCACCTTGTTCGGGAAGCACGCCCGCGGCCGCGAACGCGAGCGAGGGTCGCTCGACCACTTTGTCGGTGGCGCCGCTGAAGACGGCGCCGAGCTCGAAGAGGCGCACGTCGCTCACGTCGCGATGCAGATTGCCGGCGATCATGGTCAACATGCCGGGGATGAGCGACGGGCGCAGAACGCCGGCCTCTTCGCTGAGCGGGTTGCCCAGCGGAACCACGAGGCCCGGCTGCGGCGCGGTTTGCGCAGCTTCCGCTGCCGGGCAGAAGGTGCTGCCGATGGCCTCGTGAAATCCCGCGGCCAGCAAGATGCGGCGCACCGCCGCTTCGCTCTCTGCCCAGGGCAGGGCCTGAACGCCATGCCCGAACGCGGGCAGCGTGTTGGCGAAGCGATTGTAGCCGTAAACACGGGCCACTTCTTCGATCAGATCGATCTCGCGCTCGAGATCGAGCCGCCAACCGGGCAGCTTGACCAGCCACACCGGTTTTTCCGCATTGACGGACTGGTTGGCGAGCCTGCATCCCAGACCCGTGAGCACATGCTCGACGGTGGCTGCGGTGATGCCTTCTTCATCGATCGTCGTGCCCAGGATGCGGCGCACTTCCGTAATCGCCAGGGTGATCGGCCGGCGGCGCGCGGTGCGCGCCTCCAGGGCCGGCACGCGCTCATCCGCCAGGTCACCCTCGACCCATCCGCCATTGGCCAGCAGAATCCGGCTGACAAGGGCCGAGGCGACCGGAGCTGCGTTGAAATCCGCGCCGCGCTCGAAGCGATGGCTGGCGTCGGTGTGCAGGCCGTGGCGGCGCGCGGTGCGGCGCACGGCCATGGGATCGAACCATGCTGCCTCGATCAGCACGTTGGTGGTCGCCGCAGTGATCATCGTGTCCCAGCCGCCCATTACGCCGGCGAGACCCACGGGCTTTGCGTGGTCGGCGATGATGAGATCGCCGGGATCGAGCTCACGGTCGACTCCGTCGAGCGTTTTGAGGCGCTCACCCTTGCGCGCGCGGCGCACGACGATGCCGCCCTCGAGCTTGTCGAGATCGAAGGCGTGCGTGGGCTGGCCCATCGCGAGCCAGGCGAAGTTGGTGGCGTCAACGGCATTCGAGATGCACTTCTGCTCGAGCAATCCGAACCAGGTTGCGACCTCGGCGCCCGGAAACCAGTCGCGCGACGGACCGATGGTAATGCCGCGCAGCACGCGCGCCGTGAACCGGCCGCAGCCATCCTCGGCCTCGATGCGCACAGGAAACGGCTCAGCCGCGGTCCTCGGCTCCGGCAGGGTCTGGTCCAGCGGAGCCAAAGGCGTGCCGTAGATCGCCGCCGCTTCACGGGCGATGCCATAGTGATTCATGGCATCGACGCGGTTGGTCGTGATGTCCATCTCGAAGAGCGAGCCGTTGCCCGACCCGAGGTCGAAGATGCCTTCGACGGCAATGCCTCGAAGGGTGAGATCTTCGGCGAGTTCCTTGTCGCCAGCTCCCAATTGCGGCAGGTAACTCCGCAGCCATTTGGTGAGTATCTTCATGATTCGTTACCTAAGCGGAGTCTGCGGAGCCAGCGGAGTTAGCGGCGTTAGCACGAGTGCTGGCTCGCATGGATTGCTCGCGTGGCTTCGGAGACTTACCGAGCGTTGTGATCAGTGCATTGATCAGCCTCGCAACTTCGCCTGCACGGTTGGTCAACTCACGACTCTTCTCTTCATTCAGGAAGCCGAGATCAGTTGCCAGCTCGATCTGGGTCCGCAACTCACAGAGCGATCCTCTTGCATTGCCGAGGAAGTGCCGAAACTGTGAGTCGGTTAATCGCCCATGTCCTTCGGCAATGTTGCTTGGAACCGAAACAGCAGCGCGGCGAATTTGTACCAATAGCCCCAGACCCTCGCTCCCTGGCAGGCTACTCGTGAGCGAGTAGGTCTCTCGGGCCAACGCCATGGCCTTCTGCCAAACGATCAGATCGCGGTAGCTCTTGGGTCGGGCCATCCTCTTGTATTCCTCACTCGCTTCTGGGCGGGCTAGCTCCGCTAACCTCGCTAACTCCGCAAACTCCGCTGCCTTACGCAAACTGTCCCAGAAACCGCATATCCCCCGCAAAGAGCTGCCCGATCTCGCTGATGCCGTACTTCATCATCGCGATCCTTTCCACGCCCATGCCGAAAGCAAATCCGGAGATCTTTTTCGGGTCGTAGGCGGGCTGTTTTTCGGCGGCGAAGGCAAAGACCACGGGGTCGACCATGCCGCAGCCCAGCAGCTCGATCCAGCCCGAGTGCTTGCACTTGCGGCAACCCTTGCCGCCGCAGAAGATGCAACTGATCTGCACGTCGGCCGAGGGCTCGGTGAAGGGAAAGAACGAGGGAAAGAACCGCGTCTTGACCGACGAACCGAAGAGCGCCTTCATCGCGTGGTCCAGCGTTCCCTTCAGATCGCTGAACGTGACATGGGTATCGACGCAGAGGCCCTCGACCTGGTGGAAGATCGGCGAGTGCGTGGCGTCGGCGGCGTCGTTGCGGTGTACCTTGCCGGGGATGACGATCTGCACCGGCGGCGGTTGTTGCTCCATGGTGCGCATCTGCACCGGCGAAGTGTGCGTGCGCAGCAGCAGCCGCTCGCGCGGCGGACGGCGCTCCTGTCCGGCAATCACGATCGTGTCCTGCGTGTCCCGCGCCGGGTGATCGGGCGGAAAGTTCATGCACTCGAAGTTGTAGTAATCGGTCTCGACCTCGGGACCGACGCCGACCGAATAGCCGAGCGCTGCAAAGACGCTGACGATCTCGTTCATGGTGCGCGTGATGGGGTGCTCGGCGCCCATCAGCCGCTGCGTGCCCGGCAGCGTGATATCGACGGCTTCGGCGGCAAGCTCGGCATCGCCGGGTCCCGTAGCCGAGGAATCTTCGAGCAGACGCTCGACGAGTTCCTTGAGCGCCTTGAATCGCTCGCCCACGGGCTTCCTGGCTTCAGGCGGCGCGGCTTTCAGCCATCGGCCCGACACTTCGCTCAGCAGACCCTGCTTGCGGCCGATCCAGCGCAGACGAAAAGCCTCGACGGCTTCGGAGCCGTCCAGCGCGGCGGCATCGGCGCGCGCCCGCTCTTCGAGCGCAGCGAAGGCGCGATCGAGCGAATCGCCGTCAAATGCCGAAAGATTCGGAATGGAATCGATTGTCATGTGCAATCTGCAGAATAAATGACTTTCGGAGTGAGGCTTTTTGGGCGCGCTGACAAAAATGGCTCCGCGATGCGGAGCCATTTCGCTGACCTTCTGACTCGCTCGCGCTAGGCTGCCTTTTCCGTTGCCAGTGCAGCTTTGGCCTGCTGCACCAGCCTGGTAAAGCCCGAGGCGTCGTGCACGGCGATGTCGGCGAGGATTTTGCGGTCGAGCGTGACGCCGGCTTTCTTCAGGCCGTTGATCAGTTGCGAGTAGCTGGCGCCGTTCTGCTTGGCGGCAGCGGCAATGCGCACGATCCACAGCGAGCGGAACTGGCGCTTCTTCTGGCGGCGGCCGACGTAGGCGAACTTCAGGCCGCGCTCCACGGCTTCCTGCGCCGCCTGGTAGAGCTTCGATTTGGTGAGGAAATAGCCGCTCGCCCGTTCGAGAATCTTCTTGCGGCGGTCGCTGCGCTTGGTTCCACGTTTGACGCGTGGCATGGTCGGTTCTCCTTTTTCTTTTCCGCCCCGCCCCCGCGCCCCCTGCCTCTCGTCCCGCGCTTAAACCCGCAAATCCGGTTCCCGTACGATGAGCTGAAAGCTGAGAGCTAAAAGCTAAGAGCTGTATTTCGTCCAGCGGCTGGAGGCAGGAGGCGCGGCACTTTTCAGCGCAGCGCTTTGAACCTCTTCACTCGCTTCTGATTGCCTGAACTCTCGCCGTTGCCAACGCACTTCGCAACGGCGGGGCCGTTTGGCCCGTCGGCGGCAGTGTCACGTTACCTGTCAAAAGTTCTGCCCCACGCTGTGCTCAGGCGTAGGGAATCATGCGCGCTACCTTGGCGTAATCACCGTCGGAAACCAGCACCGTTCTGCCCAGTTTCCGCTTCACCTTCGGCGACTTTGACGACAGGATGTGGCGCACCTTCGTCTGGCGACGCTTGATCTTGCCCGTGGCGGTCTTGCTGAAGCGCTTGGCCGCGCCCGAATGGGTTTTCAACTTTGGCATCTTGTTCTCTCGTTTTCCTCGTTCCCCGGGAGGACTCCGTTGCCGGAGTAAGCCTATGGAAACTACGAATTGCACAAGTTCTTCGCCGTTCCATCAAGGTCTCCACCAGTATACCTGACCCTCAGATTTGGCGCTATGAATGTGAATCGCGCTTCCTCGGCCATCGAAGAGGATGAAAAATCGCGTAACCCTCGACTTGAGGATTACAGTAGCTTTGAGGTGTCGCTATGT
>JASHQQ010000201.1 GCA_030039035.1 Acidobacteriaceae bacterium | reverse complement strand
AAGGGCCTGAAGGCCCATGCTCCCTGCGGCACTTTTACTCCGGATCGAATGCCAGGCCAAAGGCGTTCTCCAGGCCTCCCCGATCCCCGGGCACAATCCTCTTGAGGTCCTTTCCGGTCGTCGCGTTGCACTCGCCTACTCCCGGCTTCGACCCCTGCACCGTAAAAAAGAGGTGTCCATCGGCAAAGACGAGGTCCATTGGATAATCTGAATCCGGCAACGACACGAACATGTCGAGGAACGCGCCGGTGTGCCGGTCAAAACGAAATATGCCCGAGCCGCTTGACGAATCACCGGTGACATACAGATTCCCGTCGGGTCCGAACTTGAGATCGGACGGCGTGCTCAGCCCCGCGCTGCCTTTGGGCACAAACGTATCCATATAGGCGCCGTCGCTGCCCTTGAAGCGCACCACGGCCGCGGTGTTGTAGTCGACCACGTAGAGGTTGCGATCCGGCCCGAAGGTCAGGCCCCACGGCGACTGCAGTCCTCCACCGTGCGCAAATACGCCCATGGGGGCGCCCGTCTTGCCGTGAAAGCGGATCACCTTCGCATTGTTCGAGCTGCTGACATACAGGTTCCCGTCGGGCCCGAAGACCGCGTTCGACGGGCCCTGCATTCCACCATCCTTGGCAAACACGCCCATCGACGCGCCCGTCACCCCGTTGTAGCGCCTCACCTCGTTCACCGTCAGTCCATCGGTCACGACGACATACAGGTTCTGATCCGGGCCGATGGTCATACCCAGCGGATCCAAGCCCTTTAGCCCCTCATCGGCAAACAAACCATCGTAGGCGCCGGTCGTCGAGCTGTAGCTCAGGATCTTCGGGCTCACTGACCCGCCCCCCTGGCTCCCGACCAGCAGGCGCGGGACGACCGCTACCTTTGGTGTCGTCGGAATCGCGCTGGCCAGCAGCATGGCCAATATCATGGGGACCATGGTTTCCTCCTTCACCCCGGGGCTCTCCAGATGGAAGGGCGCTACTTTTAACCCTCATCTTGTAATGCGGAAAGGAGGATCGAATTTTGTCACGCCGCAAGGAATTATTTTTTGCGGCTCAATGTCGATGCGGCTTTCGCGGCACGGCTGAAGCCGTGCCCTTTCAAGACCGGATTCATGCAACCATTTCTGGAGAAAGGGGCCTGCACTGGATCGTTCAGCGATCTTCACCACATTGCGGGTTGTCGTCGCACTGGCCGCAGCCGTGTACTTGGGCAGGCAGGTGAAAAAGCCCACGCGCTTTGTGGGCCGGCTGTTTGCGCGGCTGATGAACCTGAGCCATGCGCCGCTCACCGACTGGGCGCTTACCCATCTCGAGATCGGCAAAGACGGGGTTGCGCTTGACATCGGCTGCGGCGGCGGGCGGACGATCGAAAAGCTGGCGGCGAAGGCGGCCGCGGTTTACGGCATCGATTACGCGCCCGGCAGCGTGGCTGAGTCGCGTGCGCGCAACCGGCGGCCGATTGCCGAGGGCCGGGTCTTTGTCGAGCGGGCGTCGGTCTCGCATCTGCCGTTTGCGGACAGTTTCTTCGATCTCGCCACCGCGATCGAGACCCAGTACTACTGGCCGGATGTCGAGGCCGACATGCGCGAGATTCTGCGCGTGCTCAAGCCCGGCGGGCGCCTCATGGTGGTCGCCGAGTCGTATCGTGGCGCGCGCAACGACTGGCTGCTCGGCCCGGTAATGCGTCTGCTCGGTTCGCAGCGGCTCAGCGTCGACGATCATCGCGCGCTCTTCCAGGCGGCGGGATATGCCGAAGTCGCAGTCTTCGAAGAGCTGCGAAAGGGATGGATTTGCGTGATCGGACGCAAGCCGCTCCCGTGCGGTTTTCCGGAGATTCGTCAATGACTGTGAGACCCAACCGCGAATTCCTCGGCTCCCGCGCAGCGGACGTCGCTCGGGATGACAAGGTCTTTATGCAACTGGCTCTTCGCCTCACGACGCTCGGGCGAGCCAATGGCTGATTACGCGCGTCCCAAACCTTGACACGCCGTCCCTCCAGACACGAAACTGAAAAAGGAAGTCACTGCGCGATACAAAGGGTCAAAATGCGAGACGGAGCGCCGCAAGGCACCTACAAAGTTCAGGCCCTGGACCGGGCTTTTGCCGTCCTGGATCTTCTTGGCGAGAGCTCGACGCCGCTGGGTCTCGCGCAGGTGGCTACTTCCCTGCAGTTGCACAAGAGCACCGCGCATCGCTTTCTGATGGTGCTGGAGCGCCATCACATGGTGGAGCGCACCAGCGGCGGCAAATTCCGCCTGGGGCTGCGCCTTTTCGACTTCGGCAACCGGGCCATTGAACAATACGATTTGCGCGACCGCGCCCAGCCGCACCTGCGCCGCCTGGTGGCGGAAACCGAGGAGACGGCGCACCTCAGCGTTCTCGAGCAGGCGCACGTCATCTACATCGACAAGATCGAGCCGGCGCGCTCGGTGCGC
Organism: Acidobacteriaceae bacterium; assembly: GCA_030039035.1. Lineage (GTDB taxonomy): Bacteria > Acidobacteriota > Terriglobia > Terriglobales > Acidobacteriaceae > Telmatobacter. The sequence continues at coordinate 631 of JASHQQ010000201.1, read as the reverse complement.
ATGATCACGCGCATCGGGCAGAGCAACCCCGTACATTGCACCTCGGTGGGCAAAGCCATTCTGGCGTTTTTGCCCGAGGAGCGCATGGCCGACGTGATTCGCCGCACGCGTTTCGAGCGCTTCACCAGCCGCACCATCCCCAATGCCGACGCCCTGCGCACCGAGATCGAGAAGACCCGCCGCCGCGGTTACGCCGTCGATGACGAGGAGCTCGAGGAAGGCCTGCGCTGTATCGCCGTGCCGGTGCTCGACGCGCAGCGGTTTCCCGTCGCCGCGGTCAGCGTCTCCGGGCCGTCGTTTCGCGTCACCGCGCAAAAGCTGCCGTCCATCGCCACCCATCTGCTGCAATGCGTGCGCGGCATCTCCGCGGACATGGGATTCGCCTCGACGGCGCGCGCGCAAAGGGCCGCAGTACCGGCCTGAGCGCGACTGGATGCGCGCCGGCTCAGACGCAAGGTTGAGTTATGCGATCCCACGCCCGGCGCTGGCCGCGGCGAGCGAAGGGTAGGGCAGCCATGAGTGTGGTGAGTTGGCGATGCGGCCGGGTGGACTAGTCTGATAAGTCGCGGAAAGCCAAGAATCCATGATCCCAGGCGGCGGAATCGATCGGGCATTCCGTGCGCAAAAAAGG
>JASHQQ010000200.1 GCA_030039035.1 Acidobacteriaceae bacterium | reverse complement strand
CGAACTGGAGTTTCCGGATTTGTCGGAAGAGTTGGAATGGCTGCTGGAGATCGATGTGGCGGGCGAGCCGGAAGAATGGGCGGGCTTTGCGCTGTCGTTGCCGGGTTTCTGCGCGCACAGAAAGCCCCCGGCAGCCGCAATCAGGCAGAACGAAAGAGCGGGCGCAACGATCTTCATCTCAACCTCCGATCGTTCCGGCGAGATGCTGTTCTTGTGTGTTAGACCTGGCCGCGGGAAAACAGTTTTGCCGAAGTTCGCCTCGAAATCCACCTCCACCGGATCGACCAGCGGCGCCAGCCATTCGGGCAGCGCACGATGCGCGGGATGGGTGGAATTCGTATTTCCGTTCGCCTCGGCAAGCGCGCCAGGATCGCCGTGATCCGGGCCGTGATGAATCGATTGCCCGGCTCTCCCGAAGATCACGCCATCGACGCTTCGGCGATGGGCGTGATCAGTGTCGATTTCGCCTCCGCTCCCGTGGCAAGCGGCACGAGCGTGAGCACGGTAATGTCGTCGTCCTGCCCGAACTGGACCCCGGCATCCGTCGCGTCTGCAGCGTTGGGTCTGGTTGCGAACAGCGCCGCCAGCCGTTCGAATCCGAAAAGCTCGCCGGACCTGGAACGCGCTTCGAGCAGTCCGTCCGTGTAGAGCGCGAAATGATCTCCGGCGCGAAAATTCAGCGCAACCTCTTCGTAAACCGTTCCCGAACTCAGCCCCAGGGGAAGGGCAGGCGGCAAAGCAATCTCCTTCCCGTTGAGAAACGGCGGCAGGTGTCCCGCGCTGGCGATCGAGCATCTGCCGCCGGGATCGACTCGCATGAGGATGCAGGTGGCGAAGCCGCCCTGGAGCCGCCCGCAGAGCCGCCGATTCATGCCGGACATCAGTTCCGCGGGCGTTTTATCGGATGCTGCCAGAGCGCGAATCATGCCGATGATCAGCGAGACCGCCATCGCCGCTTTCAGCCCTTTTCCGCTCACATCGCCCAGCATGATCCATGTCGAGCCTTGCGAATCGCTCTCGGGGGGAATGATCTGGAAGAAGTCTCCGCCCACTTCCTGCGCCGGCCGGTAGGCGCTGGTCAGCTCGTAGCCGGGCAGCTTCGGCGGCTCCGCCGGCACAATCACGCGCTGCAGTTCGCTTGCATTTTTCAGCTCTTCCTCCAGGCGCTGATGGTGCGCGTCGCTCTCTCGCGTGAAGCGGAAGTACGCGAAGACAAGCGCGAGGGGGAAAATCGCTTCGCACAGATTGCGAAGGTACACGTCGAAGCCGCCGATCTGGAACAGGGGGCGCCAGAAGAAGGTATTCAGATTCCAATGAATATATCGCGAAGCGTACCAGGCCAATTCCTCGACACTGGCTTCAAGCACGGCCAGGAACCAGGATGCGGCGATGATCCAGCGGGCAAGATCCAGGCGACGACGATATACGCCGGCGAACAGAACGAAGGTGTACAAGCCGAGAACTTCGTCGAAGAGAGAGAGTTGGTAACTCAACCCCGGATAGATTCGCGCATATGCCGGAGACCCGAAGTCGGGCAGCGCCAGGGCTGCGTCCATTACCGAACTCAGGACCGTCAGGATGGAGGCAACCAGCGTGGCGACCCTCCATCGCCGCGATGTGTCGAGTCGCAGCAGGTAGAGCAAAAAGTACCAGGATGCGATCTCCCCGATCCGCAATGCCTCCATTTGAATTCGAACCCGGGCAAAAGAACCCGCATTGGGATCGAGAATTGCGCTCATCGCCGAATTCAGGGCAAAGAGCGAAAGCCAGAAGAGAATCCAGGTGTCTCTTCTGCGCAGCCATCCAACGAGGCTGAACAACCCGATAAGACCGTAGAGCGTCGAGACGGAGTGGGAGATGAATCCCCAGCGAAGATCGCGGAAGGTCTCCTGATCTTTTTCGAGATCGAGCTGCGTCAGGTCCCCGATCTCGGGCAGGTTCTCGAAGCCGCCCAATCTGGTGCCGTCGGCATCCGACGAATCGGGCGGTGCTTCCCACACCCTGAATGCCAACACACCGTCGTGAGCCGCACCCAATTTGACAACCTGCGATCGCTGAACCTGGTCCCAGACCGGATGCGGAGGCAGCTTCCCGTTCTTGCCCGCGAGAACCCCGTTCCAGTACACCTCCGAAGCACTTTCAACGCCCAGCGTACGCACAGCAATCTCTCCGGTGAAACCGGGCGCCGGAGTCACATGGATATGTTTCCTGTACCATGCAAACCCCGTGTAACCCGGGTGGGTCTGCGCTCCCCACGTGCCGTCGGCTTTGATCTGCTCCCATCCGTCTTGTCCCGTCGCATCGTTGAAATCGGGCGCGGCCCAGGCCATGTTGTCGCCGAGGTGAAACTGCCATGGTCCGTCGAGAGTAACTTCTCCTTTGCCCAGGTCTTCGATTGTCAGTACTGGCGCGGGCGCCCGCGAATGGCTTTGCGCTTCGGCGGCCAGCGAACATGCGAGGACCGGCAAGAGGAGGAGGCCGTAACTGGCACGGGGAAGCATGCCGCCAGAATATAGCCATGCGTTTCGGCTAGCGACAAGTTTCTATCTTGTTTGAATGTCCTCCGCGCACCGGACTCCGCTATCGGGCTTTTCCCGAATGCGGCTGACTTTCCGGCATCTGCGCCTCAAAGTCCAGTTCCACCGGCTCGATGAGCGGCAACAACCACTCGAGCAGCGCCCGATGCGCGGGATGGGCGGAATAGGCGCCGCAGGCCGCCTTGTCGGCGAACTTCATCAGCCCGGCAAAGGTGTAGCCTTGGCCGCGCGGCGACAGATTCGGCCCCACGTGCGCTTCGATCAGGCCGGGAATCACGCCGCGAAAGGCGAGAATCTCCTCGGCGGCCCGGGCCTTGTCGGCTTCGGTCGCCTGCGGCTTCCAGCGAAAGCCGAAGATGTGGATGAACATGCGCGTTTCCTCTCAATTTCGGCTCGTCATTTCGCCAGCGCGAAGCTGCGCCCGGCCTCGAGCAGGCGCGCCACCGACTCCTTCGAGCACGACTCGGAATAGATGCGCAGCAGCGGCTCGGTGCCGCTGGCGCGCAGCAGCAGCCAGCTTTCGGCTGCATTCGGTTTGGCCGAAGCCTCGGGATTATCGAGATAGAATTTGACGCCGTCCAGCGTCTCCACGCGCAGGATCGGCATTCCGGCAAAGGCGCGATCGCCCGGCTCGAGCGCCTTGGCTCGCGCAATAGCGCTATTCTTCACGTCATCGGGGATGTGCAGGTCGATGCGGCCGTACTGGTGCTCGCCATACTCGGACTGTAGATCGGCCACGAGTTGCCCGAGTGTCTTGCCTTCTTCGGCCATCACGTTGGCGAGCAGCAACGCATTGAGAAGGCCGTCTCGCTCCGGCAGATGCCGCTGGAAGCCGATGCCGCCGGACTCTTCGCCGCCCATGACGATCTCGCGCTCCAGCATGTAGTCGCAGACGAACTTGAAGCCGATGCCGTGCTCGAGCAACTCGCGCCCGTATTTGGCTGCAATCCGATCCAGCATCTTCGTCGTGTTGAACGCGCGCGTGACCGCGCCCGGCCAGCCCTTGCGCCGCAACACCCAGTCGAGCAGCACGGAATAGATCTTGTGCGGATCGACGAAGTTGCCGTGCTCGTCGGTGGCGCCGATGCGGTCCGCGTCGCCGTCGGTGCACAGTCCCGCGTGGCAGCCGTTGGCCACCACCGCTTCGCCCAGCGCGCGAATGTTTGGCTCGATCGGCTCGGGATTGATGCCCGGAAAAAGCGGGTCGGGATTGCCGCGAATCTGCACATGCTCGACGCCAAGACGTTTGAAGAGATCCGAAAGGATCGTCCGGCCCGCGCCATACATCGAGTCGACGGCGAACTTCATTCCCGACTTTGCGATGAGGTCGAGATCGGCAAAGCTCTCGATGGCTTTCAGGTAGCTCGGCAGAAAGTCGGCTTCCTCAATCGATGCCGGCTGCGCGGCGCGCGGCGACGGCATGCCCAGATACGACTCGATCCCGGCCATGATCGAAGGCTTGCCTGACCCCCCGTACCACGCCTTGTACTTCACGCCGTTCCACTGCGCGGGATTATGCGAAGAGGTGATCATGATGCCGCCCGCCGCGCCGCGCGCGCGCACGCCATAGCTCAATGCCGGTGTCGGCGTAACGCCGCCCGCAAGCTGCACCGCAATGCCGGCCTCCGCCGCAACCTCCGCGCAGGCCCGCGCGAACGCCTTCGACTCGAAGCGCGTGTCGTAGCCGATGCACAATCCCTTCGCGGGATCCTCCTGCGCGATCACGTACGCGGCAATGGCCGCGGCCGCGGTGCGGACGTTCGCAAAGGTAAAGTCGTCGGCGATCACGCCGCGCCAGCCGTCGGTTCCAAATTTAATTTTGGGGTGAGGCATCCTGTATCTTTCGTTCTCCCGAAAGCAATAAACTTCAACCATAGCAGGCGGCGCAGCCGGCGCGCATCCCGCGCGGCAGCCCCGCAAACACTGTAAGATGACGATTTCGGCGCCGGCCGGAAATCCACTCGCGACCCC
>JASHQQ010000199.1 GCA_030039035.1 Acidobacteriaceae bacterium | reverse complement strand
GCTTCCCGTGGGATTGATCACTCATTTTGTCGAGAAACTCGCGCGCCCTCCGGCTTCGGCTTGAGTTTGCGGTTGCCGATCAGGTTCCTTCACAGGCTAAGGCAGTTTAAGAAATTCTGTAGACGAAGAGAGATCGCTGAGTCGACGCGACCGGCGGGGAGCGGTGACCTTGGGCAAGGATTCAAGGTACACACTATTTCTTAAACTGCCTTGGCCGCCCTTTCAAGGACTTGCGCGTTCGCCCTTTTTTGCAGATTATTTTCGCGATTCGCGCACAATGAAATCAGCCAAGGGACGGAGCAGTGGCCTTCAGGCCCGGAACATTCTCCATTGCTCCCGTGCCCCTTCCTTTTCGCGATTTTTCGCGAAAAGGTGGGATTCGACGAACCCGGAGGGAGCAGGGGCCATCAGGCCCCTGAAAGAAAGCCCTCCCGGCGTCGGGCCTTCAGGCCCGGAACATCGTTCCCATCTTTTTCGCCAAATCTGCCAAATTGCGCCAAAAAGCGCCAATGCGCACCGACCTTCCGGGCCCATCTGCTTTCAAATCAGGTGCTTGAAGCCAGACAAGTGAAAGGAAAAATTGAGCCTGTGACGCTGTGGACTCGACGGAAGTTGGCGGTTTTCAATGACTTCGCAGCGCCCCGCTCACAAACGCACAGCCGCACAGCGGTCAAAATCGCGCCATTTTCGACCAATTTCGACCACTGCAGCGGCTGCAAGAAGACCTTACGCCGGATTGTCCGCGATAAAGTCGACGATGCGCACGTAGTCGGAGTCGCTCAGCCGGAACTCGAGTGCCGGAATCACGCCCTCGACCTGCCGCGCGCTGCGTCCGCCCACGATGGCCGCCGTGATCGCCGGATGATGGAGGGTCCATGCCACGGCAACCACGCCTGGCTCGACGCCGTGCGGCACGCCGATCTCGCGCAGCAATTCGACCAGGCGCAGGTTGCGGCTCAGCCGCGGCTCCTGGAACTCGACGTTGCGCCGTCGCCAGTCGTCGGCCGGGAAGTCAGCAATGCGTTCGGCGGTCATTTTGCCCGTCAGCAGCCCGGAAAGCATCGGCGAATAGTTGATCGCCCCGATGTGGTTGGCCTGGCAAAAGGGGAGAATCTCCTCTTCGATCGCCGGCCGCAGCATCGAATAGGGCGGCTGCAGGCTGGTAATCGGCGCAATTTTCTGCACCCGCTTCATCTGCTCGACCGAGAAGTTGGAAACGCCGATCCAGCGCACTTTGCCCTGCTCCTTGAAGCGCGCCAGCGTCTCCCAGCCCTCTTCGATCTCAGCTTCCGGGTCGGGCCAGTGGATCTGGTAGAGATCGATCGCGTCGATGCCCAGCCGCCGCAACGAGCTCTCGAGCTCTTCGGTCAGCGAGGCGCGCGTCAGCGATCGCCGGATGGACCGGTCGGGATTCCAGCGCATCGAGCTTTTGGTGAAGACGAGTGGCTTGTGGGTGGAGCTCTTGATGGCGCGTCCGACGACTTCTTCGGAGTGGCCGAGGCCGTAGACCGCCGCCGTATCGATCCAGTTGATGCCCAGATCGAGCGCGCGGTGAATCGCCGCGATGGATTCGTTGTCGTCCTGCGGTCCCCACGCGAACTCCCAGTTGCCGCCGCCGATGGCCCATGCGCCAAAGCCGATGGAAGTGAGGTGGAGATCCGAGTTGCCGAGCTGCCGAAGCGAGGTCGAGGCTGTGGTCGTCATGACAAAACCATAGATGCGAAGGGTTTGTGGAAAAGACCAAAACGTTCCACGATGCGACGCCGACCCCCTGCCTCTTTTCACCAAAATCTCCAATTGATGCTAGAATTGTAATGCGCGCATCAATTTCAGAGAATGATGCGGAGGGGCTCGGGTGAGAACGACCTGGAATGTCGAGGATGATGTAGTCGAACAAGTGAAGGAATATGCGCGAGAGAGATCAATTCCTGCTGGCGAGGCTGCGAGCGAATTGATCCGCCGCGGGCTGCGCGCCGGGGTGCCGACCAAGCGCGAAAATGGCATTCTCGTCTTCGCTCCAGGCCCCGAGGGCGCGGTTTCTGCCGAACACGTCATGAAGCTCAAGGATGAGATGGAAGGCGAGCTTTGGTGAGAGTCGGCCTGCTGGATGTGAATGCACTGATCGCTCTGCTGTGGGATGAGCACCCGTTTCATAGAAGCTGCGCAGAGTGGTTTTCGACCGCCGCAAAGACCGGGTGGGCCACTTGCCCGATGACTGAGGCTGGATTTGTTCGCATCGTTTGCAGCCCGGCATTCACGCGGAGAACTCCATCGGTGTATAACGCCATTCAGGTTCTCAAATTCGCGACCGAATCGGACACCAATCATCAATTCTGGACGGATGATTTGCCGATTTCGGTTCTGAGCATGCGATGGGGCGACCCCTTGGGCCACAAACAAGTAACCGATCTTTACCTGCTAAGCCTCGTTGCACATCGCAGGGGCAACCTCATCACATTCGATCGGCGTATAGCTCACCTTGCCGGTCCCGGCAACCTGGAACACGGAACAGTTCGCTTGCTTACGCCCTGAGATGCTCGTCCTGCGCCGCGATCAGAAACTTCCCCTCGCGCATGATCTGCTCCGTTTGCGCATTGGGGCCGGCATCCGATTCGAGCCAGATGTTGAAGCCCAGGCCCACCACGTCGATGTGCGTGCCACTGTGCCACGGCGCGCCGGTGTGCTCGCCATAAGGGTTGCCGAATGCGATGTGAATGCCGGGAAACTTCTCGTCCTGCAGGATGTTGCCGATGACGCGTTCCACGCCGAGATTGGTCCCGATGGCGAACTCGCCCACGCGGTCGGAGTTTTCGTCGGTATGCGTATAGGCCCAGAAGTCGGCCTCGAGCTGCTGGTTCGCGCTCGTGCAGCTCACGATGCGATTGCCGGCGATCTCAATTGTCAGCGGCGTCGCCTCCAGCAATCCGTACCGCGCGCAGAGCCAGTCGCCCACCACGCCATCGACGACAAACGTTCCGTTGACCTCGCCGGGGGCGGTAAAGCACTCGCCGCCGGGCAGGTTGCCCCACTTTTCCGGCGAGATGATGCCCGAAGTCTTCAGCCACTTGTAGCCGGGATTCATCTGGGCCGTAATATCGGTGCCGGCCGCCGTCGTGGCGTGGATGCGCTTCGCTTTTCGCGCCCGCTCCAGCACCTTCTGCGACAGGCGATCGACCAGGTTGAAGTCGGCCCTCATGCCCTGGCACATGATCTCGGGCGTGATGTTGACCATGTGCGCGTGGCGCATGCGTCGGCGATTGACCACGTCGGTCATCTGCATGCGCGAGCGCAGCTCGTTGGGCTGCACCTGCACGGCAAAGATCGAGACCTGCGACGTCTCCATATCGGCGAGCACCCGGGCCGGCATATCGGTGAGCGGCCGCGGCGCCAGATCCTCGAGCACAAACGCATTCCACCCGCAGCCGCGCTCGGCCAACTGCGCGGCCAGCGAGGCCGCGATCGGTTCTGTGACTCGATCTGTAATGAGCGTGACCTTTTCTTCCGGCTCGATGCGCAGGCAGGTGGTTACGGCCGATCGCGCTCCCGGCGCGAACTCGGCGGGATAATCGAGCGAATGCAAGTGCTTTGCTGTATCGTTCATGCGTTCCTGTAGGCGTTCCTCTATCGCAATATCGGCGCGTGACAATGCTCTTTTAAGATTAACCTTTATTTTCAATCCTCGCCCGTCCCGATGGCGGACATGCCGCGGTCTGGCGATCAAGGCCCAGGATGCGCCTGGCATTGGCCGACGCCACCTGAACACGCTCGGTCTCGGCGACCTTTGCCGCTTCGATAAATTGCGCGGCCAGCCCGGTCTTCTCGAAGGGATAGTCGATTGAAAACATCACGTTCTGGGCGCCCATCGCATCCAGGCAGCAGCGCAGCGACTCATCCGAGCACATGCCGGAGGTGGTGACCGCAATATTTCGCCGAATGTAGAAGGAGGGCGGCTGCGCCAGCGTGCGGCCGCCTCGATTGCAGACCTGCCAGCGGCTGTCAAAGCGCCACAGGCTGAAAGGCAGCGTTTCCCCGCCGTGGCCGAGAATGAGCTTCGCCTTGGGGTAGCGTTCGAAGACTCCGGCGAAGACCAGCCGCAGCGCGTGCGTCGCTGTCTCGAAGTTCCAACTGCAAACCGGACCCCACAGCTCGCTGTGGCCGGCATAAGTGGCCGGATGGTCCACCGGGTTGCCCGGATGGAGATAGATGGGCGCCTCGAGCGCCGCCGCGCGCTCCCAGAAAACGGAGTACTTGTCCAGGTCGAGATACTCGCCGTTGGTCTGGCCGTTGATGAGCGCACCTTGAAAACCCAGGTCGCGGACGCATCGCTCCAGCTCCGCTGCCGCTTCCGGCGGGTTGTGCATGGCCAGGTGCGCGAATCCGCCGTAGCGGACGGGACGCTTCCGGATCTCGCCGGCGAGAAAGTCATTCACCTGTCTCGCCCTGCGCTGCGCGACCGCAGCGTCCTTCTCCGCCTGCACGCCGGGGCCGGCCAGAGAGAGCACGACGAATTGGACATCGTGCTCATCCATCACGGCGAGGCGCTGCTCGCCAAAGTCCATCAGCGCACCAGGTGCGAGCCTCGCGATATCGGCATTGATATTCGGGTAAGTCCGGGCGAAATACTCCATGAAATCCGGTATCATGAAGTGCTCTTCCATCGCGATCTTGCCGAGCGGCTTGTCGGCAACGGTCTCCGGCGGGCGGACGAAAGCGGCCGCAGGCAAAGCCGCAGCGGCGCCGGCCAGTGCCGCGCCGCGCAACAGGTCTCTCCTCTTCATTGCGTCTCCAGTCGTTCTCTTACGGCAATTCCTGAGTAAGTGTGTCCTTTGACGTTTTGCGGAGGGTCGCCGCTCCTTGGAGTCGCGTCGACTTGAGTGCAGTGGCTTCGGGATACAGCAACTCAGGAATTGCGATAGTCGCGCGCCCTGCCGCGCGGATTCCGCGACCAGGATCGGCGCCGGATTCCCGGAAAACCAATTGCATTGAAACGGGCAAGGAGTATATTAGCGGAACGGATTCCTTGGACCACAGCATATTACAGCTCCGTGAGCGTCTGGCGCATACCGGCGGCCGGAGCAGCGCCGTGAGCGTAGATGTGCAACCCAAAACCAGGCCGGGAAACAGCAGCCAACTCGGGAGCATGAGATTTCCCTTTCCCGGACCTCTGCCGTAACCAGCAACATTCGGAGGATCGAGATGCCGGTTCCCTACAGCGCGGACAAGGACGACTTGTATTTTCCTGCCAGGCGAGCGGTCTTCTTTCCTGCCGGACGCCCGGACTCGGACGCAGCGCTCTGCGTGGAGATGGCGAGACTGGCCTACTGCCAGCTTGACGACTCTCTCGCTCTTGACCAGGCGAGAATCCGCAAGGTGCTGGGAGGGATAGAGTTCACCGATTGTCAATTCTTCGAGAGTCCGACAGGGCCGCGCGGCGGCGGGTCGCACGGGTTTTTGGCGACCGATGAAGATCGGAAGATCGGCGTGTTGTCGTTTCGCGGCACCAACGCGGGCGATCCTTCCGATCTGATGGACGATCTCGACGCCGTTCCCAGGACCTGGAAGCCGGGCGGAAATGTTCATTCCGGCTTTGCCGGAGCGCTCCTTGCCATCTGGGATTCGGCGAGTGACGCCCTGGCGGCAATTCGCGGCTTCAGACTTCTCTTTACCGGGCACAGCCTCGGCGCTGCCATGGCTACCGTGGCGTCGACGTTGCTTCCGCCTGCCTCCCTGTATACGTTCGGTTCTCCCCGCGTGGGCGACGAGGGGTTCGTCAAATCGCTGGCCGAACTGGACAATCGCCGGTACGTCGATTGTTGCGACCTCGTGGCGCGGGTGCCTCCGGAAGGAATGCTGGGTTATATGCATATTCCTGGAGACATTTTTTACATTGACCTCGATCGGGATGTCGAAAAGCGCGATCCACGAGATCCCTATATCGGCACAGATCAGGCCCACGCCGAAGAAGAATACCTGGCGGACTACGCATGGAGGATCGGCGACGTGCCGCTACGCCCGCTCGCCGATCATGCGCCGGTGAATTATGTGCTGCCGGTCACGGCTGCAACGCCATAGCCGGAAAGGTTCTCGTAACACCTTGCCGCCCGGGTGAAAGCCGGGCCCCGTTGCAAAACGCCATTTCCGGCTATCCTTCAGCAAGCTGCGAAGCCGTGCCTGCAATGCGCTGGAGCTACTTTGAAGCCACTTGCGCCCCGTTTCCCTGAGCCGTGCGTTTGGCAATGGCGCTCACGCTCCTGCTCGCCGGCTGGCCGAAGACCTCGGGATGCAGATAGTAGCCCTGCTCTGCCGCCGGCTTGTCTTCTTCCACCGGAATGCGGTTGGCGTTCGCGTAAGCATCCTGACGGATTCCGGTGACCTGCCACGACACCTTCACCCCCGGTTTATTGGTGCGAATCACAAAGCGATTGTTGTCGATCTCTTTCGCCACAATGGCTTGCGCGAATTGGCCGATCACGGTGAGCTGATAGCGGAAGTCGCGATTCAGCGCTTCGAAGTAGTCGGGCAGGGTCACCGTGGCCATTCCGTGTCTGTCGGTCGTCACATTGCCGTTGTACACGTTCATCATGTCGGGCGACTCGACGAAGGAGTGATAGAGGTACTTCTTCGCCGGGTCGAGCGGATGATCGATCTTGAACGAGCCGCTCGACTTGCTCACCGAAGTCAACGACGTGGACCCGTCCACGGTCAGGTTGCCGTCGATGACGACGTCGCCGGACGAATCGACGGTAAACACGGTTGCTCCCTGCGCACCGGTGCCAAACAGAACATACCCCTGACCGGTCGTGTTGGTGAACTGTCCCGCAATCCCGGTTGAGCTGCTGACGATCCCCTCCACGCCAATCGTTTGGCCGCTCGTTGCGTAGTTCCCGCCCAACGCGCCAATTCCGGTTGAGCTTGCCGACTGGCCGATGACTCCGTACCCGACGCCGGAAGTCGCGGTGTGCATTCCACTGACTCCGGCAGATCCCTGGCTGGCAGCGGTCGTGCCGAAGACCCCGGCCCCGTTCACGCTGCTCGTAGTGCCGGACACACCGTATGCGTTCCCGCTGGTCGCCGTCGCTGTTCCATAGACACCCGCGCCTCCCGTGCTGGCTGATGCACCCGAGACTCCGTAGACCGCGCCCGTTGTCGCCGTTGCAGTTCCGTAGACGCCCGCGGCGCCGGCCCCCGCACTGTCGGATTCACCGCTGACGCCGTAGACCTGACCCGTCGTGGCAAAGTCCCAGCCGAAGACCCCGGCAGCGCCCGTCCCGGTGCTCGGCGTGGACCCGCGAACGCCGGCAACCAGAGACGCCGTGGCGCCCTCGTAGCCATTCACCCCCGCGGCGTTGGGTCCGGTGCTGAATGTGGCTCCGCTTACGCCCCATACCTCTCCCGTCAGGGCGTTTTCGAAGCCGGAAACTCCCGAAGCGTTAAACGTCGTGCTGCTGGCCGACCCGGCCACACCGCTGACGAATCCCGTGGTGGCGTACTCGCTTCCGCCCACGCCTGCGGCGCCTTGCGTGACGCTGCCGGTCGTACCGATGACCCCATAAGCGACGCCGGTCGTCGCGCCTTCGTAGCCGCTCACACCCGCGGCGTAGTTGGTCGTGCTGTAGGTCTCCCCTTGCACGCCGAAGACCTGGCCCGATGTGGAGGAGGCATATCCGTTCACTCCGGCAGAGTATTGGGCCGAGCTCGCCGAATCGCCGTTCACGCCAAAGACCTGTCCGGCCGAGCTCGTCGCGCTTTCGAATCCGTTGACTCCGGCAGCGGCTGTAGTCGTGCTGCCGGTCGTTCCGAGAACGCCGTAGACTTCGCCAGTGGTTGCGCTCTCGTAGCCGTTGACGCCCGCGGAGAATTGGCCGGTGCTGCCGGCGGCGCCATTCACGCCGTAGACCTGCCCCGTGGTTGCCGATTCCGATCCGTTCACGCCGGCCGCATTCAGCGTCGAACTGGCAGTTTTTCCCCACACGCCGTAGACCTGTCCTTTGGTTGACGACTCATTGCCCAGTACGCCGGCGGCCAGGTTCGTATCGCTGCCGGCGCTGCCGATTACGCCGTAGACGTCGCCGGTTGCGCCATTCTCGAACCCCCAGACGCCGGCTGCGCCGGAAGTCGTACTGTCCGCGCCTCCGCTTACCCCGTAGACAATTCCTGTCTTGCCTGTCTCCAATCCGCTTACGCCCGCCGAGCTGGACGTGACGCTGCCAACTTTCCCGAGCACGCCGGTCACTTCGCCCTTTGTTGCCGCATTCGTGCCCGTAACCGCCGCGGCGCTGGTGATCGATGTGGCGATGAAACTCCCTTTCTCGTTCACCGCTCCGCCCGATTGCGTGAGCAGCGAATTGGTGAGCGCCGAGGAACTCTTCCAGAGCGGAATCGTGTTTGCGGTGCCCGAACCGGTGGGTGCTCCATTGGCGCGAACCGCATTCGCCTCAGGTCTGTTGAGGGCGGTTGCCGAACCTTCCTGATCGGGATTGGCGCGCAGTTGCGTCTTCGTAACAAACTCGCCCGCCGGAACTCCGCCCAGCGTTTCCGCGTCCGCGGCCTTCATGGCGTAGGGAACCGAGGCCAGCAGCACGCGCGGCTCATCGGGCCCTCGCTCGATGCTGATGCCGAGCCATCGTGCCTGGCCGGCGGCGAAGACGCTCTGCGGCAATCCCTCTTGTGTCGCCGCACCCAGCAGCACGGAATACTTTCCGCCCTCGCCGATGGTCACATGCTGCGTTTCGCTCCACAGCGGCTCGCCGCCTTCTTTTGCGGCGTAGATGCGAAAGACGATTTCGACCGTGTCGCCGGCCCGGTTGGAGGCGACGCCGGAATACTTCACATTCTGTGGAATCACCGCGGCGCCGGCCGCATCGGCCTGCGCTGTTTGCGTGTTTGCCGGAATGGCAATGAAAAGCAGGGCGATTGCAGGCAGGGCCATCGCGCGGAACCAAGAGGTCAGAACGTGCATGGTGAAACCTCCAAATTGCCCCATCGGGGCAAAACTGCTGTTTCAGGGATTCTCCGGGGAGGCGACCATTGTAGCCCGGAAAGCGAATCACAGTGAATCCGTGAAGTCCTTCCGATCCGTCCCCGGCAACCGGCGCGTGTGCGCCGGTTGCTGAGTCCCGGCCGATTGCAGAGGAAGCCTTTGTCAATGCAGTGACGAAAAAGCTCGTTTCATCACGCGGCGCCCCGAGCCGGCGTTGGACCACCGTCGCGGTCTCGTCAGAACAAACGCGATTTTTTCAAAATCGCCTCATAGGCATCGATGAGCGCCTTGCGGGAAAGCTCCCACTGGAAATCGGTGCGCAACCTCTTCCTGGCAATCTCGCCCAGATCCCGGCGGAGGTCCGGGTCATCCAGCAGATCGAGAATCGCATCGCCAAACGCATTCGTGTCATCCCGCTCGACAAAGACACCGGCCGGCCCCAGCGTCCGACGCGACTCGAGCAAGTCGAACGACACGGTTGCCTTTCCGTAGCACATATACTCGGTCAGCTTGATAAACGACGACTTGTGGTTGAACTCGTCGGGAGGCTCGGGCGCAAGGCACACGTCGGCGGTCGCCAGATAGGAAAGATAGTCCGGTCCGTCGAGCCATCCCGGAAAACTTACCAGGTGGTCCAGCCCGAGCCCAAGAGCCATGGCTTCAAGGCTTTCCAGGGAATCGCCATCCCCTACGATCGCGAACGTCACGTCCTTTCTCCCGCGCTGGTACACAATGTGGCTGGCTGCTTTCAAAATGCGCTCGACCCCGTCCTGAGGCGCGAGCGTTCCCACGTAGAGCGCCAGGTAGCGCAATCCGTTCTTCAGTTCCGGGACCGCGTGAACATCGACAAAGACGTCAAGGTCCGGACCGTTGCGCACTACGCGCAGTTTTTTCGCATCCGCTCCACGGGTTGAAGCGACCTCGCAGGCCGACTGATTGGTAACGATGACCAGGGCCGCGAGCTTGTAGGAGATTCGCTCGAAGAACAGGAAGATGGCTCGAACCAGCGTCGATTTCGCCATGCGCGAATTCACCAGCTCCGGACACAGATCGTGCTGATCGAACACGAACTTCCTGCCGAACAGCAGGAATGGGAGCGCGGTGAGGCAGAGCACATCCGGCGGATTCGCCGCATGGATCACGTCCAGTCCGTCGCGCAGGAAAACCCGGAGAAGAAGGCCGAATGTGCAGACGATTGCCCAAAGATATTCCAGGAAGTAACTTGTCGCTCCCGTTCCCTGCCAGGGCTGCGAATAGCGATAGACCTTGATTCCGTCGATCGTCTCGAACGACGAGGAATCGACGCCTCTTGTCCCTTTTGGGCAGATCACCGAGACCTCCGCGCCCTGTCTGCGCAGCGCGGCGGCTTCCTGGCGCACGCGCGGATCCTTGGGGAAGGACATATTCTCGATGAGGAAAACCACCCGCAATCCCATCATCACAGCCGGTCAATTCCCCGGGGCTCCATCCATCCCTGCAAGATAGAGGGATCTCAGGCCACCGCTCGCTTTCGAAGCCGAAAGCATCTGGAAAAAGCTCTTTTTCGCGCCGGATCGCTGCCTCGTCCGATTGCCTTTCCGTTGGAACGGGCGGCCGTAGATGGTTCACCGGCGCTCCCGATGAGTCGGCGGCCTTGCAAGCCCCGTATCAGGCAATCGTTGACCGTCATTGGAATCCGTGATCAATGCCCGTTCGCGTCGGGTTCGGGTGCGCCCTGGCTGACGCGCCCCAAGTGCGCGCTTTGAGCAAGCTCTTGATGGATTCAAATGAAGGAAAGGGCAAATCCGGTTTGCGATGACCGAGGTTCCTGCTCGAGCGCCTGCTCATCGCCTGATGGCCATTGAGCGGCTCGGCAGGAATCGCGGCTGCGCAGGAGGGGCCCGCTTAGGCGACCGTGGGTGGGGGTCGGGTCCACAGTCGCTCAAGATCTTCGATGGTCTGCCCGGGAATCTGCGAATCTGCAGGGAGAGGAGTCTTGACGGCAACACGCGGTTGATTGACGCTGGAAAGAAGCGTCGCAGCAGCCAGGGGAGAATCGGGCGATGTCGAATGGAGAGCGCGGATTGCGTCCGCGTTGCGTATGGATCGCTCCACTTCCGCGGGATTCTGGCACGCCTGCAGATCGTCGGACACCGAGATGACCGGCAACAGGATCGCCGTCAACATGACCAGCGCAAACAGTTCAAGGCCCGCGCCCGGCTGCTTGCATCGGGCGTGGAATCCCCAAGGTCGCGCGCACCAGGTTCCCCAGAGCACGAGAGCAACCGCTGCCCAAACCAGATTGGAGATCAGTTCCAAGGTAATTAGAGCGGATTATACATGAGCCCTGGCCGCCTTCGGGGCCAAGGTAACGAAAGCTTCGGCCACGACAAGCCGGCGCATTCCGACGTCTATCGGCCGTTCGATCAGTCTCCCCAACCGAAGAATGCACGGGATCAGGCCCGCTACGATTGCGATGCAGTCTCAGGCGCATCTCCGAGCGTCTCCAACAGCTTCCGATCGTTCTCGCTCAGCGCGGCCCGTTCCAGCAGATCCGGCCGGTTCGCCAGCGTTTTGCGCAATTGCTGCTCGCGGCGCCAGCGGCGGATGGCCTGATGATCGCCGCTGAGCAGCACTTCCGGCACGCGCAGGCCGCCGAATTCCGCCGGGCGGGTGTAGTGCGGGTAATCGAGCAGTCCGCCGGCTCCATGCTGTGAGCGCGGCACGCCTTCCGCTTCCATCTCGATCTCCTCATCGGCCGCGCCAAAGCTCTCGAAATGGCGCGATGCCTCGTTGCCCAGAGCGCCCGGCAGCAGGCGCGTTACCGCATCCACCACCACGGCGGCTGCCAGTTCGCCGCCGCTCAGAACATAGTCGCCGATCGAGATTTCCTGGTCGCAGTAGAGAAGATTGATCCGCTCGTCCACGCCTTCATAACGGCCGCAGATCAGAACCACGCGCTCCAGCGCGGCCAATTCGCGCGCCACGGCCTGCGTGAACGGCTTGCCCTGCGCGGAGAGGAGAACGACGCGCGCTCTTGACCGCGTCGAATCTCCCACGGCGGCGTTTTCTGCCGCGGCACCGACTCCTTCGGCTTGCTGCGCCTCTTTCGGCTCGATACCGAGAAACTTCAGAGCTTCCGCCAGCGGCTCCGGCTTCAGCACCATGCCTTCGCCGCCGCCAAACGGCCTGTCGTCCACGGTGCGATGGTTGTCATGTGTAAAGACGCGCAGATCGTGCGCGTTCACCGTGACCAGTCCTGTCGCCTGCGCCCGCCGCAGAATCCCGTGCTCGAGGATACGGGCGAAGAAGTCCGGGAAGATGGTCACGATGTCGAAGCGCATGGCAGGCCCTATCCATGATAGCTACCGGGGTATTCGATCTCTTATCGAAATGGAGCGTCCATGCCCCTTGAAGGCAGAGCGCGTTGCTGCTTTACGCACCCGGCGCATTCAGGTCCGCGAGGCCTTCGGGCAACGCCATCTCGACACGGCGCGTCGCCGGATCGAGCTTGCGCAGATAGCTTTTCGCAAAAGGAACGAGAACCTCGCCGGCCGCGCCATGCAGAATCAGCAGCGGCACAGGACCGCTAATCGGGTCCACGTCGACGATCTCGCCGACGACGGCTGGCGCCGGCCCGGCCACATCCACCAGCGTGCAGCCAACCAGGTCGCTGATATAAGCCTCGTCCGCGGCCAGCGCGATGCGCCCGGCGCGCGGAATGGCCACGATCAGTCCGGTCAGCGATTCGGCGTCCGGAATCGATCCG
Organism: Acidobacteriaceae bacterium; assembly: GCA_030039035.1. Lineage (GTDB taxonomy): Bacteria > Acidobacteriota > Terriglobia > Terriglobales > Acidobacteriaceae > Telmatobacter. Next base: position 19,072 of record JASHQQ010000199.1, on the reverse strand, counting down.
GCTCCGTCAAAATGCAGGACCACTCCGCCCTTGTGCAGCCAAAACGCGCTCAGCGTCACTTCGCGCGGCGCGGAAGCCGGTTTTTTGACGGAAGGCTGAGCCGGCCACAACTCCGCCTCGCTCTCCGGCATCAGCCAGAGCCGACGCCGCTCGGCGAACTTCTCGGGAAAATCGGTGAGAATCTCGGCGAAGACCTCGCCTTTGCGGCCCTGCGGGCGGCGAATTCGGGCCAGCCATGTCCATTCGCCGGCAGTCATCGCCGGTCCGGGGCGCTGCCGCCAAAACGCAATGCCGGCATCTCAGGCTTCGTCGCCTTCTTCGAGAATATCGAGCGTGTAACGGTGCCGCAGTTTCATGCTGACGGCGCCGAGGATGGTGCGGACCGAACGTGCCGTCCGCCCCTGCTTGCCGATCACCTTGCCTACATCCTGAGGGGCGACCCGCAGCTTGAGGACCGTATTCTCATCGCGGTCCACTGTGGTCACTTCCACTGCGGATGGCTCGTCCACCAGGGCCCGCGCAATCTCGCGGACCAGTTCGTCCACTGCCACCATATCGAGTTGGGTCATGAACTTGCCTCTGACCGTACGCACCCGGCCCCAAGGGACTCGGGACCCGGTGCGCGAATACTACCGCATTTTTCAAACAGGTGTAAACCGGCGGGGCGGTTTGTGACGCTGCGAAGAGGCGGAGTTGCAATTCCGCCCCGAATTTCTCTTCCCCAGGCTCTCGGTTCCAGGTTCGGCGAAGACCACGTGGTTTCGCCGGGATGCCAAGATGCCGGCGATCGATTGCCGGCGATCAGGCGGCGGCAGGCGCAGGAGCCGGATGCCGGGTGACGAGCTTTTCCACCGTCGGCGTGAGCTGCGCGCCCACGCTTCGCCAGTAGGCGATGCGCTCGTGCTTCAGGTCCACGGTGGCCGGCGAAGTGCGGGGATTGTAGGTGCCCACCACCTCGATGGATCGCCCGTTGCGGGCGCGCTCTTTTTCGATCACGACAATGCGGTAGTAAGGCTGCTTGCGGGCGCCGACACGCGCCAAACGAATCATCACCACGGCGATACGGTTCCTTTCGGGTTCCTTGGGTTCTGCTGCTGTCTTTCGGCTCCGGAAAACGAAGACCTGTACAACCAGGTCGCGACTCTCCACGCCATTCCGGCCCTCAGCCACCGGAATTCGGGGCCGCGCCAGCGAAGGAAAAGCCGGACAGAGCCGTCCGGCCGGGCAAGACACCAAACCCAAGTATCGCCGATAGCGGGCGAGTTGGGCAAGCTGGAGAAGCTCCTGCTCGACGGCGCGGTCCAAGTGACCCGCTCCACGGCCGATGCAGCAGGTCAGTGAACCACAATCGTCCGCGCCACCTGCGGCGCGGGCAGGTAATGGTGGCTTCCGGCCTGGTTGGCCGCGATCACCACGGTTCCCGCCGTTGTGAGCTTGAGGCTGTCGCCGCTCAGCTTTGCGTGGCCCTTGATCACGCTGAACGTCACCGGAAGTCCAGAGCTTGCCGTCGCGGAGAGGACGATCGTAGCCCCCACGCTCTCCGGGCTCTTCGGTTGCGCGAAGGCGATCGTCTGGGTGGCCTTTTTGGTCGCAAGAGTTTCGACCGCGCCACTCGAGTTCCCGCCCAGGCTCGAGCTCTGCAGCCGGTAATAGTACTTTTCACCCGGGATGAGCCCGACGATCCTCGCCGAGACAGCGACAGAGCCGCCGGATGACAGCACCTGCGTTTTCGTCAGATTTGCCACCGAAAGCGTGCTGCTGGTTCCATATTCGAACCAATACTGCGTCACTTGGCCGTTGGGGCTGACCCTGCCGGCGAGCGTGGCAGCGGAAGGGGTAATGTCGCTTGCCGCTTCAGTGACCGAGGCCGGCGGCTTGAAGGGCGTGTAGCTTGAGAGGAATTTGCCCACATCGAGCGATCCCAGCCCGGTCACTTCGTCGTACCCGACGCCGACGAGGTACCCCTGTTGGCCTCCGGTGAGGCTGGTGGCTGACGGAATGCTGTTGTTGCACAGGCTGGGAGTCTTCACGGAGCAATTGCTCACGCCACTGGTGGCCACCGTGACGTCGTGAAACGCAGACGGCGAGCTCTTCGCCATCTCATAGAGGTGAGGAGCCAGGTTGCCTTGCGCCTTGCCCTCTTGCTGGACGAGCAGCGCGGTGATGGCTCCCATCGAGTCGCCGCCGGCTGAAGTCCCCTCGAACGCTGCGAATCGGAGGCTGCTGCCGGAACCTGTGCACGGTTCTCCCACTGCCGCAAGGCAGCCGACGTAGCCATTGTTCCCCGAAGCGGAAAAAGCGACATCCGGAACGTAGCGTCCTGTCCTTGGCGCGGGCACACCGGTTCCGGCTTGCCAGACCGGTGTGGGAATGTAGAGGCTCACCCCTCCGCCGGAGGAAGCTGCCTCAGTTGTCGCGGGAGTGACGGTCGTGTTCAGCGGGTCGTTCCACCCGCCCTCGGGAATGTAGCTCAGCGCCGAAGACAGCTCCGCGCCGTTCGACTGGCTCCAGTACTTCGAGTAGTCGCTCGCATCGTTGAACTCCGTTCCTCCCACGCAGGTGATATAGCTCGACGAACAGAGGTAGTTGATGCTGATGGGAGGCGGGTTCGCCGGGGGCGTCTCAAACTTGCTGTCGCAACCGGCGGCGCCGCCGTCGCCCGAAGAGACGAAGACGGAGATCCCTTCCGCGGCCGCCTGCGCATACATGCCGTTCCACAGATCGACTTCACCGGGGCCGGCTAAGTATTCGCATTGATGGTAGCCAAGGGTCATGATCTGCGCTTTGACCGGATTGCTTTGGATGACATACTGCGCGTCCGGCTGCAGGCCGCCGCTCGCCGTCGACGCAACTACCAGCAGGAAGTTGGCGTCGGGGGCAACGCTTCCTTCCCGCTGCACATCGCCCGTTTCTTCAAGCTGGTCTGGAAGCGTGGGAGCCGAACCGGTGGGTGGAGACGTGTAGGCCGGCCCGGGATCCTTGCCCCCATAAGCCGTCGGCACCACCTCGGTGGGATCGGCGAAGGAAACGCCCGTCCACTCCCTGAAGTTGTCATAGTCGGCGTGATCGGTGTGCGCACGACCCAGAATCGCGATGGTCACGTTCTTCCCGGTCAGCGCGGTCGGCACGTCGTAGATAGTATTGAAATCCGCCGGACCGATGAGGTAATACTCGCCGCCGTATGTGTATTGGGGAGAGGCGGTGGCCGCAGTTATGCGCGAATCGTGCGGCGCGGAACGCAGGCGGCTCGACGGCTCGGCTTCGATCGTGTACAAGCCGGATATCGCTTGGATCCTCGGCGCCAGAGCGGCGGGAACCATGGGCGGCGAATCGATGGACAGCTTGCGCTGGCCGTTCACTGCGTAGTAGTTCACATCGGTCCGGAACGCTCTGCCGACATCGCCGGCCACGCCGCTGAAGCCGATGAAATTCCGCGCCGGAGCCACCCAATCCACATGCAGCCCCTGCGACTCGAGCCAGCCGGCGATCGAATCCAGCTCTTCGGTCGAGAGCCCGAAACGCTCGCCAATTTCATCCGAATTGAGCCAGTGGTGATACTCGGGCGAAGCCGGGTCCTGCTGATCGGCGAGCAGCTTCTCGAAAGCCTGCTGACGGTCGGGATGGCGCGCCAGCACGATCGTCATTGCTTCCATCGGCTCTTCCGCGGGAACCGCCTCAATATAGTTGTCTTCGATGGCCCATGAGGGAACATGGTCAAGAATCGGCTGCAGGCTGCGGTCTCCCGCGGCGCCGGAGGCGCTTTGCGCCATGGAGGAAGCGCCGAGGATCAGCGCAGCGCAGGCCAGCATGAACAGCAAACGGGGAAGGCGCATGACATCGGGACAAAACCGGAGAGACGAAGTGAACCTTGCAGCGTAGCCGCGAGACACAGAAAACCGCATAAACCTGCCTTTTCCAGTGGAGGATTCCGGGGAGGCAGACAGTATAACCCCGCTCTTCGGTCTCAAAGCAAGCGGACTTTTTCCGGGAATTCGCGGGTTTTCAGGCGGTCAAAACGGGATAGCGCATCCACGGTTGCTATGCCCCGGAGCTGCAAAAGCGAAGTGGCTCCTTCCCAGGAAGGAGCCACCTCGAACCGCAACAGAAACCGGGTAATGTGGAATCGCCCTAATTCACCACGATCGAATGCTTGACCGGCGGCGCCGCCATATACGCGGAATTCCCGGGCTGGGTTGCTTCGACAACCACGGTTCCGGTGCCAGTGAGGGTCAACACCGCACCGCTCACCTTGGCGTGACCTTGAAGCACGACGAACGTGATCGGCAGACCCGAGGAGGCTTTGGCCGAGAGCGTGACTTTCGCTCCCGGTTTCACCGGGCTGGACGGCTGCCTGAACGAAATCGTCTGCGACTCCCTGGCGGTGGTGAATTTGAGAATGCTTCCGGTCGAGGTCCCGATCGCATTCGAGGCATCGAGCCGGAAATAATAGGTGGTTCCCGCAGTCAGGCCCGAAATCGTACGAGTCGCCGTCACCACGCTCGTCCCGGAGCCGGCGTTCAGGAGGACGGTCTTCCGCGCCCCGGCGAGTGTGCTCTTTGTGCCGTAGTAGAACCAGTACTGCGTCGCCTGGCCCTGCGGATTTACGTTTCCGGTCAGAGTGGCCGTCGACGTTGTCACTTTGGTGGGCGCTTTGGTGGTTACGGTCGGCGGGTTCGGAGTCGCTGCATATTCATCGATGAAATTGGCCACATTGAGCGAGCCGAGTCCGGTCACTTCATCGTAGCCCGGTCCCACCAGATAGCCGGCCTGGCCGCCGGAGAGGCCCGACGGCCCGGGAATGCTGTTGTTGCACATGCTGGGCGTGTCCACGCTGCACGAGGCCACGCCGCTGGTGGCGACCGTCACGTCGTGGAACGCCGACGGAACGCCGGCGGCCATGGCGTAGAGACGCGGATTCAGATTGCCCTGCGCCTTGCCCATCTTCTGATCGAGCAGCGCCGTGATGCCCGCCATGTCCGGCGCGGCGGCCGAAGTGCCTTCAAAGTAGGCAAAGGGCGTGCCCCCGGAGTTCGGAACGCAGCCACAGGTTACGGTTCCATTCGACGAGCAGGAAATCGCCGCCATGCACCCGAAGTACCCATCGTGGCCCGAAGCGGAAAAAGCAAGATCGGGGGTGTAGCGGCCGGCTCTCGCCGAAGGGACTCCGGTTCCGGTTTGCCAGCCTGGGGTGGCGATCACCTGGCTCACGCCGCCTCCGGACGAGGCCGCCTGCACCTGGCCGCTGCTGATGTTGAACGGTTCATTCCATGCGCCTTCGGGAATATAACTGAGCGCGGAAGCGAAATTCGAGGGATTGTAGGTGGAATTCCAGTACTTGTCTCCGTCGCTGGCGTCGTTGAATTCGGTGCCGCCGAGGCAGGTCGCGTGGCTTGAGGAGCAGATGTAATTCGGGCTGTTCGGCGCCGGGCTGGCCGGGGGCGTCGAGAAATAGGAGTCGCAACCCGATGCGCCGGCATCGCCCGAGGCGACGAAGACCGAGATTCCCTCCGTCTGTGCCTGCTCGAACAGGTTGTCCCAGTAGTCGACTCCACTGGCGCCGGTCTCCGATTCGCAGGCCCCGAAGCTGATATTGACAACGTCGACGAGCGGCTGCGTGTTGACCAGATATTGCATGTCGCCGCCGATGTCGCTGCCGCCATCCTGGCCGGACTTGTTGACCATCAACAGGACTTTGGCGTTCTGGGCGATGCTGGCGGAGCGGAAGACATCGAGTTCGGCCTCGAGCTGGTCGTCGAAGGTCGGGCTGTCCGGCGAAGGAACCGTCAACGCCGGACCGGGATCGACTCCTCCGTAGGCCGTGGGGACGATTTCCGTCGGATTCGCGAAGGTGGTGTCCGTCGCCTGGCGGAAATACTTGAAGTCGTCGAAATCGGTATGCGCCCGCCCGACGATCCCGATGGAAACGCCGCCGCCGTTCCATTCGCCGCGAACGTTGTAGATGGTGGCGAAATCGGCCGGTACGACGTAGTAGTAATACGGATTGCCGTCGCCGACGGTGAGGGCGGGCGAAGCCGATGCGGCGGCGTGGCTGAACGGCCGGTCCTCGATGGTGTAGAGGCCGCGAATGGACTGGATGAGCGGTGCGAGCCCGGCGGGAATCCGCGGCGCCGAAGCGACCGACATCTTGCGCTTTCCGTTTACCGAGTAAAGATTCAGCCGGGTTCGCAACGCGCGTCCGATGGCCTCGGCCGGGCCGCTGAAGCCGACGAAGTTGCGCGCCGGCGAAACCCAGTCCACGCGCAGTCCTTGCGACTCGAGCCAGCCGGTGAGCGCGTCGAGGTCTTTGTCCGCGAGTCCGAACCGGGTGCCGAACTCCGGAGGCGTCAGCCATTGCTGATACTCCGGCGAGGCCGGATCCTGCTGGGCGGCAAGCAGCCGATCGAGGGCCTGCTGCTGCTCCGGGCTGCGCGCGAGCACCAGTGTGAGATTGCCGACTCGCTGCCCGGCCGGCACGGCCTCGATCAGGTTGCGTTCGCTGGCCCAGGACGGAACGTGACCGGCAAGCGCGCGGGAGTTGGCGGAATCCGGCGAGGATTCTGCGTCGCTCTGCCCGAAGGCCGTGCCGGCAAAGGTGGCCAGCAGGAGCGCGGGCAAAACATGTTGCGCGCGAAACCGGAAGCAGAGCTGTTGAAATGCACCAGACCGAGTTGAGGCGGCGAAGGGGAAGCTGCGAAAACACGTAGAGGGCATGGCAGGCCTTTTCGAGCGGGATTCCCTTGAAAGTCCAGCCTAGCTGCATTTCGGGTGATCAGGAATGAAACAAAAGTGCTACGGCTGTTTGCAATCTGGTGTCACGTAACTGAAGTTGCAAAAGGCAAAGGCGAGATTGGAAGGCGCCGCGATCCCGCCCTTTCGCAAATACCGGGCCGAGCAGGTGGGGCAACCCCGGTTCCCTCAATCGCCGGTCAGCGGGGAACGATTTCGTTACTGCAGCCTGTTTCGGCAGGACTGGGCTCTTCGGCAGGGCGCGCATCGTACCAGTCGGCCCGTGTGAGCGGCAGGACGCTGCGGCCGCGATCGGGACGGCTCAGCAGAGTCTGGAAGACGGCGATATCGCCGCGGCGAAAGGCGGCGGCCGAGCCGGCCATGTAAAGGAGCCAGGTTCGATAAGTGGCCGTCGGTACAAGCCTCAGCAGTGCCTTTTCATTTCGCCTGAGGCCTTCGACCCACCGGCGCAGCGTCAGTTCATAGTGCTCGCGCAGGTTCTCCACGTCGCGAACCTCCAGCCCCTCGGATTCCGCGGCGCCGACGGCCTCGTTCAAGGTCACCAGATGGCCGCCGGGAAATACGCATTTCGCAATGAACGATTCCTCGCGAACGGGAGCCGTGGCGCCGCGCGCGATGGCGTGGTTGAGAAAGACGCCGCCCGGACGCAACAGCCCGCGGGCGATACGGAAATAGAGCCGCAGGTTCTTGAGCCCCACGTGCTCGAACATGCCGACGCTGGCGATCTTGTCGAACTGTCCCCGCTCGTGCTCGAGATCGCGGTAGTCGCGCAGTTCAGCCTTGCATCTGTCGGTCATGCCGGCCTGCTCGATGCGCCGGCTCGCCGTTTCCGCCTGGGTCCTGCTCAGCGTGATGCCTGAAGCGTGAACGCCGTGATGCGCCGCGGCGTGCAGAATCAGCCCGCCCCATCCGCAGCCGATATCGAGGAACCGCTCGCCGGGCTTGAGCCGCAGCTTCTGGCAAATGAGATCGAGCTTCTGCTCCTGGGCTGTATCGATGGAATCGCTGTCGCCATGGAAATATGCGCAGGAGTAGACCAGCGTGCGCCCCAGCCACGGCCGGAAGAATTCGACAGGCTGATCGTAGTGATATTCGATCGAGGCGCGGTCGCGCCGTTGCGAGTGCAGCGCCCCGTGCCGGAGCCACTCCGTGCAGCCGACGACGGCTCGTGCGCCGCGTTCCACCCACTGCTGCCGGACAGTGCGAGGCCGGTTGAGAAGATGCCCGGCGACAGCGAAGACAGAGAAGATGTCGCCATCGACGCCGAGATCGCCGCGAACGAAGGCTTCGCCGAGCGTGATCTCGTTGGGACGCGTGGCCAGGGCGGCAAGAGCTTTGGAGTTGCCGACTATGAGGGTGCAAACCGGATCGCCGGGCGGGGAAGACGACCAGCGCCATCCGTCCCACAGTCGGATGCCGAAAGCCGGGCCCTCGTATCCTTTGAAAATCGTTTCGAGATAGCGGGTTCTGCGCGCTTCCGGGGAAATGGCCATGGTTCCGGTGTCCGTCCGGTGGTGGCCCAATCCTTGATTCTACTGCGCCGGAAACAGAAACCCGAGCACCGGCCGCACGCGTTTTGCCCAGCTCGCCTCGTCGTGCGTGCCGCCGTGGATGCGCTCGAAATGCAGACTCGCGCCGGACACCCATCCATTGGCCCTGAGCCGCCGGCACAGCATTTCGGTGTCGCTCAACGTGCGTCGCCCTTCGCGGTCGCCCACATCCAGCCACAGCCGCGGCCGCTCCCAGACCTGCGGAGCATGCTCGTCCACATAGCCGAGGATGCTCCTGTTGTTCCACCACACGCTCGGCGAAAGCACGGCCAGCCTCCCGAAGAACTGCGCGAAACGCAGGCCGAGATAGAGCGTGACCAGTCCGCCGAGCGAGGAGCCGCCCAGCCCCGTGGCCAGCCGGTCACGGTGCACGCGATACTCGCCCGCGATCCACGGCATCAGCTCGCGGGTCAGCATCAGGCCGTAGTCGCCGGCCTCGCCGCCGCCCATTTTGCGGTCGGGATCGTGCGTGTACTCGGCCAGCCGGCGCTCACCCGTGTTGTAGATTCCGACGATAATCAGCGGCTCGATCTCGCCGGCCCCGATGCCCTCGTCGGCGTGCTCGCGCATCTGCCAGGTGCGGCCCGGGATGAACGAGGTGCGCGGATCGAAGAGATTCTGCCCGTCCTGCATGTAGAGAACGGGATAGGCGCGGTCCGCATCCTCGTCGTATCCCGGAGGAACGCAGACGATGATGTCACGTTTGTCGGCGAGATAGCGGCTGGAGAAGTCCCTGTGCAAGCGGAGGCGCGGATGCAGCGGCTCGCCGGTGTCCGACGGCTCAATCTGCGCGGTCTCATCCGGTTGGGTTTCCCCGTTCAAGTCAAGCGGTCCTTCTGCCGGGTTTTTGCCTGCCTCGTCATCGCCTGGACCGCACCGGATTCCTTGTCGCGTTGGATGTTACAGTATCAGGAAATCCGCGGTTGTCCAAAATCACGTCCCAGGCATTGCTTCGCTGCGAATCGTACCGCCAGAACGAAGATGCAATGAGGAGCGCGACGCATGAACCGTGAGTATCACAAGTGGTATTCGCACCGGCTGGGCCGCGACATGGAACTGCTCGTCTTCGGCCACGCCGGACTGCCCGTCATCGTCTTTCCCACCTCCGGCGGGCGTTTCTACGAATTCGAGGACCGCGGGATGATCGGCGCACTTTCCGGGCGCATCGACGGCGGCCATCTGCAGGTTTATTGCGCCGACTCGGTCGACATGGAGAGCTGGTACAACCGCAACGTTCCTCCGCGCTGGCGCATCGCGCGGCACATGCAATTCGAAGATTACGTGATTTCGGAAGTGGTTCCTCTGGTCCGGAAGAAGAACGGCGACCCGCACCTGGTTTCGCTGGGCTGCAGCTTCGGCGGCTATCACACGGTGAACATCGCGCTGCGCCATCCCGACATCTTCACCGGATTTCTCTCCATGTCCGGGGCCTTCGATCTCAGGAACTTTCTCAACGGCTATTACGACCAGGACTGCTACTTCAACTTGCCGATGGACTTCCTGCCCAATCTCGGCGATCCCTGGTACCTCGAACGTTACAACCGCAACACCTATATTCTGGCCACGGGCTGGGACGACCAGTGCCTCGGCCAGAACCAGCGCATGGACCAGATCATGAGCTCCAAATATATTCCCCACAAGCTCTACACCTGGGAGTCGTGGAACTCGCACGACTGGCCGACATGGCAGCGCATGGTGCGGGAGTACTTGTGAGTGGTCAGTGATCAGTGGACAGGGAACAGCGAACAGGGAATAGGGATTGTTAAATAGGGACAAAGGGACTGAGGGGCTGAGAGACTGAGGGACTGATCTCTGATCTCTGTTCTCTGACCCCTGACCCCTGACCCCCAGTCCGCTGCCCACTGTAAGCTGTCTCCATGAGCGACCTGAATCCCTACGCCAAATTTCTCGACGGCCGGCCGCTGGACGTCATTCTCGACGAGTCGGCGGGCGCCATCGCATCGCTGCTCGAGGCCATCGGCTCCGCCAATGCTTCGACGCCGCCGGCGCCCGGCAAATGGAGCGCCGCGGAGATCGTTTCCCACCTCGCCGACTGCGAAATCGCGTTTGGCTTCCGCATGCGCCAGACGCTGGCCGAGGACAATCACACCATCCAGCCTTTCGACCAGGACCGGTGGGCGGCCGCGTCGGGTTACCCCGGCATCGGAGCTGCGCAGGCGCTGGCGGCGTTTGCGGCGGGGCGCGAGTGGAATCTGCAACTCATCCGGCGAGCGCTCCCCGCCGCGGCCCATTGCAAAGTGACGCATCCGGAGCGCGGCCCCATGACCTTTCAGACCATAGTGGAAACCATGGCCGGGCACGACCTGAACCATCTCGGCCAGCTCGCGCGCATCGCCGCCGCGCCAATGCCGGCGAAAGCCTGAAAACTGCGGGCTCTCCCTGCCCGGTTCGCGCCTCGTAGCATGTCACCGCGGATGTGCCGCTGAGGTTCGCAACACAAGGTGGCTCTGTCATCCTGAGCGAGCCGCCGCGGCGGCGAGTCGCAGGATCTGCGTTTGGGCCGTTGCGTTTCTCGCGGGAAATCTTATTTTCGATTTGACTTAATTAAGAAAATTCTGCAATAACATTTTCGTGGACGCTTTCACCGCCCTCGCCGATCCCCATCGCCGCCGCATGGTCGAGCTGCTGGCCCAAGGCAGCCGCAGCGCCGGCGAAATTGCCGCGCGCTTTGCCATCAGCGCCCCCGCCGTCTCGCAGCACTTGAAAACCTTGCGCGAGACGAGGCTGGTCCGCGTGGACGTCCGCGGCCAGCATCGCATCTACACGCTTGCGCCCGAAGGATTCCGCGAGATCGACGACTGGCTGGCGCGCACCGTGCGATTCTGGAGCGGCAGGCTCGACCGCCTCGGCGAGGTCATCGAAAAATCGGGTAACTCTGCGTCCCACGCGGCGCAACCATTGCCTGCGCCGGCGAAATCCTCGCCCCATGTCACTCCGCGGCGACGTTCGCGACGTCGCCCCGATTCGCAAATTTCGCGCCACACCCGAAAGAGGAGATAGCCATGACCGAAACCACGGCTCCGCTGTGCACCGTTGTCGACGCCTCGACGATCCGCTTCGAGCGCACTTTTCCGGTTCCGCTCGAGACCGCCTGGGACTATCTCACCCGCCGCGACCTGCTCAAGACCTGGCTCGCCGACGGTGTGATCGAGCCGCGCGTCGGCGGGCGCGTCGATCTGCAGTTCGATGTCGATCCCAGCCGCGACGAGGCAGCGTGTCACAGCGTGGGTACCGTACTCGAGTGGATTCCGCCCACGCGCCTGAGCTACACCTGGCAGGAAGAGCTGCACGCGAGCGCGGATGAAGCAACCTGCGTGATCTTCGAACTGGCTTCGGTTCCCGGCGGCACTCGGCTCATACTGACCCATCAGCGCCTCGATCCGGCGAAGAAGCACCTCTACGGCGCGGGATGGCACACGCACTTCGAGGTAATGGCCGCGCGTGTCGCGGGCACCGATCCGGCCGTGTTCCACGTGCTCTTCGAGCAGCTTCTTGCCGTCTACGAGCGGCTGATGCAGCGCGAGCAGTAGAGCGTCGCAAGCAAGAGCACGGATTCAGGCGCGAATTTTTGTTTCCCGGCGCGCGAGCCGTTTTCAATCCTCCAAGGTCAAAGGAGAGAGCAAATCTTTCCTGCAAGCATCGCGTGCAGGCCCGTTCCATCTTCGTGGGGCGGCACGGATCGCACGCCCCGGAGGGACTCATGCGCCTTCAGGCCTGCGCGCTTCTTTTTGCCTTTGCGTTTTCACTTTCAGCAGAAAATCCGGCGAACTCTTCGACATCCCGTACCGCGGCAAATTCGCCGCCGGCCGCTACAGCGCCGCTGGTCAAAGACCTGCCGGTGCGCAAGGTCGTGCTCTACAAGAGCGGCGTGGGCTACTTCGAGCACGCGGGATCCGTGTCCGGCAGCGAGCGGGTCGCCATCGACTTTACGTCGCCGCAGCTCAACGATGTCTTGCAGTCGCTGACGGTGCTCGACGAGGGCGGCGGGCGCATTGCCGGCGTCGATTACAACTCTACGACGCCGATCGGCGAGCAACTGAACAAGCTGGCGCTGGGACTGAACGATTATCCGGCCACGCTGGCGGTATATCATGCTTTGCGCGGCCAGCGCGTGGACGTGACGGGCTCGGGCGCGCCTGTAACCGGCCGGATCGTCAATATCGAGTTCCGCAAGGAGACGGACAAGAACGGCGCAACGTCGGAAGATCACTACTTTCTGATCCTGGCGACGGACTCCGGGGCGCTGCGCACCGCCGAGCTGACCGATGCGGTCGCGGTGCGCATGCTCGATCCTTCCCTGCAGAAACAATTCGATGAGTATCTGGGAATCGTTGCTTCGGGGCAGGAGCAGCAGGTGCGGCGGCTCACGCTCGAGGACCGTGGCGAAGGCCAAAGGCAACTGCGCGTGAGTTACATCAGCGAGATCCCCGTCTGGAAGTCGACCTACCGCATCGTCTTTCCGCGCCAGCAGGAAGCGAGCGCCATCGTGCAGGGCTGGGCGGTGGTGGACAATACGATTGGCGCGGACTGGGACGACGTGCAACTCTCGCTCGTCGCCGGCGCGCCGCAGAGCTTCATCCAGCCGCTTTCGCAGCCCATCTACACGCGGCGGCCGGAGGTTCCGATCGCGACGAATGTGGAGACGACGCCGCAGACGCATGAGGCGGCGAATGCGACTTATCTGGATTGGGTGGGAAACCGCGACGTGCCGCTGCCGGCGGACGCCGCCGCTCAGCCATCCGAGGCGCCCACAGGCGATGCGCTTGCCAGGAAGAAACGTGCCTTCTCCGGGATCATCAACGCAGCTCCTGGCGCGGCTTCGCAGACAGTTGCGGTTGAAGCCGAGGCGGATGCAATCGGCATGCCTCGCGCCGGTTCCGGATCCAGCGGCGGCTACGGCGCGGGATTCGGGGGCGGTGTCGGCGGCGGCGTTTATCGCCCTTCTGACGCGATCGCCGCGGGCGACGTCTCCACCAGCGCCTATGACGACTTCTTCGAGTACGAGCTCGCCCAGCCCGTCACCATCCACAAGAACCAGTCGGCCATGGTGCCGATCCTGCAGGAGACGGTGCCGGTGGAACACGTGACGCTGTGGAGCGAACGCGGAATTGCGCCGCTGCGCGCGGTGTGGCTGGAAAACAAGTCGAAGCTCACGCTGGACTCGGGCAGCTTCTCCATCTTCGAGAACGGCGAATTCGCCGGCGAGGGGCTGCTCGATCCCATCCACCCCGGCGAGCGCCGCCTGCTCTCCTACGCCGCCGATCAGGCCGTGAAGATCAAGGTCGTCGACCGCAGCGGAGATCAGCGCCTCAGCCATCTCCACATCACCAGGGGTGCGATCGTGGAAACGTGGATGAACGTCGCCGGCGTGACGTACAGCGCCAACAACACCGGCGATGAAGACCGCACTGTCCTGATCGAGCACCCCCGGCACAACGATGCGGGCGGATGGACGCTGGACGGCGACCTCAAGGCCGCGGAAGAGACGCCGAATCTCTATCGCTTCCGGTTGCAGGTTCCCGCGCACTCCACGCAGAAGCTCGAGGTTCGCGAGCGCGGGCCGGAGTACACGACGGTGGACCTCAACCAGAATCCGCGCCAGGAGGAGTTTCTCCTCGATCTCGTCAAGCGCGTTCCCGATGCGCAGACGAAGATCGAGCCCGTGATCGACGCCGAAGCCGCATTGACCGCGCTCGACGAAAAGATCGCCGACCTGAAGAAAGTCGAAGAGACGGCCGCGGCCGACGAAGCGCGCGACCGTGACAACCTGACCGCACTGAAGGGCAACGATGCGGCCCGGCGCTTCGTGGATGAGCTCAATCGCGCCGAAGATCAGCTCCAGGCCACGCGCAAGCAGATCGCCGATCTGGAGCAGCAGAAGGCCGACGCCACCACGAAGCTCTATGGCGTGATCAATTCGCTCAGCCTCGACTGGAGCGAAACGGCGAAATAATCCTCTTGCCGAGTCCGGCCGGGTCCTTACACTGATTGGGACAGCGGCGACCATTTCGCGGCTCGCTGCCATTCCCGTGGTGGAGGGCTACAGATGAAGAGGATCGGCGTTCTGTTCGGCATGGAGAACAGCTTTCCCGGCGCGCTGGTTGAGGCCATCAACGCCCGGAACATCGACGGCATCGAGGCCGAATTTGTCCGCACCGGCGCCGTGCATCTTGACACGCCGCCGCGCTACGCGGTGATCGTCGATCGCATCTCCCACGATATCCCGTTCTATCGCGCTTTCCTCAAGCACGCGGCCATCAACGGAACGATCCTCATCAACAATCCGTTCTGGTGGTCGGCCGACGACAAGTTCTTCAATTACACGCTGGCCGCCAAGCTGGGCGTTGCCGTTCCGCCGACCGTGATCCTGCCGCACAAGAAGCACCCCGAGGGGACCACCGACCGCTCCATGCGTAACCTCGAGTTCCCGCTGGACTGGGACTCGGTCTTCGAATACGTGGGCGAAAACGGTTTTCTCAAGCCCGTGAACGGCGGCGGCTGGCGCGACGTGCACCACGTGCACAACCGCGAGGAGTTCTTTCACGCCTACGACCAGTCACGCGACCTGTGCATGATGTACCAGAAGGCCGTCCACTTCACCGAATACTTCCGCTGCTACGTGGTGGGCCAGGCCAAGGTGCACATCATGCCCTATGACCCGCGCAACCCGCACCACGAACGCTACATTCAGCATCCGCCGGAATATGACCCGAAGCTGCTCAAGCGAGTGGAAGCCGATGCGCTCGAGCTCTGCCGCGCGCTCGGCTACGACTTGAACACGGTCGAGTTTGCGGTCGAGGATGGCATTCCCTACGCAATTGATTTTATGAATCCCGCGCCCGACGCCGATCTCCATTCCGTTGGCCAGACGAACTTCGACTGGATCGTCCGCGAAGTGGCCGATCTGGCCATTGCCAAAGCGCGTGAGGCGCCGCGACTGCCTGAGCTGAAAGCCGCAGCGTTTCTCGGCGGCGCCGCTCCGGCGCCTGCGAAAGACGCTGCGCCTGCGAAGAAGGCCGCGATGAAAAAGGCGCCGTCCAGGGCGAAAAAGGAAAAGCCCTGACAGCCGCGCAGGATTGAGCTCGCACTGGCTCATTGGATGTGGATTCGCGGAGAGGATACGGGCTTCAGCCCGTCCGTTGCTTGTCTGAAAGGAGGCTCCTGGCGCTTCGGCCCCCGGTTGAAAGTGAGCGGCTACTCATTGCTGCAGAATGAATGTCCGCTTGTCATCCTGAGCGACCCGAGCACAGCGAAGGGAGTCGAAGGATCTGCGGTTATTCCTCCCTCCGGTAACAGGACATTTGTTTTGCAGGACTCAATAAAGGCCGATTGATTTCTCTCAAACCTCTGCTAGGCTTTGGCAATGGCTTTCGGTCCAGGCGGATGCATCCGGCTGCTGTTCAGGCTGGCCTTTCTGGCGGCCGGGCCATGCCTTCTTCTCTACTGCTATTTTTCGGTGCGGGAAACGAAGGCTTTGATTCGCAATGGCGTCACCGCGCAGGCGGTCATAATCCGGCTTCAGGCGGTACACAACCGTAAATCCGGCACATCCTACGCACCTGTCTTTACGTTTATGACCGAGGATGGCCACCCCTGTACCCTGACTTCAAAGGTCTCGTCGAATCCGCCGCCGTACAAAGTTGGTCAAGTCGCGACCGTCTATTATCCTCACGGCCAGCCGCAGGCGGCCAGGCTCGATTCCTTCTTCGACCTCTGGTTTGGGCAACTGCTTATCGGGTTCTTTGGCGGGTTGATCACGCTGATCGGCCTGGCTTCGATCCTCGGCCGCCGGCGCAGGCGGCGGACCATGATGCAATCCGCCATCAATGCGGCGATGAATCGCTGGTGACCGTCAGGCAGCCGACGGCGATCGGGTCTTCCCTGCATTTTGCTATTCTTCTCCAATGGCTACCGGAGCCGTGAGAGCGATCCGCCTGTTGTTGGGCGTCACGTTCTTTGTGCTCGGCCCCTGTTCGCTGGTCTGGGCGCTGGTTTCGGCCTGGCGCACCCATGCTTTTCTGGCGCGAAGCGTTGCCGCGCCAGGCGTGGTTGTCCAGCTCAAGGTGACCCGTGGATTGCACTCGGACATCGGCTTCGCGCCGGTCTTCACGTTTACGGACGTCGACGGCCGCAGTTACACCGTCATTTCGGAATTCGCGACTGCTCCGCCCGCTTTCAAAATTGGCGAGCACGTCGTCGTACACTACGCGAAGGGCCATCCCGAAAAGGCCCGGCTCGAATCGTTTACTCAGCTCTGGCTATTCGACATCATCGGAGGAGCGCTGGGGACCCTGTTCACGCTCGCGTTCCTGGGAGTGATCTTTGCACACGCCCGCCCCCCGCGCGTCTACAAGCGATCCGACTTTCCCATGACTGCCGATCAGCGATGAAGCTTCCGCATGCCCTTCAGCTTCCATGCCGGACCGGCCGATAGTTCACTTTGCCGAGCTCGTAGGCCTGCTCGAGCGCATTCTCCACCCGGGGTGAGCCGGCGAAGCGTTCGACCGTGATTCCCGCGATTTTCGCCGAGCCTCCGGCGCAGTCAAACGTGGCCTCGATCGGCGTGTGCGCGCCGGGATAGCGGCGCAGCGTCATGGCGACCACCGACTCGCTTTGCCAGGTGACGGCGCCGAGCGACCACGCCGAGTCGACCGGACGAAAGAGCACCTGCTGGGTTGCGGTGTCGAACAGCTCGGGCGTTTCCACCCAGTGGCTCATCCGCATCTCCTGCGGGTACACGCGAACGATGTACCGGCCGTTGGGCGAAGCAGATCTTACTTCCGCGCCGGGGACGACCCTTGCGGCCGGCTTTGGCGGCTGGGCCGCTGCGCTTTTTTGCGGCGGCGAACCGGCCGTTGCGGCGGCACGCGCTGCGGGACCGCTGGGTGCAGCCGCCGGAATTTGCGGCTCTCGGCGCACTTTGGCGGAGCCCGCCACGGTTCTCCGGCCTTTCCTCAACTCTCCGATCGCTGCCCACGCTGCGACGGCTGCGCAGATCAGGTAGAACCATTCGGTCGTCCAGAACCAGAACGGATGAATGGCACGCGATATGAAGTTATGGTGCCTCGTTGGCGCCGGCGCCTCTCCCGTGCCGACGCCATAGATTGCGCAGCCGGCAATGAGCGCGAAGAAGAGGCAGTATTTGACCGCGGACGCCGCGCTCTTTGCTCTGGGCGAGAGTTGCATCGATCTCCCGGTTTGCTCACATCATAGCTCCGCAAATGCTTGTCGCGAGCGAACACCAGTCGCCGGGTTGGGAGGGCGTCGTTCGCACCTGCCGTACAATGGCGCAAGGCATTTCCGTGAGGAGCCGCCATGCGCCCATCCTTTTCGCTCGGCATTGAAGAGGAATACCAGACCATCGATCCGGTCTCACGCGACCTGCGCTCGCACATCCAGACCGAGATGCTCGCCGTGGGCAAGATGCGCCTGCAGGAGCGCGTGAAGGCCGAGCTGCACACCTCGGTGGTCGAAGTGGGCACGCGCGTCTGCCGCAACATCGACGAGGCGCGCGAGGACATCTACGAGCTGCGCCGGGAGATGATCAAGCTGGCGCGCGAGCACGATCTCGAGCTCGTCGCCGGCGCCACGCATCCCTTCGCGGACTGGCGCACGCAGGAGATCTACCCCGACCCGCGCTATCACCAGGTGGTCAAGGATCTGCAGCTCGTGGCGCGTTCGAACCTCATCTTCGGCCTGCACGTGCATGTCGGCATCGAAGACCGCGAGGTTGCCATCCGCATCATGAACTCGATGCGCTACTTCCTGCCGCACATCATGGCGCTGGCGACCAACTCGCCCTTCTGGCTGGGGCTGAACACCGGCTATAAAGGCTACCGCGCCAAGGTCTTCGAGAACTTTCCCCGCACCGGCATCCCCGACGCGTTCTCCAGTTATTCGGAGTTTGAAAACTACGTCAGCCTGCTGGTGCGCACCAACTGCATCGACAACGCCAAGAAGATCTGGTGGGATATCCGGCCGCATCCCTTCTTCAACACCGTCGAGGTGCGCGCCTGCGACATTCCGCTGCGCGCCGAGGAGACGGTGGCCATTGCCGCGCTCATCCAGGCCACCGCGGTTTATCTCTACAAGCTGCACGAGGGCAACCAGGACTACCGCCAATACCCGCGATCGCTGCTGATGGAAAACAAATTTCGCGCCGTGCGCTACGGCCTCGATGGCAAGCTCATCGACTTCGGCCGCCAGCAGGAGATCCCCGAGCGCGATCTGCTCGAAGAATATCTCGCCCTCGTCGATCCCGTGGTGGACGAGCTCGGCAGCCGCGATGCCATCGACGGTTTGCGCAAAATCATCTCCACGGGCACCGGCGCCGACCGGCAACTGAAGGTCTTCGAAGAGACCAAGGGCGATTTGAAAGCGGTTGTCGACTACATGGCCGAGGAGACGAGGGCTGGGCTGTGATGCTCCAAAACGGGTTCTTTCTGCATTCTGGGGAATATATGTTTGCCGATGGTCACCGTGCGGCTTAAGCGACTTCTTTACTTCTCGTCGAGCGGTACTGCGTCGATCGGAGTTGCGGCTTTTGCAGCAGCCTCCTCAGCCTGCTTTAGAAAGTTCTTCAGCCGATCAGTCAAGTTCGAGTTCTTCTCAACATGCTGCGCGTAATAGACAAGGGATTGCACGGCTGTCCGCTGCTTCAGAGGGTCCCACAGTTCCACGATTTGCAGTAGGTCATCTCGATCAATCGCTCTCAAGCCCAGCGCCTCGATTTCCTTCCGTACGCCTTCCTCAAA
>JASHQQ010000198.1 GCA_030039035.1 Acidobacteriaceae bacterium | reverse complement strand
CCAAGACCGTCGAGTACCACCGCAACAGCATCATGGATCATCTGGGAATGCGCACCACCGCCGACCTGATCCGGTATGCGGTTTCGCGCGGAATCGTTACGCCGTAGCGACAAGTGCTTATCAGGTGAGTAAAAAAAGACGAACAATTCACCCGATCCCAGGAATCTTCCCAGTTCCCAATCTGGCCCCATCGGCTTACGGTTAAGTACAGACCGTTCCAAATCAAGTACCTTTTGTCTCCAGGTACCGAAATGAAGCACCGTCTTCTTCTTCCGCCTTTGCGGGATGAAGAGTTGTCTCCATTCCCCATCCGCGTTGAATCTGATCGGCAGAATGAATTGCAGGTCAGCGATAACTGTACCGTTTACGGCTTTCCGGGGGCCAAGTCCCGGCAGCCCGGCGACGGACGAACGACCGGCAGCGCCGCGGGCGCTTTTCCAGCCGCCGCAACTCTGACTCTCCTCGTCAGCGACGACGATTATCTGCGTTCTCTGATTCGATCCTTCCTGGAGCACGCCGGTTTCGCCGTCGTGAGCTGTGGCACTGTCACGCGAGCTGCCGTCGTCTTTCGCGGCGAGCCGGCGATCGGCCTGCTCATTCTCGACGCGCACGAAATGGAGGAGCCGGCCATCGATCCGGCGCTCGATTTTACGAGACAGCGCGCCGGATTGCCCGTACTCGTCTTGCTGGCTCCTGGCGGCGGCGCGGCAAAGCTCGATTCGATCGCACGCCGGGGATGGATGTTCCTGAGCAAGCCCTTTCTCGTTTCGGATTTGCTGGGCCTTGTGAGCCGGGCCTTTGAGTTGCGACCCTTCATTTCCCGCCCATGATCGCTAACCGGGAGTCCTGTTTCGGGGATCTTTGGAAGAGGCGAGGATTTGACAGGGTACGGCTTCAGCCTCGCTGCACATGCTCAAAAACGCTTTGAACAGGAGTTTTGCCTTGGTTCTCCCGCGCAAAGGCCCCGTCTTCCGCATTCCGCCGCAATGTGTCTGCCGGGAACCGGTGGCGCGACCTGGCGATCCAGGCAAATCGGCCACAGCAACAGAGCGGCTCCGGATTCTGTCGGTGTGCGACGATGAGGGCCTCCTGTTTTCGCGGCAGTTGCTTTTCGAAAACCACGGATACCTGACCGAATCGGCGATGAGCTCCAGCCTGCTGGGCATGAGGCTCGTCCGTTCTGTCGACTGCGCTGTCATTTGCCACTCCATTGAGGCCGAGCAGGCCGTCCGGCTGGCCGAACGGCTGCGCCGCTACAACTCGCGGATCCGCATCCTGCGGATTCAATTCGCCGCATGCCGGGATGACTTCCGGTTCGATCTCACTTGCGATTCCCTGGCCGGTCCACAAGCCCTCCTGACAACGATCGACCGGATGCTCGGGAGTGCGCGAACGGACAAGGCGTATCCGCGAATGACCTCCGGTTGAAGCCGCGCCGCGGGCGCCCTGCCCGAAGACCACCGAACCGGGCCAGCGCGATCCAGGCGGTTGCCCTACCCTTTTCGCCCGATGTTGGCGAGACGATGCGACCGCGCTCCCGGCCCGGCCGCAGGCCGGCAGCTTCTTCAAAGTGCTGCGAACCGCATTTTGAACTGGCGCCGTTGCTCATGAACTGAATCGGCCGCAGCCACCGGTCTGCTCCTACCGCCGGGAGGCGATCAGAACTTCCCACTTGCCGCCGGCTGGAATCGGAACCGCGTCGGGCCCGTATAGCTGCCGGCCCTCAAAAGTCACTTCATACAGTTGTTCAATCTCCGCGGCGCCTTTCTTCCGCAGCACCGACTGGCCGTCCGGGCAAAAGACATCCAGGGTGTCATCCACATCTCCGGAAAAGGTCTCCTGCTCGCCGTGCAGGATCATCGCCACTCCCATCCGGCGATTCAGATAATGCTGCACGTCGAACAGCTTCTTGCTGCGAGAGTGGTCCTTGTCGAGGCGCTCTTCCCTGACCCTGAAATTCATCCTGGGCTGATCCGCCGGAACGATCGCGTAGAGATCGTAATCCGAATGGACATAGCAAGCCGCGGAACGAAGACTGATGGGGCTGAAGAGCACGCACCCGTAGTGCGCGCTTGTTCTGTCCATCTGCACCGAATAAACCTTCCCGCCCGGAAACCAGGCAACGCTCTTGCCCGCCTCCGGTATGTAACACTGCGGGCGGAACTTCTCCCAGAACTTGCGAGCCTTGCCTGGATCGTCGAAGGCGGAGTCCATGCCCTTGAGGGTGGGATCGGCCACCAGACCTGCCGTCTGCTTTTTCCCCAAACCGTCGGGCAACACTGCATCGCGACTGGCGGTCTTGGCTTTGCAGTCGAGGCGTTTGGGTGCGTATCCCTTCACGCCAATGTATTGCTTGGCGGCGGCATTGGATTTCCGCACCAGAATCCAGACGTTATAGCGCGCTGCCGCTTCCTTGAACGCAGAGATGTCGATATCGCGCATGTAGTCGCTGGCGGGCATGGAATACGTACCTCCCCGGCCGAGCGAAAGCCGGCCGAACCCACGAGCAATCGACCCAGGGAAAATCTGGCTCCAAAATATACCACAGGGAAAGCCTCGAATCGCAGCCGCGGACTGCCGGACCTGGCCGCTCCCCGATGCCCGCCCTGGAAGCATGGAGAAATCGCCCGCAACGCTCGCGGCAACCGGCGGACCTGCACGGCTGCGAGCGATTCCCCAGGGTGACGCTCCGCAAGCAAGACGCGAATCCGCGTGAACTGAAAGAAAACCTTTGTGGCTGAGAACGCCCACCGCACTCCGGTCGCGATAAACTACAAACGGCAAAGAGCGTTATGCAAGTGGCCCCGTAGCTCAGGTGGCCACGGCCCGCAAGGGCCGGAACGAGAGAGCCCGGCAGTTTCCTGAAACTGCCGCGATCGACAGCAAAAAGTGGCCCCGTAGCTCAGGTGGATAGAGCAGCAGTTTCCTAAACTGCGTGTCGGAAGTTCGAATCTTCCCGGGGTCACCAATCTGAGAGTCCAGCGTCCAGGGTCAAGCTTCTGGAGCTGCACGCGGTCGCAGCCCGGCGGCATCGCAATCTCCTTTTGACTTCGGCTCCCGGACAAGCTATAACCGTTGATGTCATGGAAGTCGTTTTCATGACATAGCTGCCGGCCGTCACCCAATCCCCGGCTCAACCCAGAACCGCAATCGCCAGGATGCTCGGGAAGGCGGTGAGAATCCGCCACTGCCCCGCAACTGTGAGCGCGCCTGTTTGACTGCACGTCGGCAGCAGAGCAGGATCGTCAGCCGGCGTTTTCGCGTCCAACCGCGAAGACGTTCGATTGCCACCGAAAGCCAGCCGCAAGGCCCACCTTTTGGGAAGGCGCTGAACAAGGCGCAAGTCAGGAGACCGGTCCTCGGTGTTTCTCACCCGCTTGCGTTCCGAGGGGAACGAAGGAGCCACGATGCCTGTTTCCGCAACTTCGCGCCGCCGATCCCGCCGCGCCCTGTTCCCGATCCTCGCCGTCTTGCTCGTTGCCGCATCGGCTTCGCACTGCCATGCCGCCGCCATTCGCGGCGTAGTGACCGACACCACCGGCGCGAAGATTACCGGCGCCAGCGTGGTTCTTATCAGTAAAGGTCACGAGGTCGCGCGCGCCGTCTCCACGGCCGACGGGAGCTTCGAGATCCTCACCGGCGTCTCCGGCCGTTTTTACCTTCTCGTTTCTGCCAAAAGCTTTCGCCAGTTGCAGACGCCGGGTTTCTACGCCGGGCGTCTGGATAACATCGAGCGCACCGTGGTCCTCGAACCGGAATGGGTGCACGAGTCGATTGTGGTCACGGCCACGGGAACGCCGACGCCGCAGGCGCAGGTGAGCTCGGCTACCAGCGTCCTGGGGCCGCTCGATTTCGCGCTGCGCGACGATTTTGTCGACGCGCTGCGCTTGATGCCCGGCACTTCAGTGGTACAGACCGGCCAGCACGGCGCCCAGACCTCGCTCTTCATCCGCGGGGGCGACTCGGACGACAACAAAGTGCTCGTCGACGGCGTGAGCGCCGGCGACCTCGGCGGCCGCTTCGATTTCGGCCCGCTTTCGACGACGGCGATCGAGAGCACCGAGGTCTATCGCGGACCCAACTCCGACCTCTATGGCGCGGATGCCGAGACGGGTGTGGTGAGCTTTACGACCCCACACGGCACCACGAGCTTTCCGTCGTTTCTTTTCGAGGGCGACGCCGGCGCGTTCTATTCTTCGCGCGAGCAACTCGAAGTTGGCGGCGCGCACAACAAGCTCGACTATTTTGGCGCCTATAGCTGGATGCAGACCAACAACGATCTGCCCAACGACGAGTACCATGTGGCGACCGCGGCGGCGAATGTGGGCTATCAGCTCAGCGGCAACACCCAGCTTCGCGCCACCGTGCACTATGGCATCGACGGCACCGGCGTTCCCAACGCGTGGGATTTCTACCTTGTGGCCGACGACGCCACGCAGAAAGACCAGGACATTTTCATGAGCGGCTCGGTCGACAACCAGACCACGGCGTCCTTCCACAACACATTTCGCTACGGACTCACGCGCAAGCGCGAGCAGTACTACTTGTGGAAAGAAGACGGCAGCGGCTACTTCGACTCCTTTGGCGACAGCTTCGGAAACCAGGTCACGATTATCGGCGCGAACGGCTACACGGCAACCGGGCGCGCGCTGCTCGACTACGCGCAGACGTATCCGTACAAGTCGTACCTGGTTTCCAACCGCGACCAGCTCGAATATGAGGGCACGTACAACGTCACCCCGCACCTGACCGTGCTCGCGGGAATGCATTACGAGGACGAACGCGGCCTCGAATACATTCCCACCTTCGCCACGCACGAAGTCGCCGGCCGCGACAACTATGACTATCTGGCTTCGGTCCACGGCGACTACAAGACGCGCTTCTTTTACACGCTGGGCGGCAGCCTGGAGCACTACTCGCTCTTCGGAACCGAAACCACTCCGCGCGGCGGCGTCTCGTTTTACGCGGTGCGGCCCCGCAAGGGCATCTTTTCCGGCACGCGCATTCTGGGCAACTTTGGCGAGTCGGTGCGCGAGCCCGCGCTTACCGACCAGTTCGGATCTCTCTACCAGTTCCTCACGACGAACGGGTTCCCGACACTTGCCACTTCACTCCATATCGGTCCGCTGGCCGCGCCCCAGGCGCGCACCTACGAGGGCGGCGGCGAGCAGGCGTTTTTCTCCGGCCGGCTCACGCTTCGCGCCAGCTATTTTCACAACGAATTCGGACGACAGATCGAGTATGTCGGCGGAAGGCTGCTGCCCAATCTCGTTCCCGGCCTCTCGCCGGCGCAGAAGCTGGCGCTCGAGACCGCGCTCGGCTACTACTACACCGACGACTATGGCCTTGCCGTCAACACCGAGGCCTTTCGCGCGCAGGGCGTCGAATCGGCGGTGGAGGGCGGCATCGGCCGCAACATTTTTCTGCGCGGCGGATACACCTACCTCGATGCCGTCATCCAGCGCTCGTTCGACAGCGACAACGAGGCCTACTTCAGCGGATCGCCGTTCGCGCCGAGCGATGACGGCATTCCCATCGGCGCCATCTCGCCGCTGTGGGGCGCGCGTCCGTTTCGCCGCCCGCCGCACACGGGGTTTGTCTCCGCCAGCTACTCGAATCGCAAGCTGACCGCGGTCCTCACCGGGGCTTTCGCCAGCCGCAGCGACGATTCCACTTTCCTCGAGTACGAAGACCAGTACGGCGGCAACAGCCTGCTTCTGCCCAATCGCAATCTGGACTTCGGCTTTGCCCGCATCGACGCCGGCGGCAGCTACCAGATCCTCAACTGGCTGGGCGTTTACGCGCAGGCCGAAAACCTCACCGACAACCAGCACATCGCGCCGATTGGTTATGTCTGCCTGCCCACCACGGTGCGCACCGGTCTGCGCATTCAATGGGGGAAGGGAGCCAGATAGGGGACGGTGTGCCGGGCACCCCCCGATCATGGTGGAGTTGTTTCCCGAGACCAGGTGCGCCCGCCTTTCGGGTGCGTCGGGTCGTCCCACAGTTTCACAGTTGCGAAATTTTTCTGCTCGACGAATGTGCGGAAGTTGTTGATCCATAGAAGATTGGTCCCCGGACGCGGCGGATTTTCTGGCGCTTTTTGGCGCATTTTGGCTCGATCGGGCGCGAAATTCCGCTGTCATGGCCATGTTTTGGCCGGGAAAAACACGGTTGCGACGACGTGCAATGGCGGTGAGCCGGGAGTCCGGCGTTCCCGCTTGAGGCCGGCCGGAGATGTTCCTCCCTGACCCGGTTTTTCTTCATTGTGCGCCGAAGGAGGGAAATGGTCTGCAGCGACAAGCAGTGAAGCTGGTGGGAGTTGCGGGAATTGGTGCTTGACGGTCGCGGGGTGAACCCCGGATGGACCATATCCTCCTTGAGACCGGGGCCACCCGCCAGTGTCTGACGAATTGAAGGCGCTGCAGATCAGGCCCGAAGAGCGACCCTCATCAGGGGCTAACGCCCGCGATGAATGGGGGCGATTTTTCGGCACGACTGAAGTCGCGCCCTGTTATAAAGCCCTGCCTCGGAAAGTTTTTCCGCAGCCTGTGAAGTCGCGCCCGGTTACCAGGGCAGTTTAAGAAATAGTGTGTACCTTGACTCCTTGCCCAAGGCCGCCGGCTCTGTCGGCCGGGTTCGATTTTTTCCACAGGTCATCGGCCCGAATCTCTTCCAATCGGCTTTTTCCCCTTGGAAAACCATCCGGGCCTGTCACACACTAGTGACACCCCCGCAAGCTGCCGTAAAAACCCGCGTTCTGCACGAGCGGGGATTCTACGGCAATTGCTGAGCGGGTCTGGCCTTTTGGGGTTAGGCAGTGTCTGACGAATCGAAAACGCCGCGGATCAGGCGCGAAAAGCGGCCCTCAGGGGCTAAAGCCCCGCTCCTTTTTGTGCTTTTTCGGCACGACTGAAGAGGCTGCGGAAGAAGGGCGCAGCGGAGACGAATTGCAGCATGAGACACCAAGCAGGGGCTGAAGCCCGCGTTGATTTTGCGATGCTTCCGGCACGACTGAAGTCGTGCCCTGACACTTGTCCGTGCACCAATGAGTTTTTCCGGAGCCTGTGAAGTCGTGCCCTGTTACAAAACATTCAATCGGGGATTCGTCAGACACTGCCTAGCGCAAGGTCGCCGCTTCCTGAAGATCTCACCCCAACGACGAAAAACCCGTCGTTGGGGACCGCGAGGGTTGCGTCGACGCAAGTGTCGCGCCTTCGGAACACAGTGATTGAGGAATTGCGATAGAGCCACCGTCAACCGCATCGGAAAGCCCGGGATTCGAAAGCAGCTACCCTTGAAAAACCAGAGATGTCGGTGAGGAGAATATGAATCGATCTTCCTGGAGGAGTGTCGCCTTGTTCGTCGTGTGTCTGCCGGGTCTGGTGGCGCCGGCCATTCCCGCCTTCGGCCAGCAAACGCTGGGCTCGCTGAACGGCACCGTTGTCGATCCCACCGGCGCCGCAATCAGCGGAGCAACGGTCACCGTGACGGACACGGCCATCGATCTGACGCGGACCACAACCACCCAGTCGAGCGGATTTTTCCAGATTTTCAACCTGCCCATCGGCACCTACGTGGTGAAGGTGTCGCTGCAAGGCTTCGAGACCACCCAGGTGAGCGGAATCGCGGTCCAGGAATCGCGCGCCACCACCGTGAACGTCACCATGACGGTGGGCCGGGCCACCGAGT
This sequence comes from Acidobacteriaceae bacterium, assembly GCA_030039035.1. Lineage (GTDB taxonomy): Bacteria > Acidobacteriota > Terriglobia > Terriglobales > Acidobacteriaceae > Telmatobacter. The sequence goes on along the minus strand of JASHQQ010000198.1, from coordinate 4,101 downwards.
CAGTTGAAGTGACCGCCAACCCGCTCCTGAACGCCACCGACGCCACCAACGGCTACACGCTCGACAGCGAGCAGATCGACATGACGCCGCTGGCCACGGGAAGCTTCACCCAGGTTGCGGTGCTTTCGCCCGGCGTGAACGCCGAGCTTCTCTCCAATCTCGACTCCAACGCGGGACTGGGCAACCAGCCCATCTGGGCCAACGGACAGCGCGACACCTCCAATACGTTTCAGGTCGATGGCGTCGACTCCACCAACCTCTTCAACGGCAAGAGCTCGTCGGGCGACAGTTCGCAGCGATACAACTTCAACATCGGCAGCGCTCCCACGGTTGGCGGTTCGTTCTCCGTGGGCACATCGGTCTACGGATCGAACGGCAACAGCCTGCCGTCACCGCCTCCCGAATTCATGCAGGAGCTGCGCGTCAACGCCTCGATGTACGACGCCCAGCAGGGCGCCACCAGCGGCGCGCAGATCGACGTGAACACCAACACCGGCACCAACAACTGGCATGGCCAGGTCTACGGCGCCTACGCCAACAATCTGATGAATGCCTCGCCGTTCTTCTTCAATCAGGCCTATCAACTGGCGCAGAACGGCATCGGCGTCTTCCCCAATTCGCTGGTCAATCCGTGGCTTCGCCGCTGGAGCTCGGGAATCGCGGGCGGCGGCCCGCTGAAGAAAGACAAGCTGTTTCTCTTCGCGGCCTTCGAGCGCAGCTTCAACGAGGACAACGCCACCGGCATCTCGCAGATGACAGTTCCCAGCGGTTTGACCGACGACCGCAGCGCGGCCGGCCTCGAGGCAGCCGATAAATCCTGGGGCGGATCGGGCAAGGTCACCATCGATCCGGTCGCCGCGGGCCTGCTGAATGCAAAACTCCCCAATGGGCAGTATCTGATTCCTTCCGCGCAATCGAGCGCGCCCTATACCTACGGCGAGCCGAATGTCACCCTGGTGGGAACCGCCCGCCTGATCTCCGATCTGGCGACCGTGTCGCTCGACTACGATGCCGCCCACAACGATCGTGTCTCGGCGAAGTATTACTTTCAGGACGCACCTGTCACTCGCCCCTTTGGATACTCCGAGACACCAGGATTTCCGGTGACGGCGCACAACGGGGCGCAGGTCTTTTCTCTCGGCAACACCATCTCCATCGGCCCGAGGCTGAACTGGGAGCAACGTCTCGGATTCGTCCGCATGGGAACGTTCAGCAACTATCAGCAGACGTTCAGCGGCGGCAACCTTGGCGTCTCCGCGGCGCAGACCGAGAACCTCATCGCCAATGTTCTGCCCGGGCTGCAGATCGACAACTTCGCCTACAACGGAACCTACGCGCCGGCTTTCTACCTTGGGCCCGCGGGAGTTCCCGGCGCATTTGTGGATATGGGCTACTACCAGAACCGCCTGAATCCTTCGACCAACGTGATTTTTACGGCGGGCAAACACACCATCGTCGCCGGCGGCGGATACAGCTACACGCAACTGAACATCACCAATGACCGCACCGGCCACGGCCAGGCCGTCGTGAGCAATTTCGACACGTTCCTGCAGGGCGAGGTGCACAGCTCGAGCGTGGTCGAAAGCATCGATCCCACCACCAACCGCAACAACGCCGATCGCTACTACCGCACCAACGAGCTTTCGGGTTATGTGCAGGACAAGTGGCAGGCTCTCTCGAACCTCAGCATCACCGCCGGCGTGCGCTACGACTATCACGGCGGCATGACGGAGAAGTACGGAGACATGTTCAACTTCGAACCGGCGCTGTACAACGTGACCGGCACCAGCGAAACCGGATTCCACGTGACCAACTCCGGATTCGTCATCGCCGGCAACAACAAGCAGAATCCGACCGCCGGCGTTTCCGACTCGACGCTGGACGGGCGCCAATGGGGCATCTCCCCGCGGGTCGGCTTTGCGTGGTCTCCCCGGACTTTCAGCAACAAGGTGGTGGTCAGCGGCGGCTACGGCATCTACTACGACCGCGGCGAACTGTTCACCTATCTCTCGCAGCCGGCGGGCGGTTCCATCGGCGGACCTTTCGGCGTGACGGAATCCTCGCCGCTGGTCAGCGTGGCCACCGGGAACACGGACCTGTCGTCGGGCCTCACGCTGGAGAATCCCCTGGGCAACCTGGCGTTCACGCCTGCGCCGGCGGGCATTTATGTGCCGCCGAGCTCCAATCCGGGCGTTGTGGAGGCTGCGCTGCAGGCGCAGTTGAACGAGATGACGGGAACGCCTTCGGGCTACTACTCAAAATTCGGCAAGGACTGCAGCGGCTGGCAAAGCCAGGAAGGATACTTTCTCTGCACGTCACCGCTCAACTTCGGCGTCTACGACAAGAACAACGTGCTGCCCTACACCATGAACTACACGCTCAATCTGCAGTGGCAGCCGATCAACAGCCTGGCGGCTTCGCTGGGTTATACGGGCAACCGGGGCCGTCATTCGGTGATCCCGATTCCCATCAACGAGCCGGGCATCGCCACGCCGAGCAACCCCATCTGGGGCGAAACGGCCTCCTACGGCATGGAAGTGATGAACCAGAACTCGTCCAACTGCGGCTACGACTATTGCCCGATCGTCGAGGAGCCGTGGAACACCTTCGACGCCGGCAACACCGACTTCCGCACTCCTTACGTGGGCTTCAGCCCCAATGCCGCGGACTTCAAGACCGTCGGCGTTTCCGCCTATGACGCCCTGGAGACGCATGTCGAGAAGCGGCTCCAGCACAACTTCCAGGTCGGCGGCAGCTACACATGGAGCCATTCGCTCGACGAACAGAGCGACATCGGTCTCTTCTTTACCGGCGACAACCCCAACCACCTGCGCGACTCGTGGGCCTCATCGGACTTCGACCGCACCCACGTCTTTTCCGCCAACTTTCAGGTCGATGTGCCCAACGCCGTCAAGGGCGACAACGTTGCCTCGTACTTCACCAACGACTGGCACTTTACGGGAATCGGAATCCTGCAGAGCGGCGAACCATGGTCGCTCTACGAGTTCTACGGCGCCGTGGGCAGCATCAACTTCGGCAACTTCCCGACCCTGATGAACCCGGTTCTGGGGATCAAGGATCCTGCCAATCCCGGGTCGGCTCTCACCGGCAACCCCGGCAAGTTCCGCGACTCCGGCGGCGACTACATCCCCTACATCGATCCCTCGCAGGTCGCGATCCACTACATTGCCCCCGGGACGGATGGCATTCCCATTTCGTCCGCGGGCGAACCATCCGACATCTACCAGACTGCTTTCAACGTCGGCCAGCGCAACATTTTCCGGCAGGCTCCGCAGCGGCGCCTCGACATGTCGCTGCGGAAGGGCTTCAAGATCTCGGAAAAGGTCCACCTCCAGTACGAATTCAACGCCTTCAACCTGACCAACACCACCAGTCTCGACATCCCGCAGGATCAGGCGCAGATTCGCCAGAACAACGGTTGCTCGGCGACGGCGATCGCCGCGTATGGCGGCCAGAACAATTGCAACGCCTATCGCGGATACCTCGGTTACGGCCAGATTGTCACGTCGAACAGCGCTACAGATCAACAGGCGGCATTGGCCAATCTGGATCAGATTCCCTTCGCCACCGGATCCGGCAAGAGCACGCGTCTTCCGCTGACTCTCTCGCTGAATCCGCCTCAGGGCACCTGTACGCTTTCGGCGCTGACGATTTCGGGCACCAACTCTTGCCCGAACAACGCCGCCAATTTCGGCTCGGCAACGGGCACCATTGGCGGCTCGCGCGCCATTACCATGGGCTTCCACCTCACGTTCTGACGGCGGCGCCAACCTGCTCCAACCGGCGCTTCTCACCGGGGCGCCGGTTTCAGTCCATCCCTGCGTCGAGCCGTCGCTTTGAAGGGGCACGACTTGAGAGGCTGCGGGAAAAGGACGAAGCTGAGACGAATTGCGTCGCCGGGCGATGCAAAGCCGGTTTCAAAGGGCCCGTGGCTGAAGCCATTTCGCTGTTTTGCGCTGATTCAGCAGCCTGAAGGCTGCTGCTCCCTCCAATTCGGACACGGAAGATTTGCCCAAACGAGTTTTCACGCACACTCTGAAGCCCCATTCATTTTTCTTTCGGCTCTTTCGGCACGACTGA
>JASHQQ010000197.1 GCA_030039035.1 Acidobacteriaceae bacterium | reverse complement strand
GTGATGCGCACCTTGATCCAGTCGGAGAGCACTTTGGTGCCGCCGGTGACGGCCGAACGATCGCCGCCTGCCTCGCGAATGACCGGCGCCGATTCGCCGGTGATGGCCGACTCGTCCACCGATGCCACGCCTTCGATGACTTCGCCGTCGCCGGCTATATATTTACCGGCCTCGACGTAGATGACGTCATTCAGGCGGAGCTTTCCGCCCGGGACATCTTCCAGGTCACCGGACTCGGTATAGCGGCGCGCCACGGTCTCGCCCTTGGCTTTGCGCAGCGTGTCGGCCTGCGCTTTGCCGCGGCCCTCGGCCATGGCCTCGGCAAAGTTGGCGAATAGCACCGTGAACCATAGCCACAGCGTGATCTGCAGGTTGAAGCCGAAGCCCGGGCGGTCATGGACGACATTGTCGATGAGCAGCGCCGAGGTCAGCACGCTGCCCACCTCCACGACGAACATCACCGGGTTCTTCATCATCCCCCGCGGGTCGAGCTTTCGCACGGAGTCGATCAGCGCCTGGACGACGATATCGGTATTCCAAAGACTTTTTGACTTAGCCATCTTGGTTTCTCTAAAACACCTGCCCAGCCTTGAGCAGCAGGTGCTCCAAAATCGGTCCCAGGCTCAACGCCGGGAAAAAGGTCAGCGCGCCGAGAATGAGCACCACGCTGACCAGCAGCACGGTAAACAGCGGAGTATTCACGGGAAATGTGCCCGGCGACGGCGGAACGCTCTTCTTCTGCGCCAGATTGCCCGCCAGCGCCAGCACCGGAATCATCATGAGAAAGCGGCCGATGAGCATGTCCCAGCCGATTGCGATGTTGTAGGCATAGTTGGCGCTCAGGCCGGCGAATGCCGAGCCGTTGTTGCCCGCCCCGGAAGTAAACGCGTAGAGAATCTCGGTAAACCCGTGTGGACCTGGGTTGGTGAGAGTCGACAGGCCGAACTTCGGCGAGAGTACAAAGGCGGCTGTGAGGCTGAGGATCACGAGCGGAAAGACCAGCACGTAGAGCATCGACATTTTCACGTCGTAGGACTCGATCTTCTTGCCCAGGTACTCCGGCGTGCGGCCCACCATGAGCCCGGCAATGAAGACCGAGAGGACAACGAAGATGAGAATGCCGTACATGCCCGCGCCAACGCCGCCGAAAACGACCTCGCCGAGCATGATATTGACCAGCGGAACCATGCCGCCCAGCGGAGTGAGCGAATCGTGCACGTTGTTGACGGCGCCGCAGCTTGCGTCGGTGGTGACCGTGGCGAAGAGCGACGAATCGGCAATGCCGAAGCGGACCTCCTTGCCTTCCATGTTGCCCGCCGGAGCAGTCGCGCTGCCGGTCTGCGCGACACCGTGAATCAGCGTGTAAGGGTGGGCTTCGGCCCAATAGAGAGTCGTAAAGCCGGCGGCGAAGAGCACAAACATGGCCGCCAGCACCGCCCATCCGTGGCCGGGAGAGCCTGTGACACGGCCCAGCGTGTACGTGAGACCGGCAGGGATGATGAAAATCGAGAGCATCTGCAGCAGGTTCGAGAGCGGCGTGGGATTCTCAAAAGGGTGGGCGCTGTTGGCGTTGAAGAATCCGCCGCCGTTGGTGCCCAGCATCTTGATGGCTTCCTGCGAAGCGACCGGGCCCTGTGCGATGAGCTGCGTCTGGTTGGGCTGCTCGAGTGTGGCCGCCGTTGTATAGGCGTGCAGGTTCTGCGGAGCTCCCTGCCAGACCAGCAGCAGCGCGTAGACGACGCACGCGGGCAGCAAGATGTAGAGCAGCGTGCGCGTCATGTCGACCCAGAAGTTGCCGAGGGTTCCGGCGGTGGTGCGCTTGATGCCGCGGATCAGCGCAATCGCCGCCACGATTCCCACACCGGCCGAAAAGAAATTGTGCGTGGCCAGGCCCACCATCTGTGTGAGATAGCTCATGGTGGTTTCGGGAGTGTAGAACTGCCAGTTCGTGTTGGTGGTGAAGCTGGAGGCGGTGTTCCAGGCCAGATCGGGAGCGAGGGCGCCAAGATGCTGCGGATTCCAAGGCAACCACTGCTGCACGCGCTCGATGACGTAGGTCATCGCCATGGTGACGACCGAGAAGCCCAGAATCGCGAACGCGTATTCGCGCCAGTTCATCTCGCGTTCCGCATTCACTCCGGCAAGCTTGTAACAAAGCCGTTCGATGGGGCGCAGAACCGGATCGAGCCACGTGCGTTCGCCCTCCAGCACGCGTCCGAGGTACAGTCCCACGGGACGGACGGTCAGCAGCAAGACGACGCTGAAGAGAACAAATTGCAGCCAGCCGTTGGCCGTCATGTCAGAATTTCTCCGGATAGAGCAGGGCCACGAAGAGATAGCCGAGGAGGAGAACCGAAAGCAACAGCACAATGGCGGTAACCGGATCCATCGCCTGTCACCTCAACTTCTGGCAGGCCTTGACGTAGAGAAAGGCCAGAGCAAAGAAAAGCGCCGTAAAAAAGATCATGATCAGATCTTGCATGGCAATACTCGCAACTCCTGAGAACCCGGCTCGCAATCTGCGCGAACCGGCTGCTGCAGGCGCGCAGCCGAACTGCATCGACTCTCGCCTGAGCCGTATTCCAGTATCCGCAAAAGTTTCTAAATAATGCGTAAGGACAGCGCGGGCGCAAAGCCGCTCCTGGAGCCTGATCGATCGAACCGGTTCCTCAGGAGTTGCCAGACTGGGCGGTCTGATCGGATTCCTCGCTCGTGGTCCAGCCTTCGGGCACAAAGCGGTAGCCGACCCAGGGCTCGGTCTGGATGTACTGCTTGCCCGTCTCGGCATCGAGCTTTTTGCGCAGTTGTCCCACGAAGACGCGCAGATACTCGGGCTGGTGCGCCGATTGCGCTCCCCACACGGCGGTCAGCAGCGCGCGATGCGTGATGACCTTGCCGGCGTGGCGGGCCAGATGCAGCAGCAGATCGAATTCCTTGGGAGTGAGGTGGATGGGCCTGCCCTTCACGGTGATCGTATGCGCGTTCTGGTCCACGACGAAATCGCCGGCTTCGATGGCTGTGGTCGTGCGTTCGGGGGCGCGGCGAAGATGGGCGCGAATGCGAGCCAGAAGCTCCTGGATGCCGAAGGGCTTGGTCACGTAGTCGTCGGCGCCGGCGTCGAGCGCTTCCACCTTCGACCGCTCGTTCTCGCGCACGGAAAGGACGAGGATCGGCGTCGAGGAACGCGCGCGGATGGCTCGCGTGACTTCGACGCCGCTCATCCCCGGCATCATCAGGTCGGTGACAACCAGATCCGGCGGCCATTCGGCGAAGACTTCCAGAGCCTCGCCGGGGTCGTTGGCCGTGCGCACGTCGAAGCCCTGTGCCGAAAGCGCGGCGCGCAGCACGCGCGTGATCTGCGGTTCATCGTCGATGACAAGAATCCTGCTCGGCATTTCGGCCTGCTTCCTTGGGAAGCTTACCTCATCGGAGCGGACCGCTCGAGCGGTCATCGGTGGAAGGCTACGAGCCGTAAGCCCGCACCCTCCACGCTGGGCAACTACCTGCTCGTCTACCATCGATGGAGTCCATGCCTGCCAGGCCCAAGCTCGGCCAGAACTTTCTGCGCGATACGCAGGCCGTGCAGCGAATCGTCGCTGCGCTGGGAGATGTTTCCGGTCGCACCGTGATCGAGATCGGCCCGGGGCGCGGGGCGATTACGGGCGCGTTGGCGGCGCGCGCCGGGCACGTGCTCGCTATCGAACTCGATCGCGAACTTTCCGCAGGTCTGCGCGCACGTTTTGCCGGCGGCAATGTTACGGTCGCCGGGCAGGATATTCTCACATTCGACTTGGCATCGGCGGCTACGGCTGCCGGCGAACGGCTTGCCGTCGTCGGCAACTTGCCCTACGGCATCACCTCGCCGATTCTGCTGAAACTTGCCGCCAGCCACTCCGCGCTGGACCGCGCCGTGCTGATGGTACAGCGCGAAGTGGCGGATCGCATCGTGGCTGCGCCCGGCTCTCGTGACTACGGGCTGCTTTCCGTCACCGTGCAGATGCATGGACCGGTGGAGCGGCTTTTCACGCTACCGCCCTCGGCGTTTTCGCCGCCTCCGGAGGTGCATTCGACGGTTTTCCGATGGCGGTTCGCCCCGAGGTTTGCGGAGCTTGGCGTCGAAGAGGCGTCGTTCCTGCGCCTCGTGCGGCTGGCATTCGCCCAGAGGCGCAAGACGCTGGCCAACAATCTGCGCGCGGCTGGCTTTGCGCCCGGAGAGATTGGCTCGGCTCTTGCTCGCGCTGATCTGCAGCCGCAGGCGCGGGCCGAGGCGATCTCGATAGAGGGGTTTGCGGAGATGTGGAAAGCGCTGGACGCGGCGAGGGAACAGATGCCGAAAGCGGAGCCGGAATGAAAGGCCCGGGAACTGCCGGGGAGTCATTCGGAGGCAGAGCCTGACGAGATCGTGCTCAGGCCGGAGCGTTCAACCGCAGTTGCTGGCCGGACCTCAGATCCTTCGCGTCGGTTTGGCGCGAGATCGCGCCAAACCTCGCTCGGGATGACATTGTCATTGATGCGGCCAGATCCTGCTTACTACTCGGGCGCGACGCTCCTGCCCTAGTGATGGCTTCCGCCACCGCCGCCACCACCGCCGTGCGAGCCGCCTCCGCCGCCTGATGCGTGGCTGGGCGCGGGAGCCGGTGCAGCACGGGGCGCCGAGGGATGCGGGCTGCTGCCGGAAGAAGGCTTGGGCGCACTCGGAGCCGCCGGGCGATAACTGCCGGAGGCCGAGCCGGTATAGCCGAAACCTCCAGGCGCCCGCACTCCCGCCGCTCCCGGCATGGCTCGGGTTACGATCGGCGAAGCCGAGTGGTCGTAAACGGCGCGCGGCGACAAGGGCCTGAGCGGCATGACCACATGGCCGTTGATGGTTGCCGATACATTCCGCTGCCGCGCCAGCATCCCGGCGCCGCCGCTGGGCGGGCGCTTGTTCACCGCAATCAACGGATATGGACCGTTGCGGCCGCCGGGTCGCTGCGGAGTATGAACTGGCGGGCGGCGCGGCAGGCGAGGCGGCAGATAGCCGGGAGGGCCGAAGCCGATGTTCACGACGTAAACCGGACCGCCCCACCACGGGTTGCATGCCCCAACGCCGGGAGCCCATCCCCACCCGAAGCCGGAGTAGAAATTCCACAAGCCGCAACTGAAGGGCAGGTAACCCCAGGAGTCGCCGGAGATCCACTGATAGCCGAACGCAGGGTTGTACATCCAGTCGCCGTTGCCGTAGGGGTCCCAGCCCGGATTCGAAGCGTCGTAGGGCGACCACACATAGCCTTGTCCGGGCACGTCGTACCAATTGCCGTTGGCGTCCAGGTCGCTCCAGGCGGGATTGGCGTTATTGGAAAAGCTCTGGGTCGCCTCGGTGCGGGAGGCTTCCTCGGCGTTGAGCGCCTGATCGCGGTCGGAGTTCCATTGGTCCCAGGAGTCGGGCTCGATCGTCTCCGCCAGGTTGTACTGCGAAGGATTCGATGCGTTGAGCGCCACGCTCTCGCCGCCATGCAGATCGATCGAGCCGGCGCTGCCGCTTTCGAGGTGCGCATTGCCGGAGAAGACGGCCAGTTCGCCGGGAGGGTTATCCAGGTCCACACGCAGCACGGTGAATCCGCTGGTGGTCACGGTGTTATCGCCAAAGTGCACCTGGATGTGACCGGACTGGCTGCCTGCCTGGACTTCGAAGTAGCCCAGTCCGCTGTTCATGGTGATTTCGGTCCCGCCGGCGCCGTCGTCGGGCCGCAGCAGGCTCAGCGTGAGCGAGCTGTTCGGAGTGATGCGGGCGATGCTGCCCTCTTCAAACTGAACCTCGGCCCTGCCGTCCTCCATGGTGACGACCTGCGTGCCTTCAAACAAAGGCGTGTTCACCAGCGCGGGATCGGCGAGCATCTGCCCACCCTGCGAAATCTGCACCCGCCCGTCGACGTTGCTGAGCCGCTCGGCACGTGCGCCCGGCGCGGGCGCCCGGCCTGAATCCTGTGCCGCAAGCCAGGGCGCGAGCGAAACGACAACCAGGGCGAGCCCCGCCAGCCCGAGAGCCGGCGCCGGAAATCTCTTCGATTCTTGTTGCTGGAAGGCCGTTTTCATGGAGTCTCCCGCCTTTCTGTTCTGCCCGACTCCGCAAACCAATGCCATCGAGTCCAACATCCTTAGGACACGCTTTGACCCGGAAAAGTCTCTATCATTTTCCTCCGCGCAGGAGCTCATGTTCAATCCACGGACTTCGCCAGCAGCGTGCGGGCGCGCTTTCTCACCCGGTCCAGCACGCCAGAATCGTCCGCCAGCCGCTCCAGAATGCCGCGGATGGCGCAAATCTGGATCAGGCGGCCGTCCCCGGCGGCGTCGGAAACGTATTCCATCTCCTTGTCGAGGCCAAGCCGGTCGTGCTGCAGCAGCATCTCCAGCCGCGCCCCCTCGAGAATGGTGCCGGACACGGCCATCAGCGAATCTCCCAGCGACTGCACGTCCTTGTTGCGGGAGTAGTTGAATTGGCAGGACCAATGGCCCTCGGGGCCGCTGTAACTCACGGTTTTCCATCCCTGGAAGGCTACTTTCATCCGGCTCTCGCATTGACCGTCGCGAATGTCGTGGTCGCGAACCTTCTGGAAGACGCTTGCCGCGAACTGTCCGCTGACCTGGATGTCGCGGTCGACGTCGGGCGCCTCGAGCGTGGGAGGGTCCTGAAGCGGCACGTTGCCGCGCTCGGAATGGAAATGGCCGCCGCCGTCGGGATGGAGGGTCAGCGTCCAGTGCGACGGCACGACGGAGGGGTTGGAAAAGTCGGCCTGGAAGACGGCGTTCTGCTGGCCCGATCCGGGCAATGCGAGAGCGGCCACGGCCAGCACTGCAAAACCGGCCCTCATTTGCCCACCCCTTGCAGGGCGAGCGTTTGCGCGCAGTGGATGTGGCAGATGGCGATGGCCAGCGCGTCGGCGGCGTCGGCAGGCTGCGGCAGCTCGGGCAGATTGAGGAGGCGCGCCACCATGAACTGCACCTGCTCCTTTTTGGCCAGCCCGTAGCCCACCACGCCCGATTTCACGCTGAGCGGCGCATATTCGGCCACTTTCAGGTCGCGATTGGCCGCGGCCAGCAGCGCCACGCCCCGCACTTCGCCCAGCTTGAGCGCCGACTTGGCATTCACGGAGTAAAAGACGTCCTCGATGGCGACTTCGTCAGGCTGCCAGCGGATCATCTCAGCCGTTAACTCGCCGTAGACCTGTCCGAGCCGCTCGGCGAGAGGCCTGTTCTTCCTCAGGCGGATGGCTCCCATGGCGACACACGCCAAACGCGGCTCCCGGCCGGTATCGCACGTCTCCACGACCCCAAAGCCCGTCACTTCGGTCCCACAATCGATGCCAAACACCCGCACGGGGTGAGTGTATCGCAACGAACGTTTCCGGGAAACAGTCGTTGGGGGACGAAGGGGACTGAGGAACAGGGGACAGGGAAACAAGGGACCAAGGGATTGGAGGAGGCAGGTCTGAACGCAACAACGGCCTGAACGCATCGCCTGCGCCCAGGCCGCTGCCGGTGATCTGTTGGGATTGGACTGAGGCTCTCCGCGCTTCCGCGAATGCCAGAGCCTTGGCGGCGCCATTGCCGCCCGGTCTTATCTGGGGCTTAGGCGCAGGGCCTCAGGCCTCAGTCACCTCACGTAAGAAACTACTCGAACCATCATTCTGCATAGACTGGATCAACCTCCTTTCCCGTGTAAGGCCAAGGTAAGGCCACACTGCGCGGCGCGTCAAGTCGCAGCAAAGGTTCCCCCCGTTGGACCGTCGAGGCTCAATCCCTGTTCCCTAATGCCTATTCCCTGCTTTTACGTCAGCGCCAGGTTCATGTTGTCGATGGCCTCGTCGATCTCCTGCGTGCTCTTGAAGCCAACGGTCGCCGCATCGACGCCTGCGTTTTGGAAGGCGAAGCGCATCGCTTTCACGCGGTCATCGTGGCTGTGGTCGAACTGGCCGCCGCCGCACAGCTTCATGCCGATGATGCCGAGACCCTCTTGCTTGAGCTGATGGATATGATCGACTACTTCGCTGACGTTGTCGGGATGGTTCGTATCCTCGTAGGTGGGTCCGTCCATGCGCGCGCCGGCGTGGTTGATGCGGATGAGGCCGACCTGGAGCCAATTCGTTCCGGGCATCTGCCGCAGCGCGGGCAGCCCGTGCACCGAGGCCCCGTGCGAGCGGATGATCTTGCGCTGCTGCGCCTCGAGGATTCCGTCCTGCCAGCGTTTGGTGGTCTCCGGCCAGTCCGGCGTGTGCTGCCAGTGCAGCAGCATGATGTCGAAGTACTCGGTCTGGGAGATGCGGCGCAGCTCGTCGAACTTGGCCTGCGGATCAATGCCTTCGTGGAAGGTGGTGACCTTGCTCATCAGGTGATAGTTTTCGCGCGGAATGCCTTTGAGCGCCTCGCCGAGCATCGCCGGGGTCTGGTAAGCCTCGGCGGTTTCGAAGAAGCGGATGCCCCGGTCGTAGGCGTAGCGAACGATGCGCGTGAACTCCTGCTGGCCCAGCGCCGCCTGCACCGCGCCGCTGTTGGTGCCCGTGCCGAAGGCCAGCCGCGTAACCTCGATATTCGACTTGCCCAGCGTCACGGTGCCGGTCGCCGTCCGCTTGGCATCGGCGAGCCCCGGAGCGCTCATGCCGGCCAGTGCGCCGGCGGCAAGTGAAGTCTTGAGAAAGTCGCGCCTTGTGAAGGGGCTCATTTTTTGACCTCCACGGACCGGCTGCGCAGCCCGTTGCCCGCAATGGTACCACG
>JASHQQ010000028.1 GCA_030039035.1 Acidobacteriaceae bacterium | reverse complement strand
ACGGGAACCTGCGCTGCGTTCAATCCCGATTCTCTCAACCCTTTCCAACCGGTTCACGCCATGCTTTGGGAATACGGAGTAGCCACCGACCTCGGTACCCTGGGCGGAAAGCTCAACAACTTTGCCGAGTCCATCAACAATAACGGTGAGGTGATTGGCGGGTCGGACCTGGCCGGCGATCAGACCTCGCACGCATTCCTCTGGACCCCGGAAACGGGGAAGATGCAGGACCTGGGCACCTTGAAAGGCGACTTCTACAGCGTCGCCATCGGCCTCAACGACTCGGGGCAGGTCGTCGGAATTTCAATCAACGCGGACTTTACTGTCACTCGCGGGTTCGTGCGCCAGAACGGAAAGCTCGTCGATCTCAACACTCTCGTCGCCGGGAAGACCTCGCTGTTTTTGGCGAGCGCCTGCAGGATCAATTCCGCGGGTGAAATCGACGGGTTCGCAATCGACCCGAAAAACGGCGACACCCACGCTTATCTGGCAATACCGGTGCAATAGGGAATTGCGACGTACCATGCACAGGCGACCACCCTTTGTCGCCCGCCCTTCGGCAATTCCTGAGTTGATGTGGCCTTCCGGATTCCGTGAGGGGTCGCCGCACCCTGCAGAGTCGCGTCGACTTGAGTGCAGCGGCTTCCGGACACAGAGACTCGGGAATTACGAAGGCGGACGGCAAAGATCCGCTGCTGGCGCCCGCGGATTCCGCCTCAGGGCTTCAGGAGTGACTCCCCAAAACGCACGGGAATGGCGAAATTCGATCCGCCGAAGTCACGTACCTTGGCAAAATTGATCCCGATGACCTGACCCTGATCGTCGAAAAGCGGTCCGCCGGAACCGCCCGAGGTCGTCTGGGCGTCATAAACGATTTTGTCGGGCAGCACCTCGCCGATGTGTCCCTGGGTGACGACAGGCTTGATCAAATGATGGCGCGCGAGCTCTTCCATCACCTGCTTCGGATCTCCTTGCGTTGAAGTTGCAATGGCTTGAAGAGTGTCTGCGCTGGTTCGGGCCAGAATCGCATCCACGCCCGTAGGGTAGCCGAGCAGGATGACCGGACTGCCGCCGACAGCCGACTCACGGCCCTCGGCCAGCGAGATGCGCCGGATACCCAACCCCGAAACATTTCCCGTCACGACCGCGACATCGGCCTGGGAAGAGATCTTCCTGGTTTTGATCGGGATGCCATGGGTGACACCGGGAAAGTATGCCGACATCTCTGCGATCTCCGGATCGACCCCCTGATCGTGCATCTCGCTCAGCTCGTCGTTCTGCCACCATGGCTCGGCTACGTGATGATTGGTGAGGATCTCTCCGTCATCGGACACGAGGAATCCGGTGCCAAAAACATCCACGTTCACCTCCGGTCCCGCCCCCGTCGTGCTCACCAGTGGGTTGTTGGAATCGTCGGTCACGGGTTCCCCCTTGCTGTTCAGCGCCGAATAATGCAATTTCAGGCCGGTATCGTGATCGCGAAATGCCAGCACCGCGTGGATGAGGCAGACGCTCTGGGCATCGGCATCGATAATCGTCCGCGCGACTTTCTCCTGGCTTTCGAGCTTCTGAAGGCGGCTTTCTACGGTCGACACTTTGCTCTCGAGCGCGGCCGTTTCCTGCGATGCGCCGCTCGCAGGTCCGGAGGTCTGGCTTGCGAGGCTCTGGCGGGAGCGCTCCAGCAAGCTCTGTTGCGAGAGCATGTTGTTTTGCAGACGCGTGATGGCGGCATAGGCTCGCACATTCTCCACGTGACTGCGACGGTAAAGCGAGAGTGAGACAAGGCCGACAACGATCAGCACAACAACAATGGCCGCGGCGCCGAAGAGAAAGGTCCGCTGTTCCTCGTGGACCGCTGTTACCACATCCTGACTGGCGCTCTGGCTCTCCTCGGTAGACTGAAGCCTTTCCGAAAGCTCGTTTGCGATCTGTTTGCCGCGCAATTGGGAGCGAATTCTCGAAAGAAGTTCGGCTGGATCGAGCGGAAGGGACAACGCATCGTCCGCCCCGAGGTCGAGTCCCCGGGTCCGCTCCGCTGAACTCCCATGAACCAGCATCACGACCGGTATGTTGCGAGTGTGCGTTGAACCCTTGATTTCGGAAAGAAGATCGCAGCAATCCAGTTGCGGAGGGTCCGCGCCGAGGATGACAACGTCCGGGTGGGAAGCGAGAACGGCTTTCATCCCTGCGTGGTAATCGGTTGAAACCTCGTACCCCGCGTCTCCCAACACCGTGACGAGGGTTGTTCTCAGAACGTCCTCGGACTCGACGAGCAACACTTTTCCACTGGTCTCGTTCATAACTTCCTTTCCCTGGTGCGGGCCAAAGTCGAAGGTGGCGTTAATTCCACCCGATCGATAAGTGCCAGGAGACATGCGAGACTCCTTGTCCATGGAACGCCTGGACCTTCGGCAAATTCGTGACGTTCGAGTCTCGACCAAGGGCCCTGATCAGCAGGACATTGGCGTCGATCGGTCTATAGGACTTAAGTTGTTCCAATCGTTGAACATCCGCATTCGTGGAGTCCACAGTCGCCTGTCCAGCGCCCGGATCCTGGACGATCTGGCCGGTCTCCTGTTTCGAAAACGCTGTCTGCCTTGGGCAGGCCCCGCCAACACCTCGCCGCGATCCCGGCGAGTCGCTCGTTTGCCTGCGCGCTTTTTAGATTCGCCCGTCCCCGGTCCAGTTGCTGATCCGGTTCCGGAGTTTCGATGGCGGCGAGCAATTGACCCCGCTTCACGTGCGCGCCGACCACTTTCCGGGATGTCCGCCGGTTTGCGCATGGCTCGGTTTGCGCGTATGCGTCGGGGCGATGCCAGTGGGCGGCAGCAAGCCGCTGGGCCGCGTTTTCAAGGAAATCGGGACGGTCGCGCCCGCCGATCCCACTGTGCTCATCGATGGGGAGACGGGCGCCGGGAAGGAGTTAGCAGCCCTGGACAACGGCGGACGCGCATTGTTGCGCGCCTCGGTAGAGCCGTCCAGTCCGGGCTGGTCAGGCTGCTGGCTTGCGAGAGGCATCATAGCCTTTGGCAGCGCGTTCCGCCTGACGCCTGGCTGCGTAGCTGTTCCACTGCTCGTAGAACTCGTCATACTTGCCGTCCCGTTCGGCAAAACGACGGGAACGGACGCGCTCAACCAGGATCTCTCCGCCCGGTGGAGGATTGTTGAGCAGTGCCATGGTTTCGGCAATGAAGTCGGCAAGCGGCATCGCATTCGGATCTTCGGCCTGGAAACGCCCCATGAGTTCGGTCTGAACATAGGGCGGAGCAATCTCCAGCACTTCCACCGGGGTGTCGCGCAGTTGATAGCGGAGAGACTGCGTCCAGGAGTGAATCGCGGCCTTGGTAGCGCAGTAGGACGGGCTGGTATGAATGGGCACGAACGCCAGGCCCGAGGATACGGTCATAATGGTCGCTTTCGGCTGGGCGAGGAGCAACGGCATGAGCGCGGCGGTGATCCGAAAAGTGCCGAGAAGGTTGATGGCAACTGTTTCTTCGGCAATGGAGAGGTCTTCGACGCCGGACTTCAGATTCTCTGACTTCATGATGCCGGCATTGTTGATGAGGACGTTGAGCGCGGGAAACTGGGCCTTGACCTCGGCGCCAAAACGCCGGGCGTTATCGCGGTTTTCGACGTCGACCGTGAGAAAGCGCATGCCGGGATTGGCGCGGGCAACATCCTCCAGGATTGATCGGCGGCGGCCCGCGATAATGACCTGGTTGCCAACCTTGTGAAGGGCCTCCGCCAGCCCGCGGCCGATTCCGCTGCCGCCGCCGGTGATAAGAACCGTGTCGCCTGTCGGTTTCATGGAGTGCTCCTCTACGATGTCCCTTGCAATGGATGCAGTAGTAAGGAGCGGCGTTGCCGGAATTTGGATGGCGAAGGAACGGACTGCGGGCAACGGAAGATGCGGGAATCGACCGCTTTCCCGATCCGGTGTCGCAGCAGAGCTCGCGCCCGAAACAAACCGCGATGCGATTGGATCTGGAGATTTGATCGAGATTCTGGTTCACTCCTGAGGTGGCCATCCAGAAATCGCCTATTCGAATAGCACTTCTGCCGATCATCCGTTGGAAAGCAGGAAGAGACCGATTCGATGGACTCTATGCCCACATTGCCGGACGTGGAGGCCGCGAAACTGATG
>JASHQQ010000027.1 GCA_030039035.1 Acidobacteriaceae bacterium | reverse complement strand
CAGGATCCAGGCGCGGTCGCCAATATCGCAACGGAAGACCTTCACCGCGCACAGGCGGCCGTTTTCCTTTAGGTCATGCCCTCTGGCAACGGTTGCGAAGCCGCCGACCGAAAGAATCTGGTCGATCTCGTAGCGGCCGTCGACAACGGCGCCGACCAGGCGCTCGGCGTCCGGCACAAGAGCGCCCAGGCGCCAGGAGGAAATATCCGGCAACATGAGCGCGTGGTTGCGCTTTCGCAGTTTCCGCCATTGGGTAACACCGATGCCGAAGCCGCTGCCGCCGGCTCCGGCGAGGACCAGCACCGGCCAGGACAACCACATGGGCCACAGGATCGCGAACGTTGAGTGTTGAGGACTCGACCATTCGCCGTTCAGCAGGCGCCCCTGAATCTCCAGCGTGTGGCTGCCGGAGGAGAGTTTTCCGAGCGGCAGATCGAAGCTATCGGTCTCCGTCCAGTCCTTCCGGCCGGGGAGCACGCGAAAACGGAGATGCAGCGCACTCCTGCGGTCGAACTCAAGGCAGCCCACATGTGCAACCAGGTTCTGCCCGTGAGGAAGCGATTTGATCGCGTCAGTCGGAACCGCGGAACCCGAGCCGGATGTGAAGCCGGCGACGAAGATCTGCGGCGGCGAAAATTGTGTCGCAAAATCCCCGCGCGGATCGAAGTGAACGATCGTGTCCTCGCTCGCGAACCAGATCGAACTGTCCGCATCCGAAAAGAAGCTGTTCTGATTCCCGCCCGGCTTCGGAATCCCATCCCGCTCATCAAGCGCAACCCATGCGCCTTTGGCGGCGTTATCAGCCGTGGCCACGTAGTCGTGCCGCACCGAGCCACGCCAAAGCCATCCGCGCGAATCGGAATCGAGAAAATCTTCCGCGCCATTTTGCGGTTCCGTCTCGGCGGGAAATGTAGAAACCTTCCATCGATCGCCATCCTCCCGATGGATGCGGGAGATCGCCGTCTCGCTCCCATAAGCCACCCACACATCGCCATCCGGCATCACGGCCACGCTGCGGCACGCGTCGCCGGTCAGTCCGTCGCTCCTCGCAAAGCGCCTCACGCGCTCCTCCTCGACCCTGAAGACCTCCCGATCGAGACATCCCCAAAGCGCTCCCCGCCTCGCGTCATATTCCATGTCGAGCGACGTCCCGCCGGAGACTCCAGTCGGCTTCAGCAATAGCTTGTTGCCCTGGCGCACGATGGATGTAACTCCCGTGCCGGCCAGCCAGGTGTGCCCATGCCCGTCCGCGGCCAGGCGCGCACCGCCAGGTCCCCACGCGGATTGCGCCAGGAACCTGCCGTCGAGCGTGAACTCTGAAGCGCCGCGAATCAGCGAGGCCGCGTAAAGCGTATTCCCCGGTCCGGCGATCATGTGCACCGCGGTGCCTACATCCTTTGGCGCGATGAGCTCATTCCAGCGATCCCGCCTCGAATCGAGTTGCCGTATCCCGGAGCCGGACGCGAGAATCCTGTCGCCGGCGCGGAGAATTGAGAACGGGTTGTCGACGCCGTCCGCCTGGGTCCAGTACTCGAGCCGGAAGGGATACATGAAGCGGTAGAGGCCCGAACTTGCGCCAATG
This sequence comes from Acidobacteriaceae bacterium, assembly GCA_030039035.1. Lineage (GTDB taxonomy): Bacteria > Acidobacteriota > Terriglobia > Terriglobales > Acidobacteriaceae > Telmatobacter. The sequence goes on along the minus strand of JASHQQ010000027.1, from coordinate 2,027 downwards.
AAGATCGTTCCATCGCGGCCGGCGAGCGCGGTGTTGTTGCCGCCGGGCACACCGTTGACAGCGCGCGCCAGGTGCAGATCTCTGGGCCGGCCAAAGGTGATGCCCGGTCCCAGCAACAGGACAGACCCGTCTGGGCCTTCGCTGATTTGACCACTCTCGTCCAGGCTGACAATGGAATCCGGTATGGTAACCGGCGGCTGGCCGGGGCACTGGTAGCTTACGACGAGAGCGCCCCGAAACCAGAGACAGTCGAAACGGTCGCGGAGAATTCGGTCCACCCCCGGCGCTGTCCTTGCCCCAAGCGACACGATGCTTGGATGGAGCGGCGTACCGGGCCAGTCGAGAATCTGCTGCGGCGAGAGCTCACACCATCCCTCGGGACAGGAAAAGAGAATGTTGCCGCGATGATCAGCCGAAAAGCCGCGAGCGAAGTTCTCGAGGACCTTGTGAAACTGCCAGCCCTTCGAGTCTTTGCGGATCACGTAGAGATCGCCATAGTCCCATATTTCGTGCCCCGTGCCGGGGATTGCCGCGAGCATCGTATCCGGGCCGGCAGACGTGATGCTGCCGACGCTGCCCGCATAGACCCTCTCCACCTCTCCGTGCTGATACCGGTAGAGCCCATTCGCCGCGGAGACCCCGTTTGCCGTTAGATTCTGAATCGAAATCCAAATTCGGCCCTCGCTGTCTTCGGCAAATGCAGCCACTCTTGCATTGGGAAGGCCATATGGATGGATGGAGTAGAAGTTTGTGCCGTCGAAGCTGTATGCGCCGTCATTGGTTCCAATCCAGAGCGCCGACCGGCTATCCTGAAAGATGGTGACTATGCCGCCGGGCGACCCCGGCACAGGCACAATCGGAAAATGCTGCGCGTATGCCGCGGCGCAGTACAGGAACAGCGGGACGACGGATCGCAGTGAACGCGGCATACTCTTATTTACGCAGATTCACGTCCCGGTGGCCGATGTATCCGGAATTTGCCGCTCACTTTGGCGCAGGGTTGGCATCGAGCTGGCTCTACGAATTCGACATTGCCCGCAAGGTTGGATTGGATCCCCGCTTGTTCATTCCAAGGAAGGACGACAATTCCCCAATGCCGCAGAGGTCGACGAGCGAGCCACGCATTATGAGAGGGCGCCCTGCTTAGAGGGAAGGTTTGAGGCTGGCGCAGGTTGCAGGGGCTTTGCCCCCGCACCCCCAGGATTTACCGCTTGGTGCCTCTCCCGATGCTGGGTCTCTCTGCAGGGAAAACGGATTGAAAAGGGGATGCCGAGACATCCCCTTTACCGATCGGTCGAGGCCACTGAGTTCGGCGCTCGGGTTGCTTCCCGGCATTGCCCTATCCTCCGCTCAGTCCGCACTCATTCTACTGCGGCGCGATAAGAGAGGCGAATCTTTGCGGGTAGCTCTGAAGGCGTGACACTTGACCTTGGGGGAAAGTGGTCCCAGTGAAGAATCACCTTCCCCCCAGGGAGGTACTCAGCATGCTGAGTAGCAATGTGAAGTATATCGGCTTGGATGTTCACAAGGAAGCGATCGCGATTGCGGTTCTGAATGGCGCCGGCAAGTTGGTGATGGAATCGATCATCGAAACCAAAGCCAGCACTCTGCTCGATTTCCTGCATGGGCTGAGAGGAGAGTTGCACGTGACCTTGGAAGAAGGGACTTGGGCAGCCTGGCTCTACGACGTGATCAAGCCTCACGTCGCGGAATTAGTGGTCTGCAATCCACGTCGCAACGCCCTACTGAAAGAAGGCAGTAAGAGCGACAAGGTGGACGCACGGAAGTTGGCGAGCTGTTGCGCAGTGGAATGCTGCGAGCGGTCTACCACGGAGAGCACGGACTGGGGACGCTGCGGGAGCTGGCGCGTGGCTATCTGACCATCGGCAAAGACCAGAGGCGGGTCATGAGCCGGCTCAAAGCACTGTATCGAAGCTGGGGTATTCCCTGTTCCGGCAAGCAAGCCTATACCTCACGCCATCGCGAGCAGTGGCTGAACAAGATTATGCAACCCGGTGTGCGCCGCC
>JASHQQ010000196.1 GCA_030039035.1 Acidobacteriaceae bacterium | reverse complement strand
GCGTTCACCAGGAAGCGCATCGCTCCGGTCGTGCACAAGCTGCTCACTTCGGCGGTGGATAATGCGCGCTTCATCGCCGGCGAGCAAGGCATCGACCTCGACGTGGACCGGCTGTATGTCAAGCGCGCGCTGGCCAATGACGGACCGCGGATGAAGCGCATTCGCCCTGCGCCCATGGGCCGCGCCTATCGTTATCAACGGAGGCTTGCTCACCTGATGGTTTCCATCGCCGAACGCGAGGACGGATCGAATCTGGTCACGCGCGCCGAGGAGCCCGCGGAAACGAAGGCGATCCCCGCCAAGAAAGCCGCGGCGAAGAAGGCAACGGTTGCAAAGAAGCCAACGCCAGCCAAGAAAGCAGTGAGGAAGAAGACGGCCGCGAAGGCCTGAAGGATTCGAGGAAAACAGCATGGGACAGAAAGTCCATCCATACGGATTTCGGCTGGGAGTGAACAAGCCGTGGCGTTCGCGCTGGTTCACCGAGCGCGACTACGACAAACTCCTGGTCGAGGATGTGAAGCTGAAGGCGGAACTACGCGAAAAGCTCAAGGCGGCAGGCGTGAGTTCGGTCGAGATCGAGCGGCCGGGCAACAAGCTGCGCTTCCTGATCCGCACCGCGCGTCCGGGCATCGTCATCGGCCGCAAAGGCGCGGAAATCGAGAAGCTGAAGGTGGAACTCGGCAAGCGCACCAGCCGCGATGTCTTCATCGACATCATCGAGGTGAACAAGCCCGAGCTCGACGCGCAACTGGTCTCTGAGAACATCGCGCTGCAGCTGGAAAAGCGCGTCAGCTTCCGCCGCGCCATGCGAAAAAGCGTCGATTCGGCGCTGCGCTTCGGCTGCAAGGGAATCAAGGTCCGGGTTTCGGGCCGGCTGAACGGCAATGAAATCGCGCGCTCGGAATGGTATCTGCAAGGCCGCCTGCCGCTGCACACGCTGCGCGCCGATGTCGATTACGGCTTCAGCGAGGCGCACACGACCTACGGCGTGATCGGCGTCAAGACGTGGATCTATCGCGGCGATATCTACGAGCAGAAGCGCCGCAAGGAGCCGGCGGTGGGAACGTCTGTCTTTTAGGCAGAGATCAGGGGTCAGGGATCAGGGATCAGTTGTTGCGATTGCCGATCCACGAATGACTTCTGAAGAGTCGGATGGCTGTTCGGGTGGATGCGTTAGGAACGGGACCTAGAAAAGCGGTTGGAAACTGACCCCTGATCTCCGATCCCTGAACCCTGGTTTGAGGGTTACGTCATGTTGATGCCAAAGAAAGTGAAGTTTCGCAAGCAGCAGAAGGGCAAGCGGCGCGGCAAGGCGTGGCGCGGCTCCTCGCTGGCGTTTGGCGAATACGGATTGAAGGTGGTCGAGTGCGGCTATATCACCGACCGGCAGATCGAGGCCAGCCGTATCGCCATGACGCGTTTCATCAAGCGCGGCGGCAAGATCTGGCTGCGACTCTTCCCCGACAAGCCCATCACCAAGAAGCCGGCCGAGGTGCGCATGGGTTCGGGCAAAGGCGCGCTCGATCACTGGGTCGCTGTGGTGCGGCCGGGAAAGATTCTCTTCGAGATGGAAGGAGTCACGCAGCAGATCGCCGAGGAAGCCATGCGCCTGGCGTCGCACAAGCTGCCGCTGCGCACCAGGTTCGTGCGCCGGCCGGGCGTGGAAAAGGCCACCGAGGCGCCGGCTGCGGAATAGAAAATGAGCTTTCAGCCGTCAGCTTTCAGCTATCAGTTTGCCGTGATGAGTGAGTAGCTTGAAGCGGCGAGAGGAAAGCAAAGCTGATAGCTGACGGCTGAGAGCTGAGAGCTAATAGCTGCGAGCGAGAAACCAGGAGCCAGAAGTTATGGAACTCGAGAAAATTCGCAATCTGAGCGACGAAGAGCTGGCGCACCACGAGAAGACCACTTCGGAGCAGCTCTTCCGCCTGCGCTTCCAGGTCTCGCTGGGACAAAACGACGGCGTGAAGAAGCTGCGCCAGTTGCGCAAAGAGGTCGCGCAGATCAAAACCGTGGCGCGCGAGCGCGAGCTGGGCATCCGCGGCGCGTTGCGAGACACCTCCGCAGCGACCGAATCGAAGAAGGGGGCGCGCTAAGTCATGGCCACAACAGAAACAGCGCAGGCAGTTCGCCGCGAGGAGCGGCGCAACGAAAAGGTCGGCCAGGTGGTCTCGACCAGGATGCAGAAAACCATCGTCGTCGAGGTCGAGATGCGCAAGGCGCACCGCAAGTACAAGCGGATCGTGCGCTCGACGAAGAAGTTTTATGCTCACGACGAGCAGAATTCAGCGCGCATCGGCGACATGGTGCGCATCCGCGAGACGCGCCCGTTGAGCAAGCTCAAGCGCTGGAACCTGGAAGAGATTGTGCGGCGCTCGAACCTGGCGCAGATCGAAGAGATCGTCGAGCCGGCGGTCGAAGTGTAGCGCAGGCGGGAAGGAGACAAGTCCATGGCAGTGCAAATGAGAACCATGCTCGCGGTGGCCGATAACTCCGGCGCGCGCAAGCTGCAGGTCATTCTTCCGCTGGGCGGCAGCCTCGGCCTGAAGGCCGGCCTCGGCGACGTGGTGACTGCGGCGGTGAAGGAAGCCTCCCCCGACGGCACCGTGAAGAAGGGCAAGGTGGTGAAAGCCGTGATCGTGCGCACGCGCAAGGAGCATCGCCGCCGCGACGGAACGTACATCCGCTTCGACGAAAACGCGGCCGTGGTCATCGACGATGCGCACGAGCCCGTGGGCACGCGCGTCTTCGGGCCGGTGGCCCGCGAGCTGCGCGAAAAGAAGTTCTTGAAGATCGCCTCGCTGGCGCCGGAAGTGGTGTAAAGACAGATGTTAGCTGTTAGCTCTTAGCTTCTAGCCATTCGGTGCTGAGGCTGAGGTTGATCGGGAATCAGCAGGGGCTAGGAGCTAATGGCTAGGAGCTAAGGGCTGTTTTTCGGAGAAGAGATGCCGAGTCTGCATATTCATCGCAACGACGTGGTGAAAGTCATTACCGGGTCGGATCGTGGCAAGCAGGGCCGCGTGCTGCGCGTGTTGCCCGACGAGCGCAAGCTGCTCGTGGAGCATGTGCATGTGGTCAAGAAGACGGTTTCAAGCAAGCGCGGACAGCGCACGCAGGGCGGAATCGCCGACCAGGAGTCGCCCATCGATATTTCGAATGTGGTCCTCCTCTGTCCGAACTGCGGTCCGTCAAAGGTAGCTTTCAAGATCGATGGCGACACGCGGGTGCGCTACTGCAAGAAGTGCGGGCAGACGCTGCCGACGAAGAAGTAGAGAGGCAGCTTTTGGCCTCTAGCTCTTAGCTTCTAGCTTGATCGCCGGTGAACTGACGATGCGTGAGAAACGACAATGGCTAAGAGCTAAAGGCTAGAAGCTAAGAGCTGGTTTTTCCGCAGCGGTACACGGCCGGAAACGGCGGCCACTCCGAACCACGGAAGAAAGCGAGCAAACGAAGATGGCGGCAAGGCTGAGAGAGAAGTACAACAAGGAGATCAAGAAGGCTCTGCAGAAAGAGCTGGGTCTCGACAATCCCATGGCGGTGCCGGCGCTGAAGAAGATCGTCGTCAACATGGGCCTGGGCGAAGCCACGCAGAACAACAAGCTTCTCGACCCGCTCATCGGCGACCTGACGCTGATCGCCGGGCAGAAGCCGGTGACCACCAAGGCGAAGAAGTCAATCGCGGCCTTCAAGGTGCGCGCGGGCATGTCGATCGGCGCCATGGTCACGCTGCGCGCCGACAAAGCCTACGAGTTTCTCGACCGTCTGATCTCGATCGCGCTGCCCCGCGTGCGCGATTTTCGCGGCGTCTCGACGAAGAGCTTCGACGGCCGCGGCAACTACACCATCGGTCTGCGCGACCAGTTGATCTTCCCGGAAGTGGATTACGCCAAGGTGGAAAAGATGAAAGGCATGAACATCACCATCGTGACCACGGCCCGGGACGACAACTCGGCGCGCGCGCTGCTCAGGCATTTCGGCATGCCGTTCCGGCAGGGAGCGTGAAGGCAGCTCTTGGCTGTCAGCTTTTAGCCTCTAGTTTGAGGGCGAGGCGCTGGCAGCGGAGCAAGACGGAGATGAGGGAGCAAGGCGCGACGAAAGTTGGCGCCATGAAAAGCTAATAGCTAATAGCTGATAGCTAAGAGCTAATAGCTGCTTTTAGGGGATTTATGGCAACCACGGCAAAACGGGTAAAAGACGCGCGGAAGCCGAAGTTCAGCAGCCGCAAGCACAATCGCTGCAAGCTGTGCGGGCGGCCGCGCGGGTATCTGCGCAAGTTCGGCATCTGCCGCCTGTGTTTTCGCGGTCTGGCGCTCAAGGGCGAGATTCCGGGCGTCGTGAAGTCGAGCTGGTAGAAAGACAGGGATCAGTGGACAGTGATCAGTGGTCAGTTTCGACCGTGTTCGCGCGAGCCATTTCGGCAAGCGTACAAAGCAGTTGCTGATCACTGTTCACTGACCGCTGTTCACTGTTGCAACCATTCCCGCTGGTTTCCGCCGCGGCGGACGAACGGGGGATGAAGGAGAAGGAATGAGTCTGACCGACCCGGTAGCGGATTTTCTGGCGCGCATCCGCAATGCGATCCGCGCGCGCCACCAGAAGCTGGATGTGCCGGCTTCGAAGCTGAAGACCGAGATTGCCCGCATCCTCAAGGAGGAGGGCTACATCTCGAACTACAAGACCCAGGAAGAGGATGGCAGGCAGATTCTGCGCGTGTACCTGAAGTACGGCGGCGCCGAGGCGGCGATCCGCGACCTGGCGCGCGTCTCGCGCCCCGGCTGCCGCGTCTACGTGGGCCGCGACGAGATCAAGCGCGTGCAGGGCGGTTTGGGTATCGCCATTCTGACCACGCCCAAGGGCGTGATGACCGGCCGCCAGGCGCGCCGCGAAGGCGTGGGCGGCGAGTTGCTGTGCGAAGTGTGGTAAAGGCAGGGACTAAGGGACCAGGGACTCAGGAAAAACGAACACCATTGGGGCGGGGAAGATGTGGCTCAGTCCCTTGGTCCCGAGCCCCTAAGCCTCTGCTCTCGGGCTGCAGTGGAACGGCCGCCATGGCGGCCGGGACTCGCAAGCCAACTGAAGGATTGAATTCGATGTCGCGCATTGGAAAGAAGCCGATCCCGCTGCCCACCGGAGTCAAATACAAGGTCGAGGGCGACACCGTTCTTGTCGAAGGTCCCAGGGGCAAGGTCGCGGCGCTGGTCGCCAGGGGAATCACGCTGAAGACCTCCGACGGCCACTTGCTTCTGGAGCGCGCGAGCGACGATCAGGCTGCGGTCCACGGCCTTACGCGCGCGCTGGTGGCGAATGCGGTGCAAGGCGTCACCAAAGGCTGGAGCAAGGAACTCGACATCGTCGGCATCGGTTACCGCGCCGAGCTCAAGGGCAAGGGCACGGTGGTCTTCACGCTGGGCTATTCGCACCCCATCGAGTTTCCGCTGCCCTCGGGCATCGAGGTGGCCATCGATCCCAAGCAGACGCACTTGACCGTCTCCGGCGTCGATCGCCAGAAGGTGGGGCAAGTGGCCGCCGACATGCGCGCGCTGCGCTCTCCCGATCCCTACAAGAACAAGGGCGTGCGCTACACCGGCGAGCGGCTGAAGAAGAAGGCGGGCAAGACGGGAGCGAAGTGACGGCAGCCGTTAGCTGCCAGCCTCCAGCTTCTAGCTCATTCGAGCGGAGGCGCCTCGCGAACAGGCTAGGAGCTAACAGCTAGAAGCTAGTAGCTGCAGTTCAACACCGAACGGAACCGCAGGGCGGCTCCGCCGACAGGAAGAAAAAACGATGATTGCCGAAACGCAAAGAGACAGGATTCGCCAGCGCATCCACGCGCGCATTCGCGAGAAGCTCGCCGGGACGGACGTGCGGCCGCGGCTGAACGTCTACCGCTCGCTGAACCACATCTATGCGCAGGTCATCGACGACCAGAAGGGCGAGACGCTGGTCTCGGCCTCGTCGCTCAGCCTGAAGCTGAAGACCGGCGGCAACGTCGCGGCGGCGAAGGAGATCGGAAAAGCCGTCGCGGAACGCGCCGTCGAGAAGGGCATCAAGAAGGTGGTCTTCGATCGCGGCGGTTACCTCTACCACGGACGGGTCAAGGCGCTGGCCGATGCGGCGAGAGAAGCGGGACTGGAATTCTAGCTGTCAGCTATCAGCCCTCAGCTTTCAGCTCATCGCACGGCAGCGACGCAAAGGCTGGTATTGAAAGTTACAGGCTGAGAGCTGATAGCTGAAAGCTCAAGAGACGAGAGAGCAATGACGACGACAGTAAAGAAGAAACTCGATGCCAACGCCTTCAACCTGAAAGACCAGGTGGTGGCGATCAATCGCGTGACCAAGGTGGTCAAGGGCGGCAAGAATATGTCCTTTGCCGCGTTGGTGGTGGTCGGCGATGCCGGCTCCGGCGTGGTGGGCTTCGGTTCGGGCAAGGCCAAGGAGGTTCCCCAGGCCATCCGCAAGGGAATCGAGTCGGCCAAGAAGAACCTTGTGAAGGTCCATCTCACCGAAACCACCATCCCCCACCAGGTGCTGGGCCGCTACGGCTCCGGCCAGGTCCTGCTAAAGCCGGCGCCGGAAGGCACGGGCGTCATCGCCGGCGGGGCGGTGCGCGCGGTCATGACTTCGGCCGGCGTGCAGAACGTGCTCACCAAGAGCCTGGGCTCGCCCAACCCGCACAACGTGGTCAAAGCCACCTTCGACGCGCTCGCCCAGTTGCGCGACAGGGGTGAAGTGGCCAGCACGCGCGGCAAGCAGGTCGAGGAGCTCTGAACCATGGCTGGGAACAAGAAGATTCGCATTCAATACTTCCGCTCGGCCATCGCCGCGCCCACCCGGCACAAACTGGTGGTCAAGGGTCTGGGCTTCACGCGGCTCAATCAGATCGTCGAGCGGCCGGATACGGACTCGGTGCGGGGCATGGTGAAGGCGGTGCCGCACCTTGTGCGGATTCTGGAAAGCTAGTCAAGAGCTCTCGGCTATCACCCGTCAGCTTCCGGCTTTTCGCGGAGTCCGTCGCCTCAGGTCATCGCCACGAACGGAAAACCGAGAGCTGAAAGCTGATCGCTGACAGCTTCCAACAACGCGAGTCGATTGGCACACGAGCTGCCCGGCGCTATAGCGAGGAAAACATGGCCAAAAATCTGTCCAATTTGAGCGCTCCCCGGAAGGCCAATACCGGGCGCAAGCGCGTGGGCCGGGGTATGGGCTCCGGTATGGGAAAAACCGCAACCCGCGGGCACAAGGGTCAGGGATCGCGCTCCGGCTCAAGCCTCATGCGCGGCTTTGAGGGCGGGCAGATGCCGCTGCATCGCCGCTTGCCCAAGCGCGGCTTCACCAACATCTTCCGCACCGAGTACACGGTCGTAAACCTCGACCGCATTGCCGGTCTCGACGTTGCCGAGATCGGGCTCGACGATTACCGGAGGCTGGGTCTCGCATCCAGGCGCAATGCGCTCATCAAGGTTCTCGGCTCCGGCGAACTGAGTTCGGCCAAAACCATCCACGCCCACAGGTTCTCGAAATCGGCTGTTGAAAAGATCGAGAAAGCGGGCGGCAAGGCCGTGGTGGCCGGAGCGGCGGGGTAAGAGGGATCAGGGAACAGGGATCAGGGACTGAGGGCGGAGATCAGAGAACCAGAATCCGGAGCAGCAATCAACGGGCAGAGATCAGGGATCAGAGCTCAAAACCGGCAAGCGAGCGACCGTTTCTTAATCCCTGATCCTTAATCCCTAATCCCTGTTTCCTCCGGGTCAGCCCCTTGGTCCCTCGCTCTTGTGACCGAACGCACCGACCGTGCTCTCCCTTTTCCCATAACCTTGCCGGGAATCGGGAGTGCCGTAAGATTGAACTTGTCAAGCCACACTTTCAGGGCTGAAAATGCCCAAACGGATCATTGAACATGCTGGAAAAGTTTCTCAATATCTTTCGCATTCCCGACCTTCGCAAGCGCGTGCTCTTCACCGCAGCGATTCTCGCCGTGTACCGCCTCGGGGCGTTCATCCCCACTCCGGGCGTCGATGGCAACCGGCTCGAGCAGCTCTTCAGTTCGCAGGGCGGCTCGTCGCTCGACCTGATGAATCTGTTCGGGGGCGGCAACCTGCGGCGCATGACCATCTTCGCGCTGGGCATCATGCCCTACATCACGGCGTCGATCATCTTCCAGCTTCTCACCGTGGTCTATCAGCCGCTGGCGCGCATTGAGAAGGAGGGCGAGCTGGGCCGGCGCAAGATCACGCAATGGACCCGCTACGTCACTGTGCTGCTCGGCGTGCTGCAGTCGATCGGTATCGCCGCCATTTTGACCAAGCAGGGACTGGTGCTGAACCCCGGCATCGGCTTCGACCTGCTGACTGTCGTGACCCTTACCGCCGGCACCACCTTCATCATGTGGCTGGGCGAACAGATCACCGATCGCGGCATCGGCAACGGCATGAGCTTGCTCATCTTTGCCGGTATCGTCGCCGGTTTGCCCACGGGCGTCATCGAGATGATCGGCAAGGTGCAGACTGATGCCTGGGGGTCGGCGACCGTAATCGTCGTCGCCCTGCTGCTCGTCGGCATGGCCGCCGTGGTCACATTCATCGTGTTTGTCGAGCGATCGGAGAGGCGAATTCCGATCCAGAGCGCCCGGCGCATCATCGGCCGCCGCATGATGGGAGGCCAGTCGAGCCACCTGCCCCTGCGCGTCAATGCCGGCGGCGTCATGCCCGTCATCTTCGCCAGTTCCATTCTGTCGGCGCCGCTGCTGCTCGGCCAGATGGACTGGGTGCGCAACAATCGCCTGCTGGCTCCGCTCATGGACGCGCTGCACCCCGGCTATCCGTGGTACGAGCTGCTCGACATGCTGGCCATCATCTTCTTCGCCTACTTCTACATCTCCATCGTGATGAAGCCCGACGACATCGCCGACAACTTCCGCAAATCGGGCTCGTTCATTCCCGGGATCCGCCCCGGAAAGCGCACCTCGGACTTCATCAACGACATTCTCACCCGCATCACGCTCGTCGGGGCACTGTATCTCATTGTGATCACGCTGGTGCCCACGTTCCTGATGTCGGGTCTCCGCTTCGACAAGATCTGGCTGATCGGGAGCATTTTTGAGAGGCTTCCGCCGTGGTTCACGCACGGCATGGGGGTCAACTTCTACTTTGGCGGCACCTCGCTCCTGATTGTCGTAGGCGTGGCGATGGATACGATCAATCAGGTCGAATCGCAACTGATCATGCGTCACTATGAGGGCTTTTCCCCGCGCTCTGGCCGCATACGTGGAAGGAAAGCCTGGTAAATGTCCGCCGGCTCGACCGCGGTAGCGAACGACCGGGCAATGGCTGCCAAAACCATTCCCGGTCCCATTCTTTTGCTGGGCGCTCCGGGCTCGGGGAAGGGAACCCAGGCAAAGGCGCTGGTCAGGCTCTGGGAAATTCCTCAAATCTCAACCGGAGACCTGCTCCGCGCCAATGTCGCGCAGGAAACACCACTGGGCAGGATCGCCAAGGAGACCATGCGCCGCGGCGAGCTGGTTTCCGATGCGCTGGTCGAGGAAATGGTCGCCGTGCGGCTGCGGCAGCCCGATACCGCCAACGGCTACATTCTGGACGGTTTTCCGCGCACGCTGGGGCAGGCATCCTGGCTCGATGCCCGTTTGGCCCAGCGATCGGGGTCCCTGCCGGTGATTGCTGTCAGTATCAAAGTGGACTATAATCTGTTATTGCGCCGGATTACGGGGCGCAGGAGTTGTCCTGTCTGCCAGACGATCTATAACATTTACACGCAGCCTCCGCAGCGAAGCGGCTTTTGCGATGTGGAAGGTGCGCGTCTGGTCCAGCGTGCCGATGATACGGAGACGGCGTTTACCGAGCGCATGCGCGCCTACGGGGCACTGACCGCGCCTGTTATCGAGCACTATCGCGCGACGGGACGTTTCGCAGAAGTCAACGGGGATCAGCCGGTGGAAGTGATTGCCACCGGCATTGTTGCGGCGGTGGAGCGGTTGAGAGCCAGTTCATAGTTCCCGGTTCGCAGTGCACAGCTTCAGGTCTCTGAGCCCGATGCTGTGAGCCAATGTTTTTGAACTGTGAACTTCGAACTGTGAACCCAAAAATGGTCGTGATCAAGTCGTTGTCCGAGATCGAAAGAATGCGGCGCGCGGGCCGGGTGGTTCGCGAGGTGCTCGAAATGGTGCGCGTGCTGGTCAAGCCGGGTGCGACTACGCTCGATCTGGAACGCGCGGCCGAAGTCAGGCTGAAGGAACTCGGCGCCAAGCCGGCGTTCAAGGGTTATCACGGGTTTCCCTGCGTGCTGTGCACCTCGGTCAACAGCGAAGTAGTGCATGGCATCCCGTCGCCGAAGCGGGTTTTGAAGGAAGGGGACATCGTTTCGATCGACTGCGGGGCGGCTGTGGACGGCTATTACGGAGACGCGGCCATCACTGTGCCGGTGGGCGAAAAGATCGATGCCAGGACAGCACGCTTGCTCGAGGTCACGGAAAAGTCGCTGCATTCGGCGATCGCGGCGGTCAAGCCCGGGGCGACGCTGGGCGACGTGGGCGCGGCCGTGCAGCGCACGGTCGAAGCCGAGGGATTCTCCGTAGTGCGGGATTTTGTGGGTCACGGCATCGGCGTTCACATGCACGAAGATCCGCAGGTGCCGAACTTTGGCGAGCCGGGCCGCGGCATGAAGCTGAAGGCCGGCATGGTGCTCGCCATTGAGCCGATGGTGAATGCCGGCGGGCCCGATGTGCAGGTTCTTGGCGACGGCTGGACGGCCGTCACCGGCGACGGAAGCATGAGCGCTCATTTCGAGCACACCGTCGCCGTGACTCCGACGGGAGCGAGCGTTTTGACCGAGTAGGCATTTGCTGGTTCCGGGTGTTCGCGGGTTTCGCGAGCGACCGGGCTTGAAGGTGCCATAACCAGCCGGAGGTGCAGGAAGGAGCGCCGGCAGAATCAGGAAACAGTTTGTCGAAGGAAGATGCGATTGAGGTCATGGCAACCGTTACCGAGACGTTGCCCAATGCCATGTTCAGGGTAAAACTCGAGAACAACCACGAGGTGCTCACCCATGTTTCCGGGCGCATGCGCAAGAACTTCATCCGCATCCTTCCCGGCGACCGCGTGGCGGTGGAGTTGAGCCCTTACGACCTGAACCGTGGCCGCATCGTGTACCGGTACAAATAGGAATCATGGGTGCCCCATCCTTTCGCCCTCTTTTGGCGAAAGGGGGGATACCGCGGAATTCGACCCGCCGCCATAACCTGGATGCGCGGAGAAGGGCAGTCGACATGAAGGTCCGTGCATCGGTGAAGAAGATTTGCGTCAAATGCAAGGTCATCAACCGCCGCGGGGTGGTTCGCGTGATCTGCGAAAACGCCAAGCACAAGCAGCGCCAGGGATAACAGGCGCTGAGCAGAACGCGGAGACTCTCACGAACGGGATCAGGTTTCAGGGATCAGGGATCAGACCGGAAGCGAACTGTCGCAAGCTGATCCCTGACGCCTGATCTCTGACCCCAGGGTCTGGGGCTAGTTGGCTGGAGTCAAGGCTCGCGATGAACCCCTGAGAGAAGGAGAGAACAGAGCACAGAGATCACCTGAGCCCTTGGCGAGGGAACGAGCCTGATCTCTGACCCCTGATCTCTGATCTCTGACATAACCCGTGCGAGCCGGCTTCAGGCCGGAGGCACAAAACAGAACTTCAAGAAGAGGGAACCGCATGGCACGTATTGCTGGCGTCGATCTGCCCCGCAACAAGCAGGTTCGGATCGGGCTCACTTACATCTACGGCATCGGCCAGCCTCGCGCGCGCAAGATTCTGGACAAGGCGAACGTCGATGCCTTCAAGGACGTGCAGGATCTTGGCGAGGACGAGGTCAACCGCATCCGCCAGGTCATCGAGGACGAAGGCGGAGTGGAGGGCGACCTGCGCAAGGATGTGCAGATGCACATCAAGCGCCTGATCGACATCCAGAGCTACCGCGGCCTGCGTCATCGCCGCTCGCTGCCGGTGCGCGGCCAGCGGACCCACACCAACGCGCGCACGCGCAAGGGTCCCCGCAAGGGCACCATTGCCGGCAAGAAGAAAGCGACGGCGAAGACATAATGGCGGAGCAGAAACCGAAGGCGGGCGCGGCAAAGCCCGGCAAGACCAAAAAGTTCAAGAAGCGCGAGCGCAAGAATGTGCCCTACGGGATTGCGTACATTCAGGCCTCGTTCAACAACACCATCGTGACCATCACCGACCAGGTGGGCAACACGCTGAGCTGGAAGAGTGCCGGGTCGCTGGGGTTTCGCGGATCGCGCAAGGGCACGCCCTTCGCGGCGCAGCAGGCCGCATCGAACGCCGCCGGAATGGCGCGCGATCACGGCGTGCGCGCGGTCGATGTGCGCGTCGCCGGCCCCGGCTCGGGCCGCGAATCGGCGATTCGCGCGCTGGCGTCGGCGGGCATCGAAGTGCGATCGATTCGCGACGTTACTCCAGTGCCGCACAACGGCTGCAGACCGCCGAAACGGCGGCGAGTCTAAGCCGCGATTCGCGGTTTAGACAGGGACTTAGGGACTGGGGACTCAGGGGCTTAGTATCGGGGCTGTGGTTTTTTGGTCCCTTGGTCCCGAGTCCCTTAGTCCCTCGTAACACGGGCCGGGAAGAAGCGCGCCAATGGCGCCCGTAAACCGGCCGGCATCCGAAGTCAGGAGAAGAAATGGCTCGTTATACCGGAGCAGTCTGCCGCCTTTGCCGCCGCGAGGGCACCAAGCTCTTTTTGAAGGGCACCAAATGCACCTCCGATCGCTGTCCGATCGAGAAGCGCAACTTCCCCCCCGGCCAGCACGGCAAAGACCGCAAGGCCAAGATCGTGGGCTACGGCCTGCAACTGCATGAAAAGCAGAAGGCCAAGCGCATGTATTTCACGCTGGAAAACCAGTTCCGTGAATACTACGAGAAGGCCAGCCGTTCCACGGCTGTCACCGGCGAACTGCTCATCCAGCAACTGGAGCGGCGCCTCGATAACGTCGCCTACCGGCTGGGCTTCGCCATCTCGCGCCGCCAGGCTCGGCAGCTTGTGCGGCACGGGCACGTCGAAGTGAACGGCAGGAAGGTCAACATTCCGTCCTACCAGGTCAATGCCGGCGATGAAGTTGCGGTGCGTCCCGCAGCCAGGAAGTTCGGCGTCGTGCAGCATGCTGCCGGCTTTGCCGCATCGAATCCCGTGCCGGCCTGGCTCGAGCCCAATTTTGAGAATTTTTCCGGCCGTGTGCTTTCGCTGCCCAAACGCAAGGATGTCAACCTGCCCATTAACGAGCAGTTGATTGTGGAGTTGTATTCGAAGTAAGAACGACAGGGATCAGGTTTCAGAGATCAGGGGTCAGACGGTGCAGTTCGCATCGTCGGCGATTCTGATCCCTGATCCCTGATCCCTGAACCCTAACGAACAAGGAGAACTGGCGCGGCCGCCGCAAAATGCATCGCGACGTACCTGCCGCGCGGGAGACAAACACATGCTTTGGAGAGGATT
>JASHQQ010000195.1 GCA_030039035.1 Acidobacteriaceae bacterium | reverse complement strand
TGCGTACCCGCGCCGGGCGCGGCGATGACAAACGGCTTCAGCCCCACCGGCAACTCGAAGAGTATGCCGCTGTCCGCGCCTTCGCCGCCCGATCCGCCCGTATACGTCGAGCCGTAGAGGTTTCCGTCGGTGTCCTCGGTCAATCCGCCCTCAGGGTGCCCTCCCGTAGCTTCTGCGTTGAACTCGAAGATATTGGTCAGGTGTCCTTCGGGCGTCATCACGAATGCGCAGCCGGAGATGCACGGTTCGCTCAGTCCATCGCCCTCGCTGGTCGTTCCGTAGAAGTTCCCGTCGCTGCCTTCGATCAACGGCGCCTGGGGTTTTGAGCCATCGTTGTAGAAGCTGTGCAGGGTCTTAAGCACTCCCTGGGGCGTGATTTTGAACACCGTCCCGTATTGATGCGCTCCGCCGCCGTAGGTCGTCCCATAAAAGTTGCCGTCACTGCCCTGGACCAGCGAACCTAACGGGTATTCGCCGTCCGGGCAGCTCAACGCGTCGCAGAAACTATGCAGCGTCTTGATCGCTCCGGCGGAGGTCATCGAAAAGACGGTTCCCAGCCCATGCGCCCCACCGGCATAAGTCGTTCCGTAAAACAGCCCGTCGCTGCCCTGGATCAGCGAGACCATCGGGCTGCCCCCGTCGGACCCGGTGAAGTTGTAAATCGTGGTCAGCTCGCCGGCAGTCGTGATTTTGAATACCGTGCCGCATCCGCAATAGGCTCCCTTCCCACCCTCCTCGGCGACGCCGTAAAGGTCGCCGTCGGAGCCCTGAATCAGGCCGGCGTAGACGTTGGTTCCGTCGGGGCAGCCCTTCACTTTGCAGAAACTGTAAAGAGTCGTCAGCTTCCCCGACTGCGTGATCGTATAGATCGATCCGCCGCCGTACTTGCCTCCGCCCCCGGTCGTTCCGTAGAAGTTTCCATCGCTTGCCTGGATCGGGCCCGCATACGGATAACTGCCGTCGGCGCAGTTGGCCTTTGAGCAAAAGCTGTAGACGATGTCGAAACTGCCTGCCGGCGACAGCTTGAAGATGATTCCCTCGCCCTGGTTCTTGCCGGCCACCCAGGTCGCTCCGCCGTTCAGGGTGACGCCCCAAAGCGGCCCTCCCCTGGCCTGAACCAGCACCATGTTGTTCGGGTTTCCGCCATTCGGCCCGGTGAAGTCGACCAACGGATTGATCTGCGCAAATGCGACGTGCGCGCCGGCCGTCGCCAGCCCGGCCAGCAGAACTCCAGGCAGGATCCGGAGCCGCAATGCAGACGGTGGGATGAGTGAAAATGGATTACGGGAAGACGGAAAGCCTCGGAGTGTCCAGCAAGACATGGTGCGAAATCTCCTTTTCGTCGCGAACCGTTGTTTGTCCTTTCTCTCCGCGATCCCTGCGCGGCGTCTTTCCTTGCCCGGCGCCGGAATCGCTGAATTCGCCCGCGCGTCTGCGCGCCGGCTCACCGCGTACGGGTCCGGAAAGGCGACGAGCTGAAGTTGCCCTCTTGCAATGGGAACGCGACGATTGTACGCCTTCTTCACCGTCCGCTGACAAGCTCCAGTCATTCATCGCGCGAGCGCCGCCGGATTCAGCTTCCCGATGCGCCCCCTCGGCCCCACGACAAACGGCAGCGACAGCGCGTTCCAGTTCCTGTCTGCATCCGGCGCCTCATGCCGCGCCGGATCGGGCCTGAGCGCGCGCCAGTTCTTGCCATCGTCGGTCGAGATATCCGTGCCATTCGGCCCGACAGTGATCCAGGACTTCGAAGATATGTCGTAGGCGACGGCGGAGCGGTAGCCGTGAGGCGGAGTGGTGGCGGGTTTCCAACCTCCGCCAAAGTGAAAATCCACGTATGCAGCTGTTCCACTGCTCTCATTTGGTTTGGTGTAATCTCCGCCAACAACAACCGAAGCTTGAGGAGAATGGAGCCAATCCCCAGCTATTGCGAATCCTCCGGATGTCGATGTAGGAGCGGGTAACGGGACCTTGGCGACTTCATAGTCGATTTGAGCCTTGAAGCATTGAACGCGACTTGCGACGCCGTGGGAATCGCAGTTGTCGTCGCCGGTTTGGTTCTTATCTGGATAATCGCTGGAATACACCAATGCACCAGGAGGGCCTCCGGTCACGAAGTCAAGCGCTGGGAAACCATAGATATGCAAAGATGAGTTACTTGCGGCGAAAGCGCCTTCGTCAGGCGATTGTGCTGCCAAGGTCGGCGCGTCCGATCGAGTCCAGTGGAGGCCCCCGTCGAAGCTGGCCAAGAGCACAAATCTGCCATTGACTGGATCGCCGAGAATCATTCCATGATTCTTGTCTTCGAAGCGGACCGCATCCCAAAACCCATCCTTGTCCGGATTCGTAAACACCAGCTTCCACGACTGGCAACCGTCGGCCGTCTTGTAGAGCCGCGACAGGTCGCCCTTGCCCGACGACATCACAATCGCCGTGTTGGCATCGAAGGCCTGGATGCCGCGAAAATCCAGCTTCTCCGCGCCCGGCGGGATTGCGCACGTCTGCCACACGTAGCCGCCGTCTTCGGTGCGCAGCACCGTGCCGTTCGTGCCCGACGCCCACGCCACGCCTCCGCCGACATTGTCAATTCCGCGCAGATCGGCGGTGGTGTTGGAGTTCTGAATTTGCCATTGCGCGTGAGCGGCCATGGACAGTAAGCCAGGCAGTAAGAGCAGGGTTGCTATGTGACCGGTCCTTGATGTTCGAGATAGGTAAGCTTTGTCCATGTGAGCGCGGCTTTCGATTGCCAATATACGCTCCTGCAGGGGCTAAGACCCGAAGACAATTCTCGCGATTCTGCGGCACGGCTTGAAGCCGTGCCCTGACTCATATGGCTCCATTTCGAACTGCGCTGGAGGAAGGAGTCGATTCCAAATCCGTCTTCCGAATCGCTCGTTCGGCTAGAAGCCTTTGCAAGACGCACCCATGAGTCAGGGCACGACTTCAGTCGTGCCGATCCGAAGCAATTTCATCGAGTTCGGGCTTCAGCCCCTGCTTTGATTCTCGATCCTCGAGCTCGGCCCGCTTCTTGAGCCTCAAATACAGCGACCCGAATCGATACTCTTCCGGCGCGCTCACCAGGCCACGCCTTACAGGATTGTTCTCAATGTAGCTCCGATGTTGCGCGTAGCTGCCGTCGTCGTGAATTCTCACCTCCGAAAACCCGCGCTGCCAGGTTTCACCCTTGAAGCCCAACTCGCGTCCGGCGCGATACGAAAAGCCGCCCTTGATGCGCTGTATCGCTTTTTCGATGGTCGACTCGGCCGGAACCGTGATGAGCAGATGCACATGGTCCGGCATGACGACGAATTCGTGCACCCTGAAATGTCCGGCACGCATGCTCTCGCGAAGAATGTCGATGAAGAGATTCGTCATGCGCTCGGTCTGGAAGAGAGATCGTCCTTTCGCTGTCTTCGTGGTCACGAAAAAAGTGCGCGGATGAGTCGCTGCGATTGAGCTGGCTTCGGTTCTCGGCGGCTTCGACATGGCAGGGGCTGAAGCCCGGCTCATTTTACATCGCGTTTGGCACGACTGGAAGTCGTGCCCTGACACTTGTCCGAAAGCAAACGCGCCCGTCGCTGCCTGCGAGACTGATCCCGTTCCGGCATTCGGAACTCAAAGTTCTTCTCCGAAACCGATTCAGCGCCTCGCTTCACTGACCGGCTATCACACCGCTCTCCTACACCGCAAAATCGATAAACCCCCGCTGCGGGTCGGTCGACACCAGCTTGACCGTGACCTTGTCGCCCACGTCGAGGCCCTTGCCGCCGTGGACCACCATGCCTTCGACGTGCGGCTGGAGCGCGCGGACAAAAACTCCGTATTGGTTGACGCCGGTAACGATCGCTGCAAAGCTCTGGCCGATGCGCGGATGCAGCACCACCGCAGCGATGCGCTTCTGCATCTCGCGTTCGACTTTCCGCGCCGCGTCTTCCATCTGCGTGCAGCGCTGGGCGATGGCCTGAAGATCGTCGGCGGAATAAGGCTGGGGCGCCTGCGCGAACAGGGCCTTCAGCAGCCGCTGCGTGACAAGATCGGGAAAGCGCCGGTTGGGCGCGGTCGAGTGCGTGTAGTCCTGCACGGCGAGGCCGAAGTGGCCCGGCGAAGGCTGATCGGGCCGCACCAGCACATATTCGCCCGGCCCCATGAGCTTGACAATGGTCAGCGAGAGGTCGGGGAAGCGATCGGGATCCTTCTGCTTTTGCGCGAGGAGAAATTCGTTGAGGGCCTTTGAATCCGGCTCGGCGGGCAGAGTTGTGCCGAGCCCTGCGGCGACCTCCACGATGCGGTCCCAGCGCTTGGGCGTGCGCACGATACGGCGAATCGAAGCGACACCCGCGTCTTCGAGCGTTCGCGCGATGACGCCGTTGGCCGCGACCATGAATTCCTCGATCAGCGACGTGGCGCGATTCTTCTCCTGCCGCGCAATGTCGACCGCTTCGCCGGCCAGCATTACGGGCCGCGTCTCGATGGTCTCGAGATCGAGCGCGCCGTGCTGGAACCGGCTGCCTTCCATGCGCCGCGCCGCTTCGTCCTGCAGCTTGAGTTGCGCGGCAAGATCGGCGCTGGCGGCGACCTTCGGCGGCGCCGGACCCTTGCTTTCGAGCCACGCCGCGACGGAATTGTAGGCAAGCTGCGCCCGATTGCGCGCCAGCGCGCGATACGCCTTGCCTTCGGATGCCGTGCCGGACTCGTCGACGCAAAACTCGATCGCGAGGGCCGCGCGATCTTCGTTTTCGTTCAGCGAAGTCATGCTTTCGGAAAGCTGCGTCGGCAACATGGGGAAGACGACGACACCGGTGTACACGGACGTCGTCTCGCTGCCCGCGTGTCCGTCGATGACCGTGCCCCTGTGAACCTGCGCATCCACGTCGGCGACCCCAACAATTACACGAATGCGTCTGTCGGGCAGGCGCTCGGCCCACTCGATCTGGTCGAGGTCCCTGGACGTATCGTTGTCGATCGAGGACCAGAGAAGATGGCGAAGATCCCGGTAGCCGTCGGCGGCGGGCAACGGAGCGGGATGAGCTTCGATCCCGGCGAGCTCCTTGTCCGTTCCAGCGGGAAAATCGGGCTGAAAGCCGTGCCCGATCATGGCCGCGCGCGCCGCGGCGGCGAGATTGAAGTGCGCGGGACGGTTGGAAGGCATGAGCGGAAATTCTCCTCGGCAGACGAAGAGCCAGCCTACCACGCAGAACCGGGTTGTTGCTCCGCCGGTTGTCTGCGAAAATGGCCTCGCCGGTGCATGCAGGATCTCAATCCGGCGAGGTGATTGGGGCGAGAAGGCACCGCGGAAGCGGAGGAGAAAACGCAATGGAGTTCGATGACTCCCGGCTGGCGCCGGCGCTGGCGATGCTCTCGAAACCGGCAAAGCGGGCGCTGATCCAGCAGGGTATCTGCAGCGAGAAAGACCTCGCCCAGCGGAGACGCTCGGAGATTGCAAAGTTGCACGGCATCGGCCCGGCGTCGTTTCCGGTTCTGGAGGGCGCGCTCAAGGCGGCAGGGTTGAGGTTCAAGCCCGAATAGCTGACGGTGAGCCTGAATTCCTGACTGCATGATTTCGCTCATCCCGCCGTTGCGGCAAAAGCAAAAGCGCCGCAAGGATCGGGCGCCACTCCCGGCTTCCCATGTCAGGCGCAAAGACAAAAGCGCGCCGCACCCAGGGCACCCGATTCCGAAACCTCAACATCAGCCCTCGATCTAGTGAATGCCGAGGTCGACCAGCACCTTCGGATTGGTTTCGTCCACTGCCAGCAGGTTGTGGCAGGCCGAGCAATCCTGGGTGATGGCGGCGCCGTCCTTCGCGACGTGATCGCCGTCGTGACAGCGGAAGCAGCCCGGATAGCTCATGTGACCGATATGATTGGGATGCGTGCCCCAGGTCACCTTCATCCCGGGAAAGACGTTCTGGGTGTACAGTGTCACGAGTTCGTCGCCCGCGGCCTTGACCACCGCCGCTTTCGACTGCAGCAGCGCGGGGTATCTGGCGCGATAGAAAGCCGTGAGTAGCCCGGGAATTCTTGCGCGCGCCTCGTCGTCCGACGCGTACGACGCTTTGAGCAGTTCCAGTCCCTTCTTGTGAACCCAGGGAAGCTCGGGACTGACGGCGTTATCGGCCATGGCCCGGTTCAACGCATCCTCGGCCGTCAGGAAGGTGTGGGCGGCGCGGTTGTGGCAGTCGATGCAATCCATCACGCGGCGCTCGCCGTTGGGAATCTTGCCGCCCGTCGCCGCCGTGGCGTACACCGTCGCGGAGCCGTCCGGATTGAGCCGCTGGACCCAGGGGATGGTGGTTCGGGTGGGATCCGTGGCGACGTACTCGATGTGGCCGAGATGCACGCCGTGAATGCCGGTCAGGTGCGAAAGCGAATCGATTCCGCCCAGATGCAGCACAACCACTGTCTGCGTCCGCGAATTTTGCTCGTCGTCGGCGAAGGTCGCCTTGACCAGCAGTTTTTCGCCGACGAACTTGGCCGGCGTATGGCAGCTTTCGCAGATGGCGCGCGCCGGGCGCAGATTCTTCACCGGCGATTCGATAGGCCTCGGGTAAGAATGGAAGGAAACTTCGACGAGTTGCTTTGTGCCGTTGACTTTGGCGGCAAAGTAGGAGTCGACCCCCGCGCCAATGTGGCACTCGACGCAATCGACGTGCGAATGCGCCGATATCCTGTAGGCGGTATACTCCGGATTCATGACATGGCAGGATTGACCGCAGAACTGCGCCGAATCCATGTACGCCGACCCGCGATAACCGGCAATAGAGATGATCAGCAGATTGGCGACCGTCGCCGCCAGCACAATATCCACTCCATGACGGAATACGGGATCGTTGAGATCGACGCTGGGGAAGACCGCGGGAATCTGCCGCGCCTGCTGCAGCTTTCGCCGGCGCAAAAACACGCCGATCGGGATGAGCAGCAGGCCGAGCACGAACAGGATGGGCAGCAGGAAAAAGAAGATCAGGCCAAGGTACGGATTCAAGGTGAACTGGCCGAAGGTCTCGGCCAGCCAGAAGGCGACCATGGTGATCGCCGATGCCGTGGTGACGGCTCCTCCGGCCAGGCTGATGGGGTTATTGCCGAAAAACAGCGCGGGACGAATCCACTGCTCACGCAGTCTCTGGAAGGAAGACACTTCTACCCCCTGCGCTTACCTGCGCTAACCGCCGGTGATTGCGAAGAAGGACAAGTTTATTTCAACGATCGGTAATATGTCACCGAGTCCCTGATCTGCTGGTCGGTGAGCTTGTCTTTGAACGGCTGCATCTTGCCCTTGCCGGCCCGGGTCGAGTCGAACATCTGTTCCGCGGTCAGCTTCCGGATCTCGGGATCGGAGACCGGCTTCACCTTCAGCATCCTGCCGGTCGGCGTGTCGGCGGCGCCGGTTGCGCCGTGGCACATCTGGCACTTCGATTTATAGACCTCCTCGCCGGGGGCCTGGGCAAGACCCGCTGCACGGGCCACAAGAACAACCAGACCGAGCACCCACCCCGCACGAATCGCCCTGTTCATCTTCCGACTCCTCTTTTCTGAAACCGCACCGCAACCGCCGGTCGCACTCCTTGCAGCGCGTCAGAACTCGTAGTGCATGCCGACGGTCACGTTGTTGGCATGGAAGTTTCGCGGAGCGGTCAATCCGGCAGGCGACTCCGTTCTGCCCGTCGGATAGGAAAGCGAACTGCAAGGGACCACAGGCGCCGGCGATCCGGGCGTGGGATTCGAAGTGCTGCAGTACTCTGCGCCCGACGGACCACCCTCTCCGTAGCCGTAGAAGTTGTACTCTGCATTCCAGGCCAGTCCCGGACGGAGCGCCCACCCCACCCTTACGAACGGAGACTGATAGGTGGACACCAGAGAGCCGGCGACATCCCGCGCATCGTTGTAGAAGCGGCTGCCGTCGACCGAGCTGATGTGATAGCCGATATTGGAACGCAGCCGTTTCGCGGGAGAGAGGGTGAATGCCGCCGATCCGGACTGCGCCGGTGCATCCATGAAATCCTTGACCGGTCCGAACTCGTAATAATTGGTAAACAGCACCGAGGCGCCCGGGCAGGCCGCGCCGCTGGGCGTCGCCGCGCCCGGCAGGGTGGCGCTGGCTGCGGCGTCATAGCAAATGTTCGTCGCCGTGTACACATCGGTATACGCATAGTTGAGATTGAATCCATAGCGCTCGTTCGGAACCAGATCGGCTCCCATGCTGAACGCGCGGGTGTGCGCCACGTGGTTCAGCGGTCCGTCGGCGGCGCTGGCCGGTGAGCTCGCCAGGTTGCCGGTGTTGTTGTGCAGCTCCATGTCGTTGTAGGCGCCGGTGATCGCCGCCCAGTTCCTGGGCCTGTAGAGAGCCTTCAGCCGGTAGTGCTCGAGCTGGCGCGGGGCGACCGGGGTGAACACGTTATCGGCGTACAGCACCTCGACCGAGCCGTCCACATACCACTCCTTCGCCGGACGCAACGCGATATTCAGAACGCCGCCGTTCTGGTTCACCGTCGCCGTGCCGCAGAAGCCGGCGTCGTTGAACGCCGGAACCCCGCACGCGGGTATCGGCGAGTTGTGAGGGACCCCCTCGGCGAGGGTGTGTTTGCGGTAGCGGTAGGTCAGCGAAACCCTGGCGCCGGACCAAGCGTCCCAGCTCGCTGTCGCGTCGTTGGTCACGAACTTCTGGCCGAAAAAGTCCGGCCACGGAGCGCCGGTCGTGCCGCTGCCGAAAAATGTCCCGGTATTGGGCGGAGCCTTGGTGGTGGTCAGAGTGCCCGCGTAGCCGATGGTCTCGTTGCCCGCCGTCGCCGGAGTGGAGGCCGTGGTCACGCCGGTCATAACCGTCGTGCCCGGCTGCTGCGCATTGGAGTACGTCACCTGATCGGAAAGACCCACCTTCTCCGTAGCCCGCCAGTCGACGCCGTAATCGAAAGCCAGCACCTCGCGCCTGGCGCTGGCCGCCGCCGTGTAGATCAGCTCGCGCGTGGTTCCCGACAGTCCCTGAAAATTCTCGTAGTAGCCGGGCAGGCTCATATTCGCGCTGGTGTAACGGATATCGCCGTTCATCGCCGTGTTCCTGATGCTGGAGCTCTGCAGGCGGAGGATCTCGGTGGGATAGAGAATACGGGTGGGCTGCGCGCGCAGGTAGCTCGTCATCGCCGCGCAGGCCGCATTGATAACCGGCAGCCCGCCTGGAGTACCGGGCGCTGAGAGCAGGGGGGCGGCTCCCATGCTGTTGGCATTGCAGGAACCGGCCGTGTAAGGCGTAAGGCTGTCATAGTTGGCCAGCAGCGCCACCTTCGCCCCGTCCGCCTCCTGCACGTAGAAGTAAGCCGGATCCGCGGTGAAGTACGAGTCCGCCTTGATGTGATCGACCTGCTCCTCGAAGCTCATCCGGGTGTTCCGCGCCGGCTTCCAGTCGATGGCGCCGAAGAAATCGTCCGCGCTGTTGCGCTGCATCTCTTCGAGCAGCAGTTCGTTCTCGCCGCCGGCCACCTGAAAACCGCTCGGCGACAGGCTCGGCCCCTGAAGCACGTTTTGCGAATATCCCGCCCGGTACGTGAACCTCGAGAGCGGCAGCAGGGTGAGATTGACGTCGGTCATGCGGCGCACCGTGTTGAACAGGTACGCCGATTGATCCAGTTGCGGCCACGACAGCGCGCCCGTAGGCGCCGCGGCGGGGCCGATGGGAATCGATTGGCCCCCGGGAATATTGGGATTGCCCAGCAGGTCGTAATCGAAATACTGGCGGTCGCGGCGGAAGAATCCCGAGAAATCGTAGAGCCGGCCCCGGGAGGCATTGAGGCGGGCAAAGTTGTTCGGGTCGCCGCCGAACCCGCTGCCGAAGGCGGTGATGGAATCGACAGGTCCGCCTTTATGGCCCGGCAGCGCCCGCATCTCGAAGGTCTCCCCCAGCACGCGCAGCCCCGATTGCAGATTCACCAGAGTGCTGTACATGGCCGGGCTGCCGCTGGGATTGGCAATGCGCCCGCCCAGGTCCACCGACTGGTGAAGCGCGTACCCCGGCGGCGCCGACATGGGCGTTTCCGCGGCCGGGAACAGCGTCGGTGGGCCTTGGGCGGCGACAGTCGTTATCGACAGAGCCGCAAAGGCACAGCCCGCGATCGTGCATCGCGGTCCGGGCCGGGAACGCCGCTGTTGGCAATGCTCAAAAAAAAAGTCGATCCGCATCTTCAAGCCTCATTTGCAAAAAACCATCTCCTTCGCCGCCATCCCCGGACCCACCGCCGACGCCCCTTCCCGTGCCGGGCCAAACACGGCCCACCGGCTGCCTAGCGAAGGAATGCCGCGTTGATGTTCGACCCGTGGATATAGGTGTGGCAGCTCGTGCAGGGCGTCAGCTCCTCCGATCCCTGGCTCACCCCGGTTACCGCGTGCGCGGCCACCGGACTGTGGCACTGGTTGCACAGCATGTTGATGCCCGGCATGTTCAAGAGCCGCGCGTTCTGCGAACCGTGCGGCGAGTGGCAGCCCAGGCATCCTTCCGCTTTCACCGCGACGTGTTCGTAGACAAACGGCCCGCGCGTCTCCATGTGGCACCTGGTGCAGATCGCGTTCTGGTCCGCCGTGCTCTTCAGATGCGTGACGTTGAAGGTGCCGTGGGGATCGTGGCAATCCGAACAGCTCACCAGTCCCTCGTCGACCTTGTGATGAAAGGCCATGCCGAACTGCGGGCGGATGTCGGCGTGGCACTGGTAGCAGAGCGTGGGCTGCGCCGCCTTGAGCAGGTGTTCACCGCCGGCGCCGGCGTGAATGCTGTGGCAGCCCACGCAGCTCACATTCCCGTCGCCGTGGGCCGAGCGCTCGAAGTCGGCATGCTGGCCCTGGTGGCAGCCGAGGCACTTTTCATCGACTTCCCTGGCGGATGCATCGGAGAACCGGAAAATCCTGCTCTTGTCGCCGCCCGATTCGACGTGGGCGCGTCCCGGCCCATGGCAGCTTTCGCAGGTCACCCCCGATTTGCCGTGTTCTTCGGCGAGCTTGCTGTGCGGATTCAAGGCGAAGCCTTTGGCGACCTCTTCATGGCAAGTGGCGCAAACATCGCCGCCGACAAAATCCGATTGCGCCGCGGGCGCCGTTTGCGGAGCCCATTTTCCGTTCGCAGCTTTGCTCCCAGGCGCTGCGAAAAGAACTCCCGTGCCCAGAATCAACGCCCAAACGGCTCGCAGTTCTCTTCGCCTGACCCCGGCCAGACTTTCTGCCCACCGCACCCGAGACCCTTTGGATTGCATGGAAAAAGCCCGCCTCTTCTGCTCGCGCCACCCGGCACTTCGAGGAAGTTTTCTTCGTGTGGAGTGTTGCCTGTTGCCGACATCCTACGGCGGTTCGCCTGTGCTTGCGATGGCTCAAATCAACATTGGACCGCGCACGATTCCCAACCTGACTCTCATCGAGGGCTTTGAACCAATTGCGAACCGGCGCAGGAAGGGATCCCGGGGGATACCCGACAGGCGCGTGCGACGGCAACCCGTCTTCTGCACAAGCGTGAGTCCCGTCACATCGGAGTTGCAGGCTCCTCCGGCACACTGGAAACGGCGAAGTTTGCTTTCCGGCGCCGAAGCCGGTCACAGCGGCCGGTTGGCAGGCCGCGCGGCACGGCCGGCGCCGGAATGGGGAAAAGCCGCATCGCCGGCGGATGAGGCAAGACCATGGCGAACGCGGAGAACGCAGTGCGGGTGCTCGAAAGGCCGGGCAGCGCCGTGAGCCTGTCCCACCTGACTCCTGTGGGCTGTGCAGCCTGCTCCAATCGCCGTCCGGGGTGGTTCTGCTCGCTGGGCAGCGCCGTGCTCGCGGACCTGGAACTTGCCACCGGCACCATATCGCTTCCCTCCCAGGCTCCACTCTTTTCCGAAGGCGAAGAAGCGCGCTGCCTCTATCTGATCTGCGGCGGGTTTCTCAAGCTGACGGTCGGCCGGCTGTGCGACCGGCAGATGATCGTCCGCGTGGCCGGACCGGGTTCGCTGCTCGGCCTCTATGCCATCCTTTCGCACGGCGTTTACGAGGTTTCGGCCCAGACACTCACCGCCGCGCAGCTTCGTCCCGTGGAGCGCGACCGGTTTCTGGCCTTCCTCCGCATCCACAGGGAAGCGCAATTGCGCGCCGTCCAGTGCATCTGCCAGGAGTATCGCTTCGCCCTGCAGGATGCCTGCCGCATCTCGCTGGCCGAGACGGTTGCCGGCCGCCTCGGCCGCCTTCTGCTCGAGCTCGGCCACCAGATCGGCGAGCAGGTCGCTGGCGCCGGGTTCCGCTTTCCGCTCCTGCTCACCCACGAAGAGATGGCCTCCATGGCCTGCACCACCCGCGAAACCGTCACCCGCACCCTGGGACAGTTCCGCAAGGATGGCTGGATCTCCATCGAGGACTCGCTTGTCACAGTGCATCAACCGGAGCAGTTGGCGACGGTGATGTAGGGTCCGCGCTGCTCCCGTCTTCGGCCGATTCCATGCTCCCGGCGGGGTGGCCTCCCAAGTCAAAGAGATATGATGGGAAACAGGAGTTTTTCTTGCATCATGGTCCGTTCCCCGGTCTTGTTTTCTGCTCTCGTTCTTACCTGCGGGGCTCTGCTTGCCCAGGATTCCACGCCGGCTCCTGCCCAGCCCGCCGCCACCACGTCCATATCCCCTGAAGTCGGTCAGTTCCAGAAGGTCGAGGACAACTGGTCCAACGCCATCAACCAGCGCGACCAGTACGGCCTGGAGCTGGTTCTTTCCCCGCTGTTTGTCGATGTCTCCGCCATAGGCGACGTGACCACCCGCAACCAGCAGGTGGCCACGCTGATCTCCGGCGAGGACAAGACCGTGCACCTCTTGCAGCGGGTCATCACGGTGCGCCTGCTTGGCGATATCGCCGTGGTCAATGGAACCTACGTGCTGCACCACAAGGTGAATGCCAGCCAGGTGGACGAGAAGGGCGTCTTTACCCACGTCTACGAACGCGCTCACGGCAACTGGCTCTGCATCAACTCCCAGCGCACTTCGCTGCGCGAGGACTCCAGGGAAAAAGACAAGCAGAAGAAGCAGTCCACGGCCGAGATGCCGTTTCATATTCCGCTTTTCTCGAAGAATTGAGCGACCGGGCGAAGCGGGATCGGGCGGCGATTCGCAATGCAATTCTGTTGAATAACGGATTCGTTATTCAACGATCGACCTCTTTCCTTGAATCACGAAATCCGTGTCGTTCCGTGGTCATCGGAAATCGACCGGCTTGCTGCCCTCACTTTCGGCGCGGCCGGAACCGCCGTCGCTCACAACCTCCTCCATTTACCATGAAACAAAGCGCGACTCCGCCCAAGGCCCATGGCAACTTCCCCGATTCCGGAGACAGCCGAATCGCCGGCCGGCGCCACGGCTGCGGCCGCGGCCGGAACGATCTTCCCCATTCTGGCCGCCGTCAGCGTCTGCCATCTGCTCAACGACATGGTGCAGTCGCTGCTGCCGTCGATTTATCCCATCCTGAAGAGCTCGTTCCGGCTGAACTTCAGCCAGGTCGGGCTGCTCTCGCTCACCTATCAGGTGATCGCCAGCCTGTTGCAGCCGTTTATCGGCATGTTCACGGACCGGAGGCCGATGCCCTACGCGCTCGCCGTCGGGATGTGTTTCACGCTGGCCGGAACGGCGGTGCTGGCCGTCGCGCCGACCTTCGGGACGTTGCTGCTGGCCGCAGCGGTGGTGGGCGCGGGATCGGCGATCTTCCATCCCGAGTCGTCGCGCATTGCGCGCATCGCCTCGGGCGGGCAGCATGGATTTGCGCAGTCGTTTTTCCAGGTGGGCGGCAACACCGGCAGCGCGATCGGACCCTTGCTGGCCGCCTTCATCGTGCTGCCCGTCGGCCAGCGCGGAGTGGCCTGGTTTTCGATCGCTGCCGCCGCCGGCATATTCATCCTGTATCGCGTGGGGCGCTGGCGCTCGCACCACCTGGCGCGCGCCACGCCCAGCCATGTGCGAATCGATCGGCATGCGGCGCTGCCGCGCCGCACCATTGCCGGAGCAGTTGCCGTTCTCACCGCACTGGTTTTTTCAAAGTATTTCTACCTGGCCAGCCTCTCGAGTTACTACACGTTCTACCTCATCAGCCGGTTTCACGTTTCGGTGCGCAGCTCGCAATTACATCTGTTCGTCTTTCTCGGCGCCGCGGCCGCGGGGACCTTCTTCGGCGGACCGATCGGCGACCGCATCGGCCCCAAATACGTCATCTGGGGCTCCATTCTCGGCGTGTTGCCGTTCACCCTGCTGATGCCGCACGCCAATCTCTTCTGGACCGGCATTCTCTCCGCCGTGATCGGTTTTGTCATCGCCTCGGCGTTCTCGGCGATCGTGGTCTACGCGCAGGAGCTGATGCCCGGCCGCGTGGGCCTTGTTTCGGGCATCTTCTTCGGCCTGGCCTTCGGCATGGGCGGGGTAGGCGCGGCGGTGCTGGGACGCATCGCCGACCTGACGAGCATTGTGTTTGTCTATAAACTCTGCGCGTGGCTGCCGGCCATCGGCCTGCTCACCGGCCTGCTGCCGAACCTGGAGCGTCAGCGCGCATGAAGAGCAGGAACGATGCGGCGGTAGCGCAACGAGAAGCGGTCGCCGCCGTGCAGGCCTGTCTGGTACATCTGGCGCGCCACGGCCTGTTGATGAAGGCCGACGCGCGTCTGCCCAGCGTGACCACCCTCGTGGCCGGCGCGCCGGTGGGCGGTTCGTGGTGGGCGCATCCGCTGGCGCATACCATCTTCTTCTCGCTGCGCGATCTGGAGGACCATGGCGACGTGCTGCTGCTCAAGCTGGTCGAGGGAAAGGACACATTTGTCCATCGCCGCCTTTGGCCGGAAATTGCAGCCATCGCACTGGCCGGCGAGCCATGGCAG
Source organism: Acidobacteriaceae bacterium (assembly GCA_030039035.1). Taxonomy (GTDB): domain Bacteria; phylum Acidobacteriota; class Terriglobia; order Terriglobales; family Acidobacteriaceae; genus Telmatobacter. The sequence goes on along the minus strand of JASHQQ010000195.1, from coordinate 45,307 downwards.
ACGCGCGGGTTGCCTTCCGGTGCTGTCCAGCTTCTGGACCGCGTGACGGCGGCCGGCAGCCTCGAAAGTGAAGGACCTGCGGCCCGCCTGCTCGAAGCGCGCCTGCTGGTTCACGGCATTCAGATTCACTCGCACGAAGGCCGGCATCGCAAGCGGCTCGAAACGTGGCAACAATGGGCTGCGCGCAACGGGTTTGCTTTCAGCGATCTGCCTTCCGCCCACGAGGCAAGGGAGACACTCGAATCCATCTGGCCCGGCGCCGGCTGGCCCTGGATCGCACCCTTGCGGCAAAAACAAGGTCGCCGCAAGGATGGGGCACCCGGCGCATCGACGCGGTGACCGCCGCAAGGATGAGGCGCCCAGGTCGCGCGGATTCAGGCGCTCTTCGATCTACTTCCGGATGACCCCCATCTTGTTTCCGATCACCTGGGGACAAAGCCCGGTTTCCGAGCAGAATTCCGAGTACGCCTGCCAGGCGCCGTCCCAGCGGGAGGGCTGCATCACATCGTCGACCAGAATCGCACCGCCCTCGCAGAGGTGCGCGTAAATCTTCTGCAGAGCGCCCCTGGTCGGCAGGTAGAGATCGACATCGACAAAAGCGAGCTTGACGGGAGCGACCTTCACGTAGTCGAAAACAGAGCAGTCGGCCTTGAATGCCGTGAGAAACCGGAATCCGCGGAAATTCCGTTTCCAGGCATTGAAGTCGAGATACTCGAAACCGGAAACCTGGGCGCGGGTCTTGCCGCGGTGTTTGATCTCGAACTCGACATCCCTCGGTTGAAACGAGTCGAAGGTGTCGATTGCATAGAACCGCTCCCAGGGCCTGCCGCATGCCGCGAGATGTTCGCAGAGGAACCGGCTGGTCATTCCCCATGCGACGCCGACCTCGAGGATCGATCCCGCGGTGTCCTTCAATCGCTCGATCTCGCTCACCAGAGTGGCCAGTTGAATCGGCTCGACGATATAGGGATACGCCGGCGCGCCCAGCCGCGTGTAGCGGTATGCCAGCTTCCTGGCGAAGTTACGAAGAGGGGGAGCAAGAGTTGCCATTCACATCTCCAAAAATCTCGAAAAACTGGAGCCCGTTTTGTCACTTGGAGCCGACTCGCCCGGCACGGGTTGTCTTCAAAGGGCAAACTTCATGTGATTTGAATCCAAATGGCAGAAAAAACTGGACCTGCGGGCAGATTCGGCCAACGCTCAGGGGGTCTTCAGGTCCCTTTTATGCGGTGGCGCCCGCGGCCGGCGCAGGCGCTTTCCCGATCCGTTCGGCGCGCCTTGCGCCCTGAAGACGAATGGAAACGTGAACCAGGCCGAGGGCCGCCGGAGTGACGCCGGGCAGCCGGCTGGCCTGGCCGATGGTGACCGGCCGCACGCGCTCGAGCGTTTCGCGCATCTCGCGCGAAAGACCGCTGATGGCGCTGTATTCGATCCAGTCCGGGATCGCGACCGACTCGGCGGCCTTCAGCTTTTCGATCGATTTGCGTTGCTGATCGAGATAGCCGGCGAATTTGATCTCCGTCTCGACGGCGCGCGCCTCGCTGCGCAGCATCGCCCTCGCGACGGAGTTGTCATCCTGGACGACAGCCGCGCCGGCGGCCGGAGGCGAAGGATCTGCGTTTCGAAGCGCAAACGGCGCCAGCAGGGTCTCACGCATCTGCTCTTCGCGCAGAGCGGCAAGCACCGGCCCGATGGTCACTTCGGGCCGCTTGAGCAGTTGTGCCCAGGTGAGGCCGGCGATTGCCGTCAGCCCGCCGAATCCGTTGCGCGAAAGCCGCTCGGGATCCGCCTTTGTAGCGGTCAGCAGCCGCTCGAGCGCCGCCATCCTCGCCTGCTTCTGTTCGTATTCCGCCCACGCGGCATCGCCGATCAGTCCCAGCCTGCGGCCATGCGGCGTCAGCCGGCGGTCGGCGTTGTCGATGCGCAAATGCAGCCGGAATTCGGCGCGCGAAGTGAACATGCGATACGGCTCGTTGATGCCCTTCGAGATCAGATCGTCGACGAGAATGCCGGTGTAGCCTTCGCTGCGGTCCATGGTGAACGGCGGTTGGCCCTTGAGCCACAACGCCGCGTTGATACCCGCCATGATGCCCTGGCACGCGGCCTCCTCGTAGCCGCTGGTGCCGTTGATCTGGCCGGCGAGATAGAGTCCTTCCATGCTCTTCACGCGCAGCGCGCGGTCAAGCTCCGTGGCGTCCACGCTGTCGTACTCGATGGCATAACCGGGGCGCAGCATCTCGGCCTGGTCGAGACCCGGAATCGATCGCACGATCTGCCATTGCACCTCCATGGGCAGCGACGTCGACATGCCGTTCACATAAATCTCGTGTGTATTCAGCCCTTCGGGCTCAAGAAAAAACTGATGCTGCGTCTTGTCGGGAAACTTGACGATCTTGTCCTCGATCGACGGGCAATAGCGCGGACCGATGCCCTGGATCTGCCCCGAGTACATCGCCGAGCGGTGCACATTCTCGCGAATCAGGCGCAGCGTTTCCGGTGTCGTGCAGGCGATGTGGCAACTCACCTGCGGCTGCACGATTCTTTTGGTGCGAAAGCTGAAAGGAGTGGGTTCGGCATCGCCCGGCTGCTCTTCAAACGCCTCCCAGCGGATCGTCCGTCCATCGAGCCGTGGCGGCGTCCCTGTCTTGAGCCGGCAAGTTCGAAGGCCAAGAGCCCGCAGGGCCTCGCCCAGCAGAACGCTGGCCGGCTCGCCGCTGCGCCCGGCCGGATAGCGCTCCTCGCCGCAGTGAATCAGGCCATTCAGGAAGGTTCCGGTGGTGACGATCGTCGCGCCGGCCATCAGCCTGCGCCCATCGCGCAGCTTGAGGCCGACCACGCGCCGGCGCGGATGAGTCCGATCCCCGGTCTCAGAATCGGGACCGGGGGCACCCAAGAATCCAGCCGCCAGTCGCTCAGTCCCTGGTCGCTCAGTCCCTGGTCCCTCAGTCCCTGGTCCCTCTTCCTGATCCCTGACCCCTGACCCCTGATCCCTGTCTCCCGGACCCTGGACACTGGACGCTGGACGCTCTTCAATCACCAGATCGACCACTTCCGCCTGGCGAATATGCAGTCCCGGCTGGCTTTCCAGCACCTCGCGCATCTTCACACGGTAGAGCTGCTTGTCGCACTGCGCGCGCGGGCTCCAGACCGCCGGCCCACGCGAAGTATTGAGCAGGCGAAACTGAATGCCGACAGCGTCGGCGACTTCGCCCATGATGCCGCCCAGAGCATCGACCTCGCGCACCAGGTGGCCTTTGGCCACGCCGCCGACGGCCGGGTTGCAACTCATCTGCGCGATCAGGTCGAGGTTCATGGTGATCAGCGCCGTCTTCAGCCCCATGCGCGCGGCGGCCATCGCCGCCTCGCATCCGGCGTGGCCCGCGCCTACGACTGCGACATCGTATTGTTCGGTAAAGGCCATGCAAGTCTATTCTACGGGTTCTCCAGTTTTGGAGCAGACTGACACTCGCGCAACGCGCCGGGAGCGGGAAGAGGGTGTATCGGCCATGGACAACGAAATCCCGTTCGCGGGAATCCCAGGACTCTCTTGCAACTTTGGTGTGACTCCCGTTTGGCAGAAGACCGATTGCGCAACGGTCGCCCAAGGTTTCTTCTGGAATCGATCCTTCTCCCGAATGGACACCCGACCCGCGGAGGAACCGGGACCCGATGAAGCTCTGCGCGTGTGGAAATGCGGTGGATGACTCAGGCGCCTTGTGCCCGCGTTGCGCTGCCCTGCAAACGCTGGAACTGAGACACGGCGCGACAGCCGGGGAGATCAGGGCGGCCTATCACCTGCTCGTCAAGGTCTGGCATCCGGACCGCTTCGGGAACGACACAAAACTCAGAGAGGCCGCGGAAGAAAAACTGAAGGCCATCAACTCGGCCCATCTCCTGCTGACTTCCACGGAAAAGCATTCGCGAGCCCGCCGGCCACGCCGCGCGCAAAGCGCCGAAACGCGGAAGGCGAGCGCGGAAAATGTCCAGACCGCCTCGATGCGTCCGGCCGCCGCACCGGCGGCGCGCTTTCGCATCCTCCGCGGCTTTCGCAACCTGCTCGTAACTTTCGCCGCGCTCGGGGCTGTGCAAAGACTGCTGGTGGTTGCCTGCGGCCTGGGCACAACGGCGCTCTTCGTCAGGTTCGTCGATTCGCAACTGGCTTCGGATCCGGAGACGGCGCGCGTCTACATGGAATTCAGGCAGGCGATCGCGCGCGAAAGCGGCTCCTCCACAACGAGAATGCTCGACGAGGTGCAGGAGCGTTTTCACGACCTCAATCCGTTCCACTCGACGATGGCAGCCGAGCCGGTGGCATTCGCCGTTCCACCGGCGAACCCGGCAGACAGCCCTGCCCCGGCCCCCGTTTCGCATGGGGTGAAAAAGCCGGTGCAGCCCGCGATTCGCCTGATGCCTTACGTCACGGTCGGGCTCACCCAGGACGAGGTCATGGCCATCGCCGGGACCCCCGTATCGTCGAGCGAGGACAGGCTCGTCTACAAGGGCGCGGAGATCGATTTCAGCGGCGGCAAGGTAGCCGGATGGAAGATCGATCCGTTCACTTCGCCCATCCGCGTAAAGTTATGGCCGGACGCGCCCGTCGACACCAGCCTGCAGTTTTTCTCGGCAGGATCGACGAAGAACGACGTTCTGGTCGTTCAGGGAAGTCCGACTTCGTTCACCCAGGACCGGTTCGGCTACGGAACGTCGGAAGTGTACTTTCAGAACGACCGCGTGGTGAGTTGGAAGAACGATCCTATGTCGGTGCCGCTGCGCGTTGCCTCCCGCTGAGCTGCGTCCTGGTGCCTGCATCTGAACTTCGCAACAAAAATGCAGCCTGTCATCCTTCGACCCCGTTTGGCCCGAGTTTTGGGCAAACGGAGTCGAAGGACCTGCGGCTGAGTTAGCAGGTTCATGCCATTCCCGGGCCCGCCGCACCTGCAATAATCCTGGATATGCGAACCGTGATTACCGCGGACCGGCTTTGGGACGGCAGCCAGTTCCTCGATCAGCCCAGTGTTGTCGTCGAGGACGCACGGATAGCCGCGATCGCCTCGGCAGCCTCGGGCGGCGCACCCTGCGGTGTGCAGGCGCTGCGCTATCCGGGCACAACGCTGGCGCCGGCTTTCCTCGACGTGCACATTCACGGCTCCGCCGGCCACGATGTGATGGAAGCCACGCCCGAGGCGCTCACTGCCGTCGGCCGTTTTCTCGCGCAACACGGCGTAGGCAGCTACCTGGCAACCACAGTAACCGCGCCGGTCGACACCACGCTTCGCGCGCTCTCCGGACTGGCCGGATGGATTCGCGGCGTACCCGGCGAAGATCAGGCGCGCGCGATCGGGATTCATCTCGAAGGTCCGTTTCTTTCGCATCAGCGCCGCGGCGTGCAACCGGCCGAGCACCTGCTGGCGCCCGACATCGCGCTCTTCGACAGATTCTTCGAAGCCGCGGAAGGCCATGTTCGCCTGATCACTCTCGCTCCGGAGTTGCCCGGCGCCATCGAGCTGGCAACCCATGCCATCTCCAGGGGAGTGCGCGTCTCGCTCGGTCACTCCAACGCGACAGCCGGCGAAACGCGCCGGGCCATTGCCGCCGGCGCGGCCAGCGCCACGCACACTTTTAATGCCATGCGTCCCTTCGACCATCGCGAAACCGGAATCCTGGGTGCAGTTCTTGCCACCGATTCTCTCTTCGCCGAACTGATCTGCGACGGGATTCACAACGCGCCCGAGGCCGTGCGTATCTGGTGGCGGAGCAAGGGACCGAGGCGCGCGATTCTCGTCACCGACGCGATGGCCGCGGCGGGAATGCCGGATGGCCTCTACCGGCTGGGCGACATGCAAATCCAGGTCAGGGACGGCAAGGCCTCGATCGGCGAGTCGCTGGCCGGCAGCCTGCTCACGCTGGATCGCGGCGTGAAGAACCTGATCGATTTCGCGGGAGCGCCGCTGGACGAGGCGCTGCGCGCCGCGACGACGAACCCCGCGGCGATGACGGGCCTTGGCGATCGCGCCGGCACGCTTGCCGCCGGTCAGCCCGCAAACCTGGTGGCTCTGGACAGTGCGGGAAGATTGGTCGCTTCCATCCTGAACGGCCAGCCGGTCGCCGGCCGAGTGGCTGCATAGGTCGCCGCCTACCGCACGGCTGCCACGTGAACGTTGGCTTGCTTCGCCAGCCGCTGTGCACGCCAGATGGCGCCTTCGATGGCTACCACTTCCTCCGTTCCCACCGGCATCTTCGGCGCGGCGGCTTTCAGACCGGCAAAGAAGGCCTTGCGCACCATGGGCATCTTGGCGATCACGCCGCCGGTCCAGGCCACGGGGACTTCGCCGGCGATGTGGTGCTTGCGCCGCAGCTTTTCGCGCACCAGCAATACGAATTCGACGAGATCGGCCGCAGCCTGATTCAGCACGCCCACAGCGACCGCGTCGCCGGCCTCGGCCAGTTCGTTGATGACCGGCGCCAGGGCGGCAAAATCCGGTCCCGGCGTGCTGTCGCCCAGGTTGACCAGCTCCTCGAGACTCGGTGTCTCCCAAATCTCGCCCACGCGCTCCAGAATCCGCGTCGGCTCCTCGCGATCGCAGGCGCGCAATGCGCGCCGCATGGCATTCACGCCGATCCAGTAGCCGGAGCCTTCGTCGCCGAGGCGCGAACTCCATCCGCCGGCGCATTCGCGTCCGCCGTCGGGCGCGCGGCCAATCGTGTTGGAGCCGGTCCCGGCGATCTGCAGGATTCCCGGCCCCCCGCGAAACGCCGCGTCCAGCGCGATCACCTCGTCGCCAACCACTTCGGAACATTCGATGGAAAAATCCTGAAAGACGGCCGAAATCCACTCCGGAACGCCGGGCATCGTCGCGCTGGCCACGCCCACCGAGGCCGCATCGATCTTCAACTTGCCGGTCTGTTCGAAGACCTCGTCCAGCAGGGCACGCAGATTCTGCTCGGCTGCCTCGGCGCCCACGCGCAGACGCTTGATGGAGCCGCCCTCGGCATAGGCTACCGCCTGCTTGCCATCGAGAATCGACGCGCGCGTGCGCGTGCCGCCGCCGTCAATCCCCAACACCACGCTCATCGCGCCTCTGCTCCTTTTATTTATTTTGCCGCTACGTCTCCGCCATCGCGCAGGGTTTCAGAAAGTACGTTTATGCTTCCGTCGGACTTGGGGGATTGGAGGCCGAGCAGGTGCGCGAGCCACGGATATAAGTTCACGTTCTCGAATGGCGCAACGGTCTTGCCTGCCATTATATCCGGGCCCGCCGCGAAAAAGCTGGCCTTCATCTCCGGCGCCCTGAGCGGGTCCAATCCGTGCATCCCGGCGGCCGGCGGACGGTCTTCGGCTCCCGGCGGCGGGCCGTGCGGGCGAATGGCGTAGGCACCCGTGGCCACGATCACCGGGTCGCCTTCACGCAGGTTCTCATTGTAGTGGAGACCCGCGGGAACATCCTTGCGACGCCACGCGACAAACTTCTCAGAGGCATGCTTCAACTGGTTATAGACGCGGGCGCGGTCCTCTTCGCTCCTGCCGTAAAGCAGCATGCCATCGGTCTGAAACCCGGACAGATCGGCGAATTGATCCAGATTGACCCATCCATCCTCGGTCTTCGTCATCCCGTGGTCGCTGACGACCACCAGGTCGATGGGCAAATGAGTCGCATCGAGGCCGGACTTCAGCCTGCCCACCAGCCCATCGACTTTGAGGGCCGCGGCCCTGGTCTGCGGAGCTTCGGGACCGAATTCGTGGCCTTCGCGATCGGGCTCACTGTAGTAGAGCGTGATGAAATGCGGCCGGTCCGCCGCGGGCAGCCTGAGCCAGGCCAGCACCTGGTCGATGCGCGCGCCGTCGTCGATCTTGTCGTCGAAGTGCAGGTAATAGCTGGGCCGGAATCCGGCGATTTTGGCCTCGGACCCGGGCCAGAAGAAGCAGGCCGAGCGCATGCCCTGGCTCTCCGCCAGGCTCCAGAGCGGAACGCCGTTGTACCAGCTCCCGTCGGTCAGGGCTGCGGAGTCGGCGATAGCGAAGCGTGCATTTTTTGTCTCGTCGTAAAAGCCATTGGCCACCAGGCCGTTGTGCTCGGGATAGAGGCCGGTCACGATGGCGTAGTGGTTGGGAAAGGTAAGCGAGGGATAGCTGGGCAACATTCCTCCCGGAGCCCAGATTCCCTCCTTGCCCAGTTGGAGCAGATGACGGGCGCCGAATTTCCTGGCGTAATCCCAGCGAAAGCCGTCCAGCGACACGAGCACAACGTAGTGCGCCTGTTGAGCCGCGGCCGAGTTGGGGCCATTGTCGACATGGATAACCGGCAGCGATGGCCCGGAGGACTGGGAGCGGACCGGCTGAAGCGCGGCGGCGGCCAGAACGATCGCGAACGCAAGCCAGCGCCGGGCCGCCCGGCTCCAGGGACGAAATCGCATGAAAACGACCTCAGCATCAGCTTATCGCAGACAGGAAGCCCGGCTCCGAGCGATTGGCACTCCTGTGCGTCAATGAGTTAGCATCGATTGCTCCGGCTTCCCCTGCCATTTCATCGAAAATCCAGCCATCCCGGCTCATTTGCCGCGTGGATCCATCGCATGTCGCTTCGCCGCCGCATCTCGAATCTCCTCTTCGGGCGCGTCCTGGGCCGTAAGATCGACGCCCATCGCGCCGCGACCACGGAAAGAGCAGGCGGAGAAGATTCCGTGCCGGTTTTCTCGAGCGTCGGATCGGATATCCGGTACGCCTGCCGCCAGCTTGCCAGGAACCCCGGCTTTGCCGCCACGGCAATCCTGGTGCTGGCGCTGGGCATCGGCTCCAGCGTGGCGATCTTCGCATTTGCCGATGCGGCCCTGATCAAGCCGCTGCCCTACCGTGAGCCATCCCGCCTGTCCGCGCTCTTCGAGAGCATGACTCTCGGCGCTCGCTTCCATATCTCCTATCCCGATTACCTCGATTGGAAGCGCCTGAACACCGTCTTCTCTTCGCTCGACATCTACGACGACAACAGCCTCGCACTCACCACTCCCTCGGGAGCGCAACACGTGGACGGCGCCCAGGTAAGCGGCGGGTTCTTCCGCACGCTGGGCGTCGTTCCGGTGCTGGGACGGGATTTCGCGCCCGGCGAGGACCTGCCCAAGGGGCCACGCGCCGTGATGCTGAGCTACGGCGCATGGCAGCGGCGGTTTGGCGGGCGAGCCGACGTCATCGGAAAACCGGTGACGCTCGACGGCAATGCGTACACCATTGTCGGCGTGCTTCCGCGGCAGTTTCATTTCGCACCCGTGGAGCCGGCGGAGTTCTGGGTTGCGATTCACCCCGACGATTCCTGTTCCCGGCACCGCGGCTGCCACAGCTCGGCCGGAATTGCCCGCCTCAAGCCGGGCACGACCCTCCAGGCCGCCGCCGCGGAGATGACCGCCATTGCCGACCAGCTCGCGCGCCAGTATCCCGATGACGACGCACACCGCGGCGCAACCGTGCTGGCGCTCTCCGATCTGATCGTGGGCGACCTTCGTCCCATTCTTTTTGTGCTGCTGGGTGGGGCGGCGCTTCTGATGCTGATTGCCTGCGTCAACGGCGCGAACCTGCTGCTGGTTCGCTCAGAGAGCCGCAAGCGCGAGTTCGCGGTGCGCGGAGCGATGGGCGCCTCGCCGTTGCGTCTGATTCGCCAACTGGTGACCGAAGGACTGGTGCTGGTTGCGGCCGGCACTGCGCTGGGGCTGGCCTCGGCGCAGTTTGCCATCCGGCTCCTGCTGCGGCTCATTCCCCAGTCCATGATCGATGGCATGCCCTTTCTGCGCGGACTGGAGCTGAATGGGCGCGTCGTCGCCTTTGCCGTCGCGCTGGCGCTTTTTGCAGCTTTGCTGTTTTCGCTCATTCCCGCGCTGCGCCTTTCGCAGAGCAGCGCCGGCCCGGCGATGCACGACGCCCTTGCCGCAGGCGGACGCGGCTTTGCCGGAACCCTGTGGCGCCGGTTCGGCTCGAATCTGGTGGTGATCGAGCTGGCCATGGCCATGGTGCTGCTGGTCAGCGCCGGACTGCTGGCCAGGAGTTTCTACCGGCTGCTGCACACCGATATCGGAATGGAACCCGGGCACCTTGCCGCGCTGCGTGTCGAGGCCCCGCAGGCCGGTTATGGCGACGATGCAAAGGCGGTCGCGCTGGAGAAGCTGGTTGTGGCCCGCGCTGCGCAGTTGCCAGGCGTTCAGTCCGCCGGCATCTGCGTCCAGTTGCCCGTCGGCAGAGGCGAGGGCAGCACGACATTTCGCGTGGTCGGCCGCCCGTATCATGGCGAGCGCATCGAAGTGCTCAACCGCGAAGTCGATCCCGGATACTTCCCGACCATCGGCGCGCGCATGCTGCGCGGCCGCAACTTCAACTCCGATGACGACGCCTCGCACCCGCTCGCAATGGTCATCAATCGCGCCATGATGCGCAAATACTTCCCCGGCGAAGATCCCATCGGAGAGAAGATTGCCTTCGATGCGACTTCGCCCGCATACCGGATCGTGGGTGTCGTCGACGACATCCAGGAGGGCCAGTTGGATCGCGCTCCTGGACCGGCGATGTATATGCCCATCGCGCAGGAAGCGGATCGCTATTTCTTCGTGGTGGTCCGCACCGTCACCGATGAGCAGGCGATCTTCTCCGCGCTGGATGGCGCCATCCGCGAGATCGATCCTTCTATCGCGACCGCGCAGCCGACCGTAATGAGCGAGCACATCCGCGATTCGCCCGCGGCGTATCTTCATCGCTCCTCGGCGTGGCTGGTCGGCGGATTTGCCGCCATGGCCCTGATGCTGGGCGTGGTGGGGCTTTACGGGGTGATCGCCTGTTCGGTAAGCCAGAGGACGCGCGAAATCGGCGTGCGCATGGCGCTCGGCGCCGAGCGCGGAAGCGTATACGCACTCATCCTGAAGGAGGCGGCATGGCTCACCGTCGCGGGCATCGGCGCGGGGCTCGCATGCTCCATCGCCGCGGCGGCGCTCATGCGCAACCTGCTCTTCGGCACCGAGCCATGGGACGCGCCGACGATCTGTACGGTCGCCGCGGTGCTCGCCCTCAGCGCCATGGGGGCGAGCTTCATCCCCGCCCGCCGCGCCGCCAGCGTGAATCCCGTCGAGGCCCTCCGCGCGGAGTAATCTGGGGATGTCCGGACCATCGCCTTGCACGGATCCATGGGCGAAACGGCGGAATGGGGCTGGGCCATGCTCCTCGATCTGGCCAGAGCGATCAGTTTTTTCCTGGGCATCGTGTCGCTTTACTGGGTGATGCTGAGCGCGTTCTTTGTGCCGGGAAGCCGCTGGCAGGAGCGCCTGGAAGCGTGCCTGTTCCGCCTCGCCGTTGCCGCCTGCATTGCGCTTGCCAGCGGAATGCTTTTCGCCTGGCGGCCGGCCGCCAGACGGATGGAGCAGGAATCGCCGCTTGCGACGCTGCCCATGCGGCTCTTCCTCTGGAGCCTGGCGGGAATGTCGATCCTGTTCGCTCTCTCCTGGTGCATCGAAGAATACTTTCTGCCCTGGGCGCGCAAGGGCTGAGGCGGTCCAATTGGCGCGGGACATGGCTTCCCGCTCAACGGGCTTGTCGATGGGCTTCTCCGCGAAAAACCTGAAGCAGGTTGCCGCCGCATCGTACGCTCGCGGTCATCGGAAAACGCCGACGGGCAGCGCCTCGGTTTGATAGATTCGCAGCATGGCTAAACTTGTCTACGCATTGAACCAGTCCCTCGATGGCTACGTCGACCACATGAAGCTTGGGCCGCCTGCACCGGCGGGCTTCCGTCACTTCATCGAGCTGGTGCGTGGCCTGACGGGCGTCATCTACGGTCGCCGCATGTACGAGATCATGAGTTATTGGGAAGAAGATCGTCCCGATTGGGACGCGGAGGATCGCGACTTCGCGGTGGCGTGGCGGAAACTGCCGAAATGGGTCGTATCGCGTTCGCTCAAGTCATCCGGCCCCAACGCCACGCTTGTCGCGGATGACTTCGAGAAGGCGATCCGCAAGCTGAAGGCCGAGCTGGCCGGCGAGATTCAAGTTGGCGGACCCGTGCTGGCGCAAGGCCTGACCGAGGCCGGTCTTATCGATGAGTATCAACTCTATTTCCGCCCCGTCGTGCTTGGTGGCGGCCAGCCATTCTTCGTCGGCCCCCGCCCGCCGCTCCACCTGGTCGCCACCGATTTGATCGCGGATGACCTGATTCGGTTGACGTACGTTCCTGCCTGATCGCGGCTCTGAGATTCAAACCGGGACACTACCCGCGGATGGCGGCGCATTTTCGGGGATGCCGCGAGCTGTTGTATGGTTACATGCGGGGCAAAGCCACGAAATTCATTGGGGGAAAACAGTGCAGGGATTCAATCGCAGAAGTTTTCTGAAAGCGGCCGGAACGGCATCGGCGGCGACGTTGCTGGCGCCGCGCATCCACGCGCTCGAGGCGTGGCAGGAAGAGCCCGCCCAGCCCGTGGCCGCAAACGATCACATCCAGATTGCGCTGATCGGCGCCGGCGGCCAAGGCCAGTATGACACCAAAACCGCGCTCGAAGTCCCGGGCGTGAAGCTCGTCGCCGTCGCCGATTGTTACAACGGGCGGCTCGAGCACAGCAAGGAAGTCTGGGGCGACGACCTCTTCACTACCCGCGACTACGCCGAAATTCTGGCCCGCAAGGACATTGACGCAGTGATCATCGGCACGCCCGACCACTGGCACAAGCAGGCGGCGGTCGACGCCATGAAGGCCGGCAAGGATGTGTACTGCGAGAAGCCGATGATTCATCTTTACTCCGACGGGCCGGAGATGATCGCCGCAGCGCGGGAGACGAAGCGGATTCTGCAAATCGGCAGCCAGCGCGTGAGTTCGGTCATCTACGCCAAAGCCAGGGATTTGCTGGCTTCCGGCGCCATCGGCAAGCTGAACATGGTGACCGCGCACTGGGACCGCAATTCGGCGATCGGCGCGTGGGACTACACGGTGCCGCTCGACGCTTCGACCGAAACCTGCGACTGGCCGCGTTTTCTCGGCACCGCCCCGAAAATTCCCTTCAACGCCGAACAGTTCTTCCAGTGGCGCAAATGGAAGGCCTATGGCAGCGGCGTGGCCGGCGACCTGTTCGTGCATCTGTTCAGCGGGACACACTTCATCACCGGCGCGCATGGCCCCACGCGGGGAATGGCGACCGGCGGCCTGCGCTTCTGGAACGACGGGCGCGATGTGCCCGACGTGATGCTGGGACTCTTCGATTATCCCGAAGGATTCAACCTGAGCCTGCGCGTGAACTTTGTCGACGGCGGCGAAGAGAGCGAAGAGCTTGTCTTCACCGGATCGGAAGGCACGATCGGGATCGGCTGGAACGGACTTTCCATCAATCGCGTGCCGCGCGAAAAAGATCCGGGCCTCACCGTGGGAACCTTCACCGAAGCCATGCAGAAGCAGATCGAGGACGAGCACGAAAAGAAGTTTCCGCGCACGCATTTCGAGGGCGAGCCGCCCGCCGGCTACGAGAAATTTGTCGCTCCGGAGGGATACAGCGACAGTTATGACCACTTCAGGAATTTCTTCGCGTCGGTGCGTTCGCGCCAGCCGGTGGTGGAAGATGCGGTCTTCGGTTTCCGCGCCGCCGGCGCGGCGCTGCTCAGCAATCAGAGCTACGAGCGCGGTGCGGTGGTGCGCTGGGATCCGGAGACGATGAAGCTGGCGTAAAGGCGGGCTGGGCCGGGAAGTGCGCCGGCCCAGGTTGGGGGAGGGGGTCGTACGGAGGTCGAAAGAAAGATTTGCTGACGACCGCCTGCGATCCTATGGGGTAGCCGTCGAATGCTTCACCGGCTTCAATTTCGAATCTGCTTACGATTTCGGGGTCTGCGCTTTTTGCCGCCAGATGCGCTGCCCGAAAGTTTTGTCGCGTCTTTTTGCGCGACCTGCAAAGATATTGACGCTGATCCTGCTGTTCACGCTCATCCAAATCCATGCGAACGTCTCCACGTCACTTATTCATCCGGCTCGCAACAGCAGGATACCGGCGAGAAATAGCGCCGGCGCCTGAGTTATAGATATTCGATCTTCATGCTGGTTGCGATATGTCGGCTTTGGCTCACGGCAGATGGGATGCCGCCGCGAGGAGCACGGTTGTCCACAGATGGCCGCGAGAACGGGCTCACGGCAATGCCCCCTGTGATATACGTTTCCACATGCCTCACCGCAAAAAGCTTTTTGCTGCTTCTCTCCGGATTCTTTTTTTGGCTTCATTCGCTGTTCGCGCCCAGGTGCCGGCGCCTTCACCGCCGATGGGATGGAATAGCTGGGATTCTTATGGATTGACCATCGACGAATCCAATTACCGCGCCAATGTGAAGGTGCTTGCCTCGATCCAGCAGTTCGGCTGGAAATATGCGGTCATCGACGAGGGTTGGTACATGGCCGACCCGTTTGCAAATTCGGTTGCGGCGCATAAATATCAATTCGACAGCGAAGGCAACCTGATTCCGGCCACCAACCGGTTTCCTTCCGCGGCCGGCGGCGCCGGCTTCAAGCCGCTCGCCGACTGGGTTCACGCGCAAGGGCTCAAATTCGGAATTCATATCGTTCGCGGCATTCCGCGCCAGGTGGTGAAGGAGGATCTGCCCATCGCGGGCGGCAAGTATCACGCGGCCGATGCGGCGGACATCGCGGCCACGTGTCCGTGGGACGAGGGAAACTACGGCGTGAGCGACACTCCGGCCGGACAAGCCTACTACGACTCGATGCTCAAGCTCTACGCGAGCTGGGGGCTCGACTTCATCAAGGTCGACTGCATCTCCGATCATCCATACCGGCCCACCGAAATCCGGCAGATTGCGCTGGCCATCAAGCGTACCGGGCGGCCCATCGTGTTGAGTCTCTCGCCGGGACCGACGGCTCTGGAGCACGGCGGCGAAGTGGGGGAATACGCGCAGATGTGGCGCATCTCCGACGATCACTGGGACGTGTGGCATATGGAGCACAAGCCGGGCGAAGGCGAGTCTCCCTTCGGCATTCTCGACGCTTTCGACCGGCTCGCAAGCTGGGAACCTTACGCGCGGCCCGGCAACTGGCCCGACGAGGATATGCTGCCCTTCGGCTCGTTGACTCCGAATCCGGGATGGGGCGACCCGCGGCAGTCGCACGAGACGCACGACGAGGAGCGCACCGAACTCGACTTGTGGGCGATTGCGCGCTCGCCGCTGATCCTGGGCGCCAACCTGACCAGGTTAGATGACTTCACGCGCTCGCTGATCACGAACCAGACCGTGCTGTATATGAACCAGAACGTGACGTACAGCCGTCCGATCGATGGCAAAGACCTGCCTGCCGGCTTCGCGAACGCGCGCGTGTGGCGGGCGACCATCGGAGATCCGGGGTCGCGGAACTACGCCGAATTCTTCGGCTTCTTCAATCTCGACGACAAGCCGGTCACGCTGCGCGCGAACTGGAAGCAGCTCGGACTGGAGGGCGGGAAGCACCAGGCGCAGGATGTGTGGAGCAACGCGGCAGAGAAAGAGGCGAAGGAAGTGAATCTGACTTTGCCGGCGCACGGCAGCACGATTTATGAGGTGCACTAGCTACAGCGGCGGCTCCTTGTCGCTGGTCAGCGCGCGAATGATCTCCACCTCGCGCTCGCGATACGGCGTGCCGTCGGGGTGAAACACATCGTGGAACCAGATCGGCGGCTGCTCGAGCACGTAGGGTCGCTCCCATGAGTCCCAGGGAAGATATGTCTGGCTCTTGCCCGCAACCAGGCCCCAGTTGATGGCGCCCACGCGATATTTGTGCGCGATGGGCAGCACCGTGTCGAAGGTGCTGCCTTCGCCGCGCGCCATGTACTCGGTGGCGATGAGCGGCCGGTTGAACTGCTCGAGCATCTTCACGTGCGCTTCGAACTCCTCGGGCCAGCCGTAGTCGTGAAAGGTGATCACGTCCGACTGCTCGGCCTGAATGCGCGCCAGCGGCGGCATCTTGTCGATTGAGCTCCAGTCGCCGTGCCACAGGCCGCTGGTGAGCGGCTGCGCGGGATGCTGGGAACGCGCCCAGGCATACACTTGCGGCAGCAGCGCCAGCACGATCTCGTTCTTGTTTTTCGGATCGCCCTTGGCGTAGGAGCTGTCGTTGCCGTTGTCGGGCTCATTCCACAAATCCCATGCGAGGATGCGCGGATCGTTGGCAAAGGCGCCAATCACGCCTTTGGTGTATTTTTCCAGCCGCGGGTACTGCGCGGGATCTGACAGGATCGCCGCACCGGGCGCCTGCACCCATCCCGAGTTGTGCACGCCGGGAATGGGCGGATGCTGCGGCCCCAGCTTCGGATGCGGGTCCCAGCAGGAGTCGAAGAGCACGAAGACGGGCCGGATGTGATGCTTCGCGGCGATGGTCAGAAACTCGTCAACGCGCTGGTCGAAGCCTTTCGGGTCCTGCTCCCAGACCAGGTTGTGCAGAAAGACACGCATGGTATTCATGCCGATGGCTTCGGCCCAGCCGAGTTCGCGGTCGATGGTGGCGGAATCGAAGGTCTCGGCTTGCCACATCTCCAGTTCGTTGATCGCGGTCGAGGGCAGAAAGTCGGCGCCCACCGGCCACGGTTGCTGCGCGTACCATGCGTTGGCCTGGGCTTCGCTCCAGCGCTCCTGCGCGGCGAGAGTGGAGACGAGCGCGAAGACCAACGCGAAGGCGAGCGGCCGGCGGCAAATCCTTGCAAAAGATCGGACCATCGATTCTCCTTTTTCGAAGAAAGAGAATTCTACTTGCCGGACGCGAGACTCGTCGCCTTCGCGCGTTCGGCTTCGGCATCCGCCGTGCGGCCCTGACGCTCGTAGGCCACGGCAAGCTGGCTGTGCGCTTCGGCAAAGGTGGGATCGGCGGCAACCGACTCCTGATAGCGCGCGACGGCATCGGCCACCTGGCCCTTGAGCAGGAGCTGGTTGCCGGCGTTCAGCGCGAACTCGGCGCGCTGGCGGCTGACGGCGGCGCGGCTGAACTCGGCGGCCTGGCGCCGGTATTCGGCGGCCCGGCTGCGCAACTCTTTCGCCTGCGCGCGAAGCTGTCCGGCTTTTTGCGCGTCGCCTGCGGCTTCGCTGGCGTCAGCCGCCTGCGAGGCGGCGCTGGCCTGGTCGGCCAGCACCCCGGCGAGCGTGACCTGCGGGCCGGGTTGCCCGGGTAGCAGCGGAATCGCTTTTTCCAGCGCCTCGCGCGCTTCGTCGTAGCGCGAATCCTGCTTGAGCGTGCTGCCCAGGATGGCCCATGCATCGCCATTATCGGGCCGCAGCGCGACCGCTTTCTTCAGCTCGTCGACGGCGTCGTCGAGGTTGCCAAGCTGCATGTACAGAATGCCCAGCGTATACGGAGGATCCGGCAGCGTGGGGTCCATCCGGCCGGCGCGGCTCAGCTCCGCGATGGCGTCGTCGACGCGGTCCTTGAACTTGTAGGCAAGACCGAGATCGTAGTGAAGCTGGGGATCGCTGGGGTTGAGAGCCAAAGCCGCCTTGAAATCTTCGATCGCCTCGTCGAAAGCGGAAAGCTGAATATGCGCCACGCCCAGGTCTTTTGGAATCGTCGGATTCTTCGGATCTTCGGCAAGAGCCTGCTGAAACCAGGGCAGCGCCTCCTTGGCCTTGCCGGTGAGCGTGAGCGCGAGCGCGAGATTGGTCAGCGTGTTCGCATTGCGGGGATCGCGCTCAACCGCCTTCTGAAACCACGGAACCGCTTCTTCCTGGCGGCCCAGCCTCTGCAACACCATCCCCAGCTCGGCATCGGAGCCGGTCAACTCAGGATCGAGACGAGCAGCCTGTTGCAGGTGAGGCAAGGCGTCCTCATCTTTTCCCGCCGTCTCCAGCGTCCGGCCGTATTCGAATTGTGCGAGGGCATTGTTCGGCTCCAGGCTGACGGCGGCGTCCAGCGCCGCGATCGATCCGGCAACGTCGCGCTGACGGCGCAGCAGGATTCCGAGATGGATTCGCGCCGGTACATACTTTGGATCCGCCGCAATCGACTGCTCGAATGCGTTGCGCGCGCCGGACTGGTCGTCGAGCCGGCCATAGACCGTTCCGATGTCGTCTTCGAGCTCGCCGCGATCGCCGCCCCGCTCCTCGGCGGCGTGAAACAGGCCTATCGATTCGTCCCCCTTGCCGGTGGCAGCCAGGGCGCGCGCATATGCCTCGCAAAATGCCTCATTCACCGGCGCCTGGCCGGGCTGCTGCGAAAGCGTGTACACCGTGTGGAAATACGGAATGGCCTTGTCCGCCTGTCCGGCCGACGCATACGCCAGGGCGAGGTTGCTCTCGGTCCCTGGATCGTCCGGTTTGAGCTTGAGAGCAGTTTCCAGCTCCCCGACGGCCTCCGCCGGACGGTTGAGCTCGAGCAGCACGGCTCCGAGCGCCTCATGGGCTTCGGGAATGGAGGGAGCCAGTTGGGCGGCTTCGGCGAAATCCGCACGCGCCTCCTCCACCTTGCCGGCTTGCTGCGCGGCATAACCGGCGCGGAAGGCTTCGCCGGCGCGCCGGATCGTATCGGCGCCCGGCGGATTCGACGCTTGGGCAGCCCATGCCTGCGCCGGAAGGGCGAACGCGACCAGCGTCAGCAGGTTGATCGGATCCCGAAGTCCACGCATCGGCTATTTTCCCAACGGTTTCGGCTCTTGCTGCCGTTGCAGGTCCACCACCATCTGGAACTCGCGCTTGGCTTCGGCAACCTGGCCAGTCGCCCGGTACGCCTGCCCCATCAGGTTATGAGTAATGTAGTTGGCGGGATCCATCTTCGCGGCGCGGGCAAGGTACTGCAGCGCCTGAATGGGTTGCTTGAGCCTGAGAAACGTTTCGCCCAGCAGAATATACGGCGCGGTCGCGCCGGGCTCGAGCAACACGGCGCGATCGAGCGCGGTCTGCGCGTCGGTGTATTGCCCGCTGCGCAGGTAGGCGTCGCCCAACCGATCGTACAGCGCGCCGTCCATCGGGTTGATCCTGCGTTCCGCCTCCAGCTCGACGATCGCGGTCTTCGAGTCTCCCTTGGCCAGCGCGATTTCGCCCAGAAGCTGGTGGGCCAGCGGGATTGCCGGATTGACCTGCAGCGCCCTGTTCGCCTGGTCTGTGGCTTCGGCTACATATTCGCGACGCAGGAAGAGCCGGCCGGCCAGCAGATAGGCCTCGGCCGAATCCGGAGCGAAGCCGTAGAGTGTAGCGAAGGCGTGCCGCGCATCGTCGTAGCGCTGCATGTCGGAATAACAGAGCCCGAGCACGTATTCCGGGTCGACGTTGGCGCTCACGACCGACGCGTGCGCCTTTTCGAGGAACGGGAGCGCTTCGGCGGGACGCCCCAGACGAAAAAGGCTTACCCCGCGCATCTCGATCGATTCGCGATCGGTCGGGTCCTGCTCCATCGCCTTGGCAAAGGCGGCAGCCGCGTCGGCGAGCTGCTCCTTTTGGTAGAGTATGATCCCGCGCAACCGCTCCACGCCTCCGGGCTCGGGATTCTGCGTCGCTAATTGATCGAGTTGGGCCATGGCCTGATCGAGCCGGCCCCGGGCGGCGAGATCTTCAGCGACCTCGAAGGGCGGCTTCGGTGCCGCGTTTTCGCCGGCCGGGACCTGGTTCGTGCCTTGACCGTCACTTTGCTGCGCCAGGGCGCGACCGGAAGAGACAAGAAGAGCTGCCACAAATGTGAAGACAAGAATGCGCTGCATGGAGCAAACCTATGCTGAAAGTCTAATCCTGCCCGATTCGACGTTCCCGGAGACGCGGTCCGGTCGGCGTCGGCCCCGCAGACAACCGAAGAGCAGATCTGCTGTAAAAGGATGAGGGGAGCCGAAGCTCCCCTCGAGGTGTGTTGCGGCTCCTCCGCGCTCAGAACTGGATGCGGAGAGAGAATTCGAGCTGGCGCGGTCCGCAGGTGCTTCCGATGCAGCCGGCGGCCTCGCCGTTGATATCGCCGATCTCCGTGCCGGTCGGCGTGCTCGGGCTCCCGAAGATGTCGCCGTTGCTCGGGTTGCCCGCATTGATGTGGTTGAAGACGTTGAAGGCATCCATGCGGAACTTGGCCTCCACGCTCTCCCAGATGGTAAATGCCTTGGTAATGGCCATATCCGACGTGAAGAACGTGGGACCACGATAGGTGTTCTGGCCGTCGTTGCCGATGGTGTCGAGTCCCGGCCACGAGAAGACGCCTCCCGATCGCGGCTGGGCCGAGAAGTACTGGCGCGAGAGCGTTGTCGGAGAGAACGAGGTCAGACTGGTCTTCATTTTCCCGCTCGCTTGCGGCAAGCAGGGCGCGGCGGTGCCGCCGGTGCTGTGGAAGCAGTCTTCAGGATTGCCGGTTCCGGAGATATTGAACTGGTCGTAACCGAGAGTGAACGGCAGCCCGCCGGCCCAGTTGGCGGTGCCGCTCAACTGGTACCCGCCGATCAGAAGGTCGGCAGCGCGGTTTACGTTCGCAGCATAGGTTTTCCCTCTCCCAATGGGCAGATCGTAACTCCCGTACACGGTAAGTTGCTGGTTGCGCACGTTGGAGTCGCGCATGTGCGTGACCACGCTGCTCCAGGTGTAATAGCCCGAGTTCTCGTCGAACGCAGCCGCCCACTGGTAGTTGCCGGTGATGGCAAGCCCCTTGGAAATGTTCTGGGCCAGCGTCACCTGCATGGCATCGAACTCGGTGTTCTGGTTGGTGCCGTAGTAGGTGATGCCCTGGGTCCAGCCGCACATGCCGGGCTGCAGGTTGGCGTATCCGTATGTGTTCTTGAGGGCAGTGACCCCGATGTAATTGGGATCCCGGCAGCCCGCCAATGAACCGCCGTAATAGCGGTCGAGGAAGTTGGAGTTGGAAACACCCCCGCTGTAACCGGACGGCAGCGGGCTGGCGACACTCGGATTCGGACCCGCAGGATCCCAATTCAATGTCTGGCCGGTCGCGCTGTACTGGCCGGGCAGGAAGAGGCCCGTCTCGTTGGGATTGGTGTTGTTGCTGTCGCCGTCACCCAGAGTGTGGGTTCCCTTGTTGCCGACGTAGGCCAACGTCAGAGAGAGCGTAGGCGTAAGAGCGCGCTGGGCGCTCAGGTTCCAGGCATCGATGGTGGGGAAGTGGAGCGGGTTGGGACGCGCCTTGTTGTTGACGGCGTAGCCCTGTGCCGGAAGCAGTCCGTTGGACGGAACCGTCGGGAAGACATAGGCCGTTGGTCCGTTGGTCATGGAAAAGGCGTAGGCCGTCGGGCCGGGTGTGGGCAGGGTTGCCGAGATGGACTGATTGGCCAGAACCGGAATGTTTTGCGTGACGACGTGGCCGAAGATCGAGCCGAATACGCCGGTATCGAAACTGCGGCCGTAGCCGGCGCGGATGACGGTCTTGGGATCAAGCTGGTAGGCGGCGCCAATCCGCGGCTCCAGGGCCTTGGGCAGGCTGATGTTCCAGCCCATGTCGGAGGGGATGCCGCCGACTCCGGCCACGTGCATGTAACCGTCATCCAGGTTCATCAGCGAACCGTGCCCGACTCCATTGACGGCTTCGGGGAAGTATATCTCCCAGCGCAACCCGAGATTCAGGGTGAGATTTCGGGTGGTGCGCCAGGTGTCCTGCGCGTAGAAGAACGTCCTCTTCTGGAACTCCTTGGCATTGGTGGATGTGGAAACGTAACGGCCATAGGAAGTCACGTCGCCCAGTGCAAAAGTGGCCCAGCCCAAACCGAGGGTTCCGGCGTTGGAAGTGGGTCCATTGTTGATGTTCAACTGGCCGGCGCGGTCCGTGTCGGAGGGCACGCGCAGGTTGCGGCCGTAGCGCAGGTCGGCGCCCACCTTGAGCGAGTGGTTGCCCATGATCTTGGTCCAGTTGTTCACGATCTGGAACTGATCCTCGCGCTCGGTCAGCGGGCAGTTGCAGCGGTTGATGCCCAGGCCGCTGCCGTAGAGTGCGGTCGAGGGTCCAATGTTGGAGATCTCGAATCCAGGCGAGTGCTGGGTTTCGACGTCGCTGGTATTGATGCCCGGGATCCCGAGCTGGGTGGCAAAATCGACGCCCTGGTCGAAGGGATGGTCAATGATGTTGTAGCGATAATAGCCAAGGCGGAAATCGGTCAGCAACTTGGGGTTGATGGCGATGTCCATGCCCGAAGCCTCGCTGTCGTTGGCGCCCGCGGAGTCGCCGCCATAGGGCGGGCTGCCCAGGCCGAATCCCGGACCGCCGGCGGAGCCGAACATCACCGCGCCGGTCAGCGTGTCGGTAAACCGCGAGAAGCGCTCGAAGGCATGCATCTTCTCGTTGAGGGTGTAGTCGGCGCGCTCCGTCCACTGGTCGCTGTTGAACCCGCCGGTGCCGGTCGCAACATAGTTGTTGTAAACGGTGCCGCCGTTGGCGTTCGGCTTGTAGGGCTGGAGGATGGCCAACAACGCTTTGGCTTGCGGCGAAACCAGCGACGTCGGGATCACGTTCTTTGCGAACGCCGCGTTGGCCGACGCGTCCCCGGTGTTGTTGTAGATCAGCGGTATTCCGGCCGGCGCGAGTTGAGCGGCATAGTCGCTGAAATCGCAGCCGGGGATGCCTTCGGGGCCGGTGGTCTGTCCGAGGCAGGTGCTGATCATCTGCGCCGTGGGCACGGTGTCGGTGTCGGAGACGCCGGCCTTCTGGCGCTGGCCTTCATAGTTGCCGAAGAAGAAGAGCTTGTCCTTGATGGCCGGACCGCCGATCGATCCTCCAAAGCGATTCTTCAGTCCAGGAGGAATGGGCTCGGGACCCGGGGGCTCGGTGTACGGATCGCGAGCGAGGTTGGCGTTGCCGGTGCGGAAGTCGTAGGCGTCGCCGTGGAAGTTGTTGGTGCCCGAACGGGTCTGGGCCGTCATGACGGCCGAGACGGCCTTGCCGAACTCAGCATCGTAGTTCTGGGTGGCAATCTTGGTTTCCGTCACCGCATCCAGGGCCGGGTTGATGACGATGATGCCCAGAATCGGATCCTGATTATCCGTGCCGTCCAGTTCATAGGCGACGCCGCCAAAGGCCTGGCCGTCGATCTGGATCTGCTTCGATGCTTGCGGGTTCTCATCCGACGCGTGCGACCAGCCCAGAAGCTGGGCGCCGGGGAGGAGCAGTTGCAGGTTGGCGAAGTTCTGGTCGCCGATGGGAAGGCTCGACACCTGCTGCTGGTCGAAGATCGTGGCCACGTCGGCGCGGTCGGTCTTCAACTCGGGCTCGGTGTCGGCGTTCACCTCGACCGTCGTCTCCGCCCCGCCGACGTCCATCGTGGGATCGATCCTGGGCGCGGCATCGGCTTCGACCGAGATGCCTTTCGCCTCGAAGGTCTTGAATCCCTTGGCCGTGACCTTGAGATCGTAAACGTCGGGAATGAGGTGCGGAACGCTGTAGTCGCCCGTGCCGTTGGAAGTGGTGGTGACGACGGTTCCTTTGGATTCGTCCGTTACGGTGACGGTGGCGCCTGGAACGGCGGCCCCGGTCTTGTCGGTCACTGTGCCGAAGATCGATCCATAGACCGACTGGGCCCGGCTGGAAGTGACGAGCAGCAAAATCGCGCAGGCGAATGCGCCCAGCACGAATGCCGTACGAAGCATCTTGTTCATGCGGTCTCCTGAAAAATGCCTTGGTCTTTGTGTGAACTTGTGGTCTGGATTTGTCACACCGGCCGGCTCGCCCCGGACGATTGGCATGCAACGCTCACCCGCCGCAGCGGCAGGATCGCTCAATCACCCGGCAGCGCAGCTTCCAAATAAACTGGTGATTGTGGGGAAGCAGGAAATAGCTAGATGCCGGATACCCCGCAACGATAAAGAAAATCAGGCTCGCTGTCAACGGGTAACAGTAAAAAAAGACGGGGCTTAAGATCGAATTTGACATAGCTTCGAATGGCAAACTTTCGCATTTTGGAATACTCATGGAAAGCTGCGCGGCGCATAACTTTTCCCCCTTCGGTTGCCGGTGGGATCGGCAAAAGCGATTTATTGCGAAGCTTTTTGCGCACGGCAAGCGCCGGCTAGCGACCTTCCGATTCAGTTTTTGGAATTTTTCCGGAGAGCGCGGCCCTGATTTCCTCAATCTGCCTGGCGTGGCGCCGCGGATGCAAAGCCATCATCAGGAGCATTTCATAACAGTTTGCGGGTCCGATCAGGGGATGGGATGCAATTCGCCTGCGGAGATCCGGCGGCAAGCTCCCGACGAACCGCATCGTCCTTTCCCTGCTGGCGAAAAAATGCTCCAGCGCCGCGGCCAGCGTGGGAAATTGCCCCCGCGGTCGCACCGCCTCGGGAGATTCGAAGCGGAGAGAACGATCGAGCGCCCGCTCCGCAATCAGCGCCTCGCGCTGCGGCGGGACGGCAGGAGTCTCTGCGAGAGTCGAATTCCGAATCTGCGCAAGAAGATAATCTTCCGCGATGGCGACGTGCTCCACGCAGTCGAGAATCGTCCATTTCCCGGGGCTGGGCGCGCGCTGCGCCAATCCGGGGGAAACACCGCGCAAAGAGTGGAGCAGGTCCCGGCGTCCGCGCTCGAGCAATGCCAGCATCTTCCGCTTTTCCCGCGCATTCATCGCTGGTCCCCGCTCAGTGAGCCGGCCAAAGACGGCGCAATCCGGGAACCGTGAACCCCCAGCGGCCTTCGGCCTGCTGAAAGAGATACACGGCGAGAATGGCGAGAAACGGCTCCATGGGATTGCGAAAGCGCGCGCCGGCGATGACGAAATAGTAGACCAGCGGCAACAAGACAACGGCCCACGCGAACAGGTCCGCGGCGGGCAGCCTGCGCCGCAATGCGACGACCAGTCCGAGAAGACCGGCGATCGACCCGAAGCAATGCGCCGACTCGCGCACCGCTTCGGCTGCCGCGTGGCCGCCTTCTTCATGCGGGACCCCGGCCCAGAACATGTAGAAGCGAAGCGCGACAAGCTTCCAGAAGTGAGCCCGGTATTGCTGCGCCCATTGCCACGCCAGCCGGCCGCGCATGCGCACGTAGTTGAGCTCGCCCATGTGCGCGTAGAGCCGGTGTTCCCTGGCCGCGGTGTAGGCCGGCACGGTCTGCCCCCACGGGAATCCGCCCGAGTCCGGCGCCCAGGCAATGGCCAGTTCGGCGCCGAGGTTGTCCCGCGTGGGAATGAAAGTGTGGAAGACGCGCTCGTTGCGGATCACCCACGGTGCGGCGACCGCGCAGCACGCAAGTACTGAAACGAAAACCGGCCCGGCGCAACGCGGCCACTCCCGGCGGGGGATGCCGGCGACGATCCACAGGCCCTCGACCGGCGCCATGGGCAGCAGCGCGGGGTTGGTCATGGCGATGGCGCCCCACAGCAGGCCGAAGAGCAGCCAGTCGCGAACGCGTTGCGGCTGCAACTCCGACAGCCCCGGCGAGCCAACGTCGCGCATGCGGAGCGCGAGCACCAGCACGGCGGAGAACAGCAACGCCGAGAGCGACGTCTCCCATATCCAGCGCGCGGCGTATTGCACGATGCCGGGGTCGAGCGCCCAGATCCACGCCGCCCACAGAGCCGTTCGCCGGCCCGCCGTGCGCACGCCCATTTCATAAACGAGAGGAACGGTAAGCGACTGGAAGAGGCTGTCGATGGCGAGAATCACCCATGCGGAAAACGCCGTATAGATTCCGAAGATCCTGAAAACGGCGGCAAGCAGCAAAGTGAAGCCCGGCGTCATCCATGCCGTGGGGCCGGTGTCTCCTCCGAACGGCGAACTGTAGCCGTGGCCGGCGGCCAGCGACGCGGCCACGCGGCCCGTCTCCCAGCCGAACTCGAAATGATCGTTGAACGGCGTGATGCGCCAGGTGTGGCCCAGGGTGATGTAGGCAATGCGCAGGAGAAGGGCCGTCCACAAGATCGATCGCGGCGCGCGGAACGAATCGCCGGCCCTGCGCGAATCCGGCGGCGAGGTCGAGCTCATGAGATCCACTTGAGCAGGCGCAGCACGCCCATCTCCGCGGCCCTGGAGTGCGCCGAGACGTTGGTGCGCGCGTTGATCTCCTCGCGGTTGTCGGCGTAGTACTGATAGGCCGCTGCCAGCATTTCGCCATTGGTCACCGTCGGGCGCCAGCCCAGCGCGGACTTGATGCGCGACGTGTCGAAGGCGAAGTCCTCGGCGATCATACGGTAGTGATACGGCCCCAGCGGCGAGATGCGCAACACGTGCGCGGCGCGCATGGCCGCCAGCGCCGGAGCCTTGGGCAGCGAGCGCACTTTCGACCGGCTGCGGGCTGCGCGAATCACCGCCTCATAACACTCGCGCAGGGTGGGAACATTGTCGCTGCCCACATGGAAGGTCGCCGAGCCGCTGAAGCCCAGCGACTGGGTGCAGGCATCGGCCAGATCGCCCGCGTAGATGAACTGATAGCGGTTTCCGCCCGATCCGACCACCCACACGGTCTTGTTGTCGCGGATGAACTCGAAAAGAATCGCCAGCAGACCGAGGCGGCCACTGTCAATGATCGTCGGGCAGCGGACGATCACCACGTCGAGCCTGTCGGCGAATGGCTCGAGCAGCCTTTCCGCGGCAAGCTTCGATTCGCCGTACAGCTCGGCCGGCGCGGGCGGATCGTCTTCCCGCACCGGATGGCCGAGGTTGCTGGCCCACAGGCAGTTGGTCGAGGTAAAGACCAGTTTTTTCACGCCGGCCTCTGTCGCGCATTGGGCAATCACGCCCGTTCCGTCGACGTTGCTCGTCCAAAGCAGCTTGTCATCCATCTTGCCGTGTGCCAGCATGGCGGCGATGTGGAAGACCGCTTCGAATTTGTACGCGGCAAAGAGCCTGCGCATCGATTCTTCATCGCGGATGTCGCCCTGAATGCTGGTCAGGGACGCGTGGCGCGCGGAATCGGGCACCAGATCCACATTGACCACTTCGGCTCCGCCATCCAGCAGCCTTTGCTTCAGAATCCCGCCGAAGAATCCCGAGCCGCCCGTCACCAGGTACTTCGCCATCGCCGATACCGATCCGCATGCGCCTCGGCTGGAATCGATTTCCGTGCCGAGCGGTGTAACGAACTATTCGCTCATTATAGAAGCTTCACGAGATCGGAGCAGTCCTGCGTTTCTCTATGCCAACGTTCCAGGCGAGTAACGGTGCGATCGCGGTTGAAGCAGGTGTCGAAGTCCATCGTCCGGCATCCCGGACTCGTGGAAACGGGATTGGATTTCTATAGCCCTGCCGATGCCCGATTTCTGCCGGACCGGCAATTCCATCCTGCCATTATCCAGCGTGCCTTTCGATTTCCGGATTTCGCCTGAGAACGACTTCCGGCATTCCATGAATGCCGGGATCGGATTCGCCATCGCGCAACGCTGTGAACATCCTGGCAGCCGGAAAAAGGAATCACCTCCTCCCCCTTGTCTCAGGCAATGTCGGGACTCGCCGATACGCCGGGCTCATCAAAGGAACGAATGTAAGTAACTGTTCTCCTTGCCAGGAATCAAAGTAATTGAAAGCCGTGATTCTGCGGCGGCGTGGCGATGATTGCAATGATTTGGGCGCGTTTTGCGGAGTTACAGAACTCCATCCTGGATGCTCGCATAACAAGGATGATTCCTTTTTTGGGGGCCGCGCTGTTAGTCGCTGCGGCCGGGTGTGCGAACTGTCAAGCCGATTCTTTCAGTCTTTCTCCATCTGCTCAGGGAATAATTTCCAGGAATCAACTGTTGACCCCGGAGAAGGCTCAAAAGGCCCTGGATCGCGCACGGTCGGATTTTTTGCATCGGCATTACGAGTCGGCACAGAAAGATGTCCGGCAAGCGCTTGAAGTCTGTCCGCATTGTGCGCTGGCCCTTGCATTTGAGGGGATACTGGACCTGCATGCCGGAAATTCCCCGGAAGCTGCCGAGGCTTTTCATCGAGCGATAGACGAAGATCCTTCTTCGGGGTCGGCATATGTCGGGCTCGGAATCATTTACAACGCGCAGGGCCGGTTCAGGGATGCGATCGCCCTTTTCGATCGTGCAGCTCCATTCTCGGAAAGCTCGTGGCTGGTTCACTATGAGGCAGCGTTGGCGCACCTGCGACTGGGCGAGTACGACGCAGGCCTGAGAGAGATCTCGACCGCCGGGAAATCCGCGGGGAGCGATCCGGATCGGCTGTCGGGGCTGGCATATCTGCGCGGATTGGCACAATGCGAAACAGGAGACTTTGACCGGGGAAGCAGATACTTTCAGGAAGCAATGCGGCGTGATCCGAACGGGACCTTCGCAACGCTGGCAAGAAAACGACTCGATCTGCTTGCTGCTGCGGGTCGCCGCTCCGCCGGTCCCCGGACAGACGACAGAACAAGTCCCCTGGACCTTGACCAGGTCGGAACAGCAACCGCGGATCATTGACGCTGCTTCCAGGCCAGGTCTTTGGTGACGCAATTCAGCCGCGGCGCGGAAGCACGCAGGAAACCTGTTCGGCGCCAATCATCTGCATTGGGCTGCCGACTGTGTCATCGACAAGGCGGCCCGAGCCTGCAGGCCAGTTCTTTTCGAGTGGTGAGCTATCCAGCTTCGCTCCCGGACCGCAGCCTGCTCCGGTCTTGCTCCGCTTGCGGGAGCGCCCCCTTGACAATCGACAAGAAGCCGCGTCATGCTGTTGTCGAACGTCGAGGGAAAGCGATGCCGCCATCGACCGACCTGCTGCAGGGAACGCTCGACCTGCTGATTCTGCAAACGCTCGCGCCCGGCCCTATGCACGGCTGGGCGGTCGCGCAGCGCATCCAGCAGGTGTCGCGCCACGTGCTGCAGATCGGCCAGGGGTCGCTCTATCCGGCGCTGCATCGCCTCGAATACAAGGGTTGGATCCGCTCCGGCTGGGGCGCCTCGGAAAACAACCGCCGCGCCAGATTCTATTCGCTCACTCGCGCGGGAAAGAGACGGCTCGAAACGGAGCTTGAGACCTGGGACCGTCTCTCTTCGGCCATCGCGCTTGTGCTCGGCCGCGAGGTGCAGGCATGATCGGCGAGTTCCTCACGCGGCTTCGCTTTCTTGTCTGGCGCCGCAAGCCCGGCGAGCTCGACGAGGAGCTCGAGTTTCATATCGCGCAGTCACTCGACCGGAATATCGCCGCCGGCATGCCGCCTGACGAAGCGCGCCGGCGCGCAGCGGTCGAATTCGGCTCCATGGGGCGCGCCCGCGAGCAGTGCCATGAGCAGCGTCCGGGCTGGTGGCTGGGCACCGTCGCGCAGGATGCGCGCTACGCGCTGCGCGGCTTTCGCCGTAACCCGCTCTTCACCTTCACCTTGCTTGCCACGCTGACACTGGGCATCGGCGCCACCACGGCCGTCTTCAGCGTCGTCGACCGCATTCTCTTCCGTCCGCTTCCGTACGCGCATGCGGACCGCATCGTCTCCATCGGCATGGTGCATTCGCTGGAACGGCAGGAGTTCCTGATGGAGCCCTTCTATTTCGACTGGCTCGACAATCAGCGGCCCTTCGAAGCCATCGCCGCCCAGGGAACCATGCCTCACACCTGCGACCTGGTCGAAATGAATCCCGCGCAGTTGAACTGCCTTTCCTTCCAGGCCGGCCTGCTGCCGCTGCTCGGAATATCGCCCGCGCTGGGCCGCAACTTTCTTCCCGAAGAGGACCGCCCCAACGGGCCGCGCGTTGTTCTCATCTCCTATGGCTTGTGGCTCGACCACTTCAACCGCGATCCCGACATTCTCGGCCGCTCGATCGACATCGACGGCAGTCCGGCTCGCGTGGTCGGCGTGTTGCCCAAAGATTTCCAGTTCCCCACCCTTCAGTCGGCCGACGTGATATTTCCCATGGCCCTCGATCGTGCCGAAGAGCACATCGCGAACGGCGGCTTCGGTTATCCGATGCGCTGCTTTGCGCGGCTCAAACCGGGCGTCAGCATCGCGCAGGCGCGCGCCGGGATGGAGCCTCTCTACCAGGCGGAGGAAAGGTGGTTCCCCGCCGAATTACGCGATCAAATCCATCTCAGAATCCGATCGCTGCGCGATCGCGAGACAGCCGACGTGCAGTCGATCGCGTGGATCCTGCTCGGCTCAGTGTTTGCGGTGCTGCTGATTGCCGGGGCCAACTTCGCCGGCCTCATGATGGCTCGCGGCGTCGCGCGGAAACGGGAATTCGCCGTGCGTTCCGCCCTCGGCGCCACCCGCGCCAGGCTCGCTCGCCAGGCGCTCACCGAATCGCTGCTGCTTTCCATCGCCGGCGCCGCGGGCGGACTGGCGCTGGCGCAGGGATTGCTCGCCGTCTTCATCTCTATCGCGCCGACGGGAGTTCCATTCCTGCTCAAGGCGCACCCCGATCTTCGCATCGCAGCTTTCGCTGTGCTCCTTTCGCTTGCCTGCGGAGCCTGTTTTGGCCTTTTGTCCGCATGGCAGGAGACACACGCCGGCGCAGTGAGCGTAAAACTCGCCACATCGCGGCATCGGGCCTTGCTGCGCCGCGGCCTGGTCGTGGGACAGATCGCCGCCAGCATGATCCTTCTTTCCGCAGCGGCGTTGCTGGTGCGGAGTTTTCGCAATGTCGAGGAGCAGAACCTCGGAATCCGGACCGGCGGCGTCATCGCCGCGAAGATCGCGCTGCCCGCATTCCGATACAACACGGGCCAGAAGCAGATGGACTTCTATCTTCGTCTGGAGTCCG
The DNA here is from genome assembly GCA_030039035.1 of Acidobacteriaceae bacterium. GTDB lineage: Bacteria > Acidobacteriota > Terriglobia > Terriglobales > Acidobacteriaceae > Telmatobacter. The sequence goes on along the minus strand of JASHQQ010000195.1, from coordinate 14,770 downwards.
CACTGCAACGTCTGCCCGGCATACAGGCCGTGACAACCAGCGATTCCGTCCCTCCTGGAGGAACTCTGGGATTTCGCTTCTCCGACATTGCCGCTGAAGGCAAACCGCCTGCGCCTCCAGGTACCGGCGGCGCGGTCGCCAGCCGCAAGGTGACGCCGGACTATTTTCGCGCGCTGAATATTCCCATCCTTCGCGGCCGCGGCTTTTCCGGGCAGGACCTGAGCTCCAGCCAGGCCATGGTGGTGCTCAGCCGGCTTCTGGCGGCTCGACTTTTTCCCGGAGAGGATGCGGTCGGCAAGCGAATCGAGTCGGTTCACGACAAGACGTGGTCCACGGTGATCGGCGTCGCGGAGAACGTGAAAAACGGCGGGCTGATGGACGAAACTCTGCCGGAGATGTATACCCTTCGCCGGAATCTGCCCGACGATTGGACCGGCCATGCACCCACGGTCATGATCGACAGCGTCCTGTCGGAAACGGCTGTCGCTCCATGGGTGCGCTCCCGGATTGCCGCGATCGATCCCACCGTGCCCGTTGCGATCGAATCGCTCTCCCGGACCGTCAGCACAATGGCCGACCGGCCGCGCTTTGAGACCGCGCTTCTTTCCTTCTTCGCGCTGTGCGGGCTGGCGATGGCGATCGTCGGACTCTACGGTATCGTCTCGTTCCTGGCCACGCAACGCACGCAGGAGATCGGAGTGCGAATGGCTCTCGGTGCGCGACGATCGGACATTCTTGGCCTGATCGCCCTCGACGGCGTGCGCCTTGTTGCCGTCGGTGGCGGTCTGGGTCTGCTCCTGGCCCTTGCTCTGACAGGATGGCTCAAGAGCCTGCTTTACGAAATCGGGCCGCGCGATCCCGTCAGTCTCGTTGCGGTCGCATTGTTCCTCGCCTTCGTTGCTCTGGCGGCCACGCTGGTGCCGGCGCGCGCCGCCATGAATATCGATCCCGTGGCGGCCCTGCGCCACGAGTGACGCGAGACGCCGATTCAACTTTCGGAGGTCTTCGGATGATGGCTGAATTCCTCGCCCGCCTGCGCTTCCTGTTTTCGCGCCGCAGACCCTCCGATCTCGACGAAGAGCTTCAGTTTCACGTTGAGGAATCGACGCGTGCGAATCTTGCCGCCGGGATGAATCCCGGCGAAGCCCGCCGCACAGCCATCGTCGAGTTCGGCGGCGTGGAGCGCGCCCGCGAGCAGTGCCATGAGCAGCGCCCGGGCTGGTGGCTGGGCACCGTCGGGCAGGATGTGCGCTACGCGCTGCGCGGCTTTCGCCGCAATCCCGTCTTTACGCTGGCCGCGCTCGCCACGCTCACGCTTGGCATTGGTGCAACCACGGCCGTCTTCAGCGTGGTCGACCGCATTCTCTTCCGTCCTCTTCCGTACGCGCATGCGGACCGTCTGGTTTCCGTGGGGCTCACCGCGCCCATCGTCCCCGAAGAATTCATGCTGGGCGGCTCGTACTACGTGTGGCGCGACAACCAGAAGCCCTTCGAGGCATTCACGTCGGAAACCGGCGTAAGTTCCTGCGACCTGACGGAGCACAACCCGGCGCACCTGAGCTGCGCCGACGTGGAAGCAAGCTTCCTGCCGACGCTTGGCGTCCTGCCATTGCTCGGCCGCAACTTTCTTCCCGAGGAAGACCGGCCGCACGGCCCGAAAGTGGCGCTGGTTTCGTACGGTCTTTGGCAGTCGCACTACGCTCGCGATCCGTCGATTGTGAATCGCCTCATCGACATCGATGGCAACCTGACGCGCGTCATCGGCGTCCTGCCGAAGGATTTCGAAATGCCCACGGTCGAAGCGGCCGACATCGTTTTGCCGCAGGCGCTCGATGAAGCCGAGCAGCGCAAGGCCGATCCGGGCCGGGTAATGTACGCGTTCGCGCGGCTCAAGCCGGGAATCGACGCCCAGCAGGCGCAAGCGATGCTGGAGCCGGTCTTCAACTACTCGCTGAGCCTTGCGCCGCCGCAGTTCCGCAAGGAAGTGCATCTCCGCGTGCGCTCGATCCGCGACCGCGAAGTGCACGATATGCGCATGGTTGCCTGGATCCTGCTGGGAGCGGTGCTGGCGGTGCTGTTGATCGCCTGCGCCAACGTGGCCAGCTTGCTGATGGCGCGATCGGCCGCGCGGCAGCGCGAACTGGCTGTGCGCTCGGTGCTCGGCGCGAGCCGGAGGCGCCTCATCCGCCAGACGCTCACCGAGACGCTGGTGCTGTCGCTCGCGGGAGCTTCCCTGGGGTGCGCGCTGGCCGAAATTCTGCTGCGCGTCTTCATCGCCATCGCGCCGGAAGACGTTCCGCTCCTGGCGAAAGCAAGCCTCGATCCACGCATCGTCCTGTTTACAATCCTGCTCTCGCTGGCCTGCGGAGCTCTTTTCGGAATCGCGCCGGCAATGGAGAAGCCGCGCATGGCGGCGCTGGCTGCACGCTTCGGTTCCGGCGCGCACGCCTGGCTGCGCCGCTGTCTTGTGGTCGGGCAGATCGCGGCCAGCATCGTCCTGCTCACCGGCGCCGCGCTGCTGCTGCGCAGCTTCCGCAATCTGGAAGAGCAGAAGATGGGGATGGAGACGCAGGGCGTCCTGGCGGCAAATATCTCGCTGCCGCGGTACCGCTACACGACGCAACAAAAGCAGATGGATTTCTTCTTGCGCGCCGAAAGCGCGCTCGAACATCTGCCCGGCGTTTCAGCGGTAGCGATGACCAACTGGCTTCCGCCGGGAGAAACTCACGAGGAGCAGATCTTCAACAACATCGCAGTCGCCGGCAAGCCCAGGCCGACGAGCGGAACGGGCGGCATGGTGGCCTGGCGACGGATAACGCCGGAGTACTTCAGCATTCTGAAGATTCCGATCGTTCGCGGGCAGGGCTTCACGCAAGAGCAACGAAGTTCCAGCGAACACTACCTGATCCTGAGCAGCCTGCTGGCGGCGCGGCTTTTTGGCGGCGAAGATCCGATCGGGCAGCACATGCGGCTGGTGCCTCCGGATGGGCCATGGTTCATGGTGCTGGGCGTGGCGGCGGACGTGCGGAACGCGGGGCTCGCAGGCGCGGAGATGCCTGAGTTCTACCAACTGAGGCGCAACATCGCCGACGACTGGAACCCGTGGGAAGTGATGATGGTGAAGACGGCTTTGCCGCCCGCCGCGGTCGAGCCGTGGATTCGCGCCCGGATCGGCCAGATCGATCCCACGCTTCCGGTGGAAATCGTGACCCTGAGCGAAGACGTGAGCCGGCTCGCCGACCGGCCGCGCTTCGAAGCATCGCTGCTGGCGTTTTTTGCGCTTGGCGGATTGGCTATGGCGATCATCGGTCTCTATGGCGTGATTTCGTTCGTTGCCACGCAGCGCACACACGAAATTGGCGTGCGTATGGCTCTGGGCGCTTCGCGCGGCGATATCCTGCGCCTGATTACGGTCGAGGGAGGGCGCCTGATCGCGACGGGCGCGGTATTGGGCCTGTGCGCGGCATTCGCGCTCACGCGGCTGCTCGGCAGCCTGCTCTTCCAGGTCGGCGCGCACGATCCGGCAAGCTTTGTCGCAGTGGCGCTGTTGCTCGCGATTGTCGCGCTCGCCGCAACGCTGATTCCCGCGCGCGCCGCGATGAAGGTGCAGCCGGTCGAGGCGCTGCGCTACGAATGAGTCCAGCCGCAATCCGGTAAACGACCAGCTCTTCAATTCAAGTTGCCGCGCGGATCAGACGTTTGCCGACTCGATCTTTTCCCAGCGCCTGGGCCGGCGGTTGGCCTGCAGGATCTTCTTGCGCAGCCGCAATGACCTGGGGGTAACTTCGACAAACTCGTCGTCGGCGATGAATTCGATCGCCTGCTCCAGATTGAGCGTGGTGTGCGGCACCAGGCGGATGGCTTCGTCGGAAGTGGACGCACGCATATTGGTCAGCTTTTTTTCGCGGACGACATTCACGTCGAGGTCGTTGTCGCGCGAGTGCTCGCCCACGATCATGCCTTCGTAGACATCAACGCCCGAGCCGACAAAGAGACGGCCGCGCTCCTGCAGGCCGTTGAGCGAATAAGTCGTGGTAAGTCCCTGGCGGTCGGCGATGAGCGCGCCGGTGGGCCGCTGCGGAATTTCGCCCTGGTACGGAATGTATCCATCGAAGAGCGAATTCATCACGATGGTGCCGCGCGTCTCGGTGAGCATTTCGCTGCGCAGGCCGATCAGGCCGCGGCTGGGGACGCGAAATTCCAGTCGCACACGGCCCGAGCCGTGGTTGTGCATTTTTGTCATCTCGCCCTTGCGCGGCCCGAGTTTCTCGATCACCACGCCGGTGTAGGCTTCCGGCACGTCGATAGTAAGATGTTCGACCGGCTCCATGCGCGTGCCATCGACGACTTTGGTCACAATCTCCGGCCGTCCGGCCATCAGTTCGTAGCCCTCGCGGCGCATCATCTCGATGAGGATGGCAAGCTGCAGCTCGCCGCGGCCGAGCACCTTGAAGCTGTCGGGCGAGCCGGTTTCCTCGACCCGGATGGAAACGTTCGTGAGCAGCTCCTTTTCGAGGCGCTCGCGCAGGTTGCGGCTGGTAACGTACGTGCCCTCGCGGCCGGCAAAAGGCGAATTGTTGACGCTGAACTGGATGGCGATGGTGGGCTCGTCGATGACGATGAGCGGGAGCGGCGCGGGCGTTTCGGCGCTGGTGATCGTCTCGCCGATGGTGATGCCTTCCACGCCGGCCACGGCGACAATGTCGCCCAGCGTGGTTTCTTCGATCTCGATGCGCTTGAGGCCGCTGAAGGTGAAGAGCTTGGTGATGCGCGTCTTGTAGATCGAGCCGTCGCGCCGCGAAATGGCGACCTCGTCGCCATGGCGCAGCGTTCCCTGAAAGACGCGGCAGATGGCGATGCGGCCGAAGTAGTCCGAGTAGTCGAGGTTGGCTACGAGAATCTGCAATGGCGCATCGGCATCGCCGCCGGCCGCGGGAATCGTGGAAACGATGGTCTCGAAGAGCGGCTGCAGATCGGCTCCGGGCTGCGCTGGATCTGCCGAAGCCGTGCCGAGCTTGGCAACCGTATAAAGGACAGGAAACTCGAGCTGCGACTCGTCGGCATCGAGATCGATGAACAGATCGTAGATCTCGTTCAGCACTTCCTGCGGACGCGCATCGGGCCGGTCGATCTTGTTGATGACCACGATGGGCGGCAGCTTGGCTTCAAGCGCTTTGGCCAGCACATAGCGCGTCTGCGGCAGCGGTCCCTCGGCCGCATCGACGAGCAGCATGACGCCGTCGACCATCTTCAGCGCGCGTTCGACCTCGCCGCCAAAGTCGGCGTGGCCCGGCGTGTCGACGATGTTGATCTTGCCGCCATGGAAATTGATCGCCGTGTTCTTGGCCAGGATGGTGATGCCGCGCTCGCGCTCCAGCTCGTTCGAGTCCATCACGCGCTCCACCACCTGCTCGTTGGCGCGGAAGGTCCCCGACTGGCGCAGCATGGCGTCGACCAGCGTGGTCTTGCCGTGATCGACATGGGCGATGATGGCGATGTTGCGTATCGTCTGGGTCACAACTGCGAATTTCCTTGTTGTGTTCCGGCCGGCGAGTGGCCGCGGAATTAATCAGGAGAGTGAACACCACGCTCAGCCGCGCTGTTCGGCTTTCCCTGATTTTAGCAGGATGGATGGATATTGAGTATTCGACAGCTCAGAACACTGCGCGACGCATTGTCCGTTCATTGCGTAACCGGTTTCTCCTTCGGCGCGGCCGGACTGGCGACCGACCAGTGCACATCGCGGAACTGCCAGCGGCCGTCGAGATATTCCACCGTGCCGGTGAAAAAACCCGAATCCTCCACGCGGCCCGATGCCATGGTGCGCACCTCGTGCCAGGGCGTGGCGACGACAGCGAGTGTGGGCGTCAGCGGATCGACACGCACGTCGTTGCCCCAGGTGAGATCGATGTGCCGGATCGTCGAGGCCAGACCATTGATGGCCTTGTCCGCGGCCGGATAGTTGGGAAAGGCCATGCGTCCATCCGAGGCCATGAAGAATTTGGGGCCGTGCGAAAAGAAGTTGCGCCAGGCGGTCGGCCCCTGCTGGGTGACATCGTGGGCGACAGTCTGCATGAACGCTCGCACTGTGCGCCCGACTTCCTCCGCGCTCATCTGCGAATGCTGCTGTGAAACGGCGGGAGATGAGACGACCGCCAGGACAGGTGCAAGCAGGCAAGGAACGAAACGATGGCGCATGGTGGAATCCTTTCCATGAAGAGAATAGCCTGACTTTGGCATCAATCCGGACTGCCGTTCTTATCCGAGCAGCGCCTGCAGCAGCGACTTGTCGGTCGACTGCCAACGCCGCACGTTCTCGTAGACGATCACGGTTGCGTAGGTCACCGCGATCCAGATGAAGACCTCTTCGATCGGCAGCCGGCTCCACGCGGTGATGCGGATGCCGATCATCTGCGCGTCCTGAAACCCCCACCAGCCGTAAGGGACGCCGAGTGTCGCCTCCCAGAGCAGGCTGATCAGCAGCAGGATGAACAGGGTCAGGCTGAAGGCGCGCCAGTTGACGAGCGGCAGCGCCGAGGGAAACAGGGCCGCGGAAGGAGCCAGCGCGCCGGCGACCAGAAAGGTGAAATATCCGGGAAATCCCGGCTCATGAGCCACGAATCGCTTATAAAGGATCGCGGCCGCGATCAGCACAACCGCCCAGACGACCGATGCCGGATGGAAACGCAGGATGCGATCGAACGCGGTGCGTTTCCAATGCGTGGACGGCACGCCATAGGCGGAGAGCCAGTACTCATCCAGCCAGATATAGAGCAGCAGCGTGAAGGCGAATCCGGTGAAGTAGAAGACATACTCCTCAATGGGCACGCCGCCGCCCAGAGCGGGCGCCGTAAAGCGCAGCGTCGCGCCTGGATTCAAAAAGCGGAAAAAGCGGGCGGCGAAGAAGAAATCGAGCGAGGCGCCCAGCACAAACAGCAAGCCGACGGTAATGCCGAACGATCTTCTGGAGATCCGCACGCCCTCGTGCCGCAAGAACCAGAGGCCGATGACGAGCGCAGGCACGATAAAGAACAACAGGCTGACGGTGTAGCCGTAAGGTGTGGGATTGGAGATTGACGGATCGACCACAGCCGGAGCCTTCACCGTGTGCAACGTGAGAGCCGCCGGAATTGCGATCATGGCGACGACGGCGAGCACCAGCAGAGAAGCGGCGTGCGGCGAACGAGGACCCGGAGGAGTTGCCATGAGGAAGCCTCCGCGAACCAGCCCGGTGGCGACTATTTCGGTAGAAGGAAATATAACACCGGTTCGTGGCGGTTGCGGCAGGTTCCAGGGCAGAGGACTCGCGTCTCAGCCATCAGCCCATCGGAACGGATGCCGCTCTACCTTCGGTCCGAAATCGTCCACACGCCGTTCTGCCGGGTAAACGTGAAGCGGACGGCCAACGAATACGGCAGCGGCTTTCCTTCCGAGATCAGCGTGGCCGTTTCGGTGCAGCTCCAGGTGGCCGTGTCGCCCAGAATTGCCAGCGTCGAGGCCGGGCAATCATCCGTCACCGTGGCGCGGGGATTGTTCCTGAAAAACTTCTGCCAGCCTTTGGCGCTTGCCGGCCTGATTCCCAGCGCCTGCAGTTGTCCAAAATCGTGCAGAGCCAGCGCGGAATCGAAGTGGTTCAGGGCCGCCTGAATGAGCGTGGCTTCTTGCGCCGTCTGCGACGCGCCGGATGCCGGCAAGGCGGCCGGTCTTGCGCCGCTCCCTGAAGTCTGTGCGCCGCAGTCTGGCGGTGCCGCTGCCAGGGCGCCGGCTGCGGCAACAAGGGCGAAAAGCAATATCGAGGATTTCATAGGCATCTCTTCATTTCTGCGCGCTCCGCGACCGCAAAAGCGCTCGCCGCCCAGGCGGAACGATCGCGTTGGGGTTTTGGAAATGCCAGGCACGCCAAGCCCCGGCGCCGCGGGCGCGACTCTGCCGCGACAATCGGGAAATCGGCTGTGCCGCATGAAGCTTGACGGCGTTCGAAGAGGCTGGAATTACCGAAGTGCGTCGGACGAGACGATGACGCGGGTGGATTCAGGTCAAGAGCAGAACCGGTTCGCGCGATCGGACGCTGCGGGTGACTGAGCGTGTCTCTTGCGGCACTTAAATGCCCGTCGGCATTTTGAACAAGAGTCATGGACACCGGAGAGATGTCCATGACCCATCCGTGCCGGCGCTTCCCGGAGGAATGGCGGTCACGCAACCGGACCGGAGAAACGGTTCGACACTGCAGCCGCATGGTTGCCGGGTTCAGGAACCGGTTGCATGAATCACACTATCAACGGGTCGGCCACGTTGCCACTTTCCTGCCCCATGTGCCCGGCAACCCTGGGGGCGTTCACCACGATTGCCTGCGGTTCTCCAGTGACAGTTCGTAGAGCGTGCCGCCGCTGTTGTTGTAGCCTGCGGGGCTGCCGTTGCCGCCGTAAATGGCAATTCCGATGAGCTTGTTGCCGTCCAGCACTATGCCGTCATCGGCATACGCGCCGTCGGAGTTGGCTCCGGTGGCTGGATTGGTTGCGCTGAAGGTATGCAGGACCTTGAAGCCGCCGTCGTCACGCAGGGCGAAAACCACGCCGTTGCCGTTCGCGCCCCCGAAATCGGCGTTCGAGTACAAAGTCCCGTCCGGCCCCACAGCCAGTGGTCCATCCGGCAGGGCGCCGTCCCAATTCTCCCCGGCCGCGTTCGTGGCGCTGAAGTCGTGCGCCACCTCAACGACTCCGGGGTTATCAAGGGAATATCGGAAGATGACACCGTTGCCATTGGATCCGCCGCGGCCGGCCGCACCATAAAATACGCCGGGCCTCGCCTCGGCCATCGGCTCGTAGCAGTCGGCGCCATCCATGTTCTGGCCGTTGGAGTTGGTCTGGCTAAAGGTGTAGAGCACCTGAAAGTCCGCGCCCCACGGCGTCATCCGGTAGAGGATTCCCGACGGCAAAGGCCCGGGGGGCAGAGAGGTTGCCGGCCACACCGCGCAGCCATACAGGTAACCATCGTGCCCCTGGGTCAGTGACGCTGCGTGTCCTTCATCGGCGGTGTACTGATGGATGACCGTGAAGTTGCCCTTGCCATCGATCGTCCACGCGACCCCGCAGCCATGCGTAAAGAGGCAGGTGTTCTGCCCGCCGGTCCGGGTGGTTCCGTAAAGATTGCCGTCATTGCCGATGATGATGTTGCGCAGCGGACTCACTCCATCCTCATTGTGTCCGTCCGCATCCAGGGCGCTGAAGGTGTGCAGCACATTGAACTCGCCGGCCGCGGTGATACTGAAGATCGTGCCGTTGCCGTTGGCGCCGCCGGACTGGGCCATGCCATACAACACGCCATCGGGACCAGCCGTCAGCCCGTTGCCGGGATCGGCTCCGTCGGCGTTGTCTCCGTTCGCATCCGTCGCGCTGAAAGTGTGCAGAACGGTGTACTCCTGCGTCTCGCGGTCGAAGCGGTAGATCACGCCGTTCCCAAACTGGCCGCCGACGGTGGTCATCCCGTAAATGGCGCCGTCCGGGCCCACAGCCGGCGTGGTGTCCGGTTGAGACCCCAGCGGACTCGTGAAGGTCGTCGCCGCGGCGGCTTCGAACCGATAAAGCGTCGAAAATCTTGCGTTGTCTGCATGCGCGCTTGCCACGTCCGTTCCGGGGCGCGGACTGGACCTGGCGGCGACGGGATTTTGTGCACCGGCGCGAGCAGTTGCGAACAGGCTCACAACCACGCAGGCCGCGATGGTCAAAGTTGCGATTGGCTTCGTCATTTGAATGGCTCCCTTCGTTGTTTCCCGTGTGGAGGAATCGGGCCGCAAGACAGCCTGGCGGAAGCCGTTGCCCCTTGCGGCTCATGGACCTGGGCTGTGAATCCCGGGCTGGAGAAGGAGAATGCCGGCGGGTCGCGGAACCCCGTGGTCCGCGACAGGAATCCCGTCGCGGCCCAGGGACGCACTGCGATACACTCTCGGCATTCCCCGTCCAGCAGGGTTCGCCGGACTGGGAGCCCACGCCTGGCGAAACGCCGCGACACAAGGGAAAGCGGCCACGCGTGAGTTCCAGAGCCCTGCGACGACCTGACTCTGACTCAATCCCCCGCGTTCGTCTTGAAAACGTCCTGAACTGTTTCTGAAGAAATTGTGATGGTGCCCACGATTCCAGCCAAGTCGTTCGTTTTCAGGATCGCGGATGCGACAGTGCGCGAACGGGAGTTCGCGATCGTGAGAGCGGGAAAGGTGCAGCAAATAGAACCGAAGGCCTTTCGGTTACTGCTGATCCTGATCCGGAATCCCGATCGACTGATTACCAAAGAAGAACTGTTGAGCTCGGTCTGGGGCGAAACCGCGGTCACAGAGAATTCACTTGCCCGTAACATTGCCCTGCTGCGGCGGCTGTTGGGCGACGATTCGCGCGCGCCACGATTCATCGAGACCGTATCCAGCATTGGATACCGGTTCATATGCCCCGTTGAAGTCGCGGAAGAGCCTGCCGGAGATTTGGCGGGAACGCGTGTCGCGGAGGTTTCGCACCTGAACGGCAGCGAATCCGGCGCGGCCTCGGTGGCCGGTCTGCCTCATGTTTCCATCGATGCCGCACGGGAGCGGCCCGATGCTACGGCTGCAGTCCTGGCACCGAAAGCAACATGGGCAGCGGTCGCCGGGGTGGTCTTTCTCGGTGTGGGCCTGGTCGTTTGGCTATACGCTTCGCGTCCATCCCGCGCTCTGACAGACAAGGACTCGATTGTCCTTGCCGACTTTGCGAACACCACCGGCGATGCCGTATTTGACGGCACGCTTCGGCAGGGCCTGGCAGTGCAGCTTGAGCAATCGCCCTTCCTTGATCTTGTCCCGGATCAGCAGATTCAACACACACTCTCGCTGATGGGGCAGCCGCCGGATGCACGCCTGGCCTCTGGCTCCGCACGGCAGCTATGCCAGAGAATTGCCGCTGCAGCCGTAGTGGAGGGCTCGATCGCGAGCCTGGGAACGGAGTATGTTCTCGGCCTGAAAGCAGCAAGCTGCCGCACGGGCGAGGTGCTGGGCGAAGAACAGGTGCAGGCTGCGCGGAAAGAAGAAGTTCTGAAAGCTCTCAGCCGCGCCAGCGCGCAACTGCGGAAGAAGCTCGGCGAGTCACTGAGCACGGTGGAGAAATTCGATACTCCGCTGGACGAGGCCACGACGCCTTCCCTCGACGCGCTCTTCGCCTACACCATGGGGCGCAGGGAACTCATCGGGCACGGTAATGTTTCTGCCGCGGTCCCCTTATTCCAAAGAGCGATCGATCTCGATCCGAACTTTGCGATGGCGCATCTCTCTCTGGGACTGAGTCAGGTCACTCTCGGCCAGCCCGGCCTTGCCGGCGAGAGCATTCGGAGAGCCTTCGAGCTGCGTCAGCACGTCAGCGAGTGGGAAAAGTTCGCGATCGAATCGCGCTATTACTTTGCCGTAGTCGGAGATCTGCCCAAGGCCCGGCAAGTGTATCGACTTTGGGCCCAGATCTATTCACGCGATCTTATCCCGGTATCCGTATTAGGGCAGGATATCGATCCCGAGCTTGGAAGGTACGAGGATGCGCTAGCAGACAATCGCGAGGCACTCGCGCGCAGCGCTCAGCGTCCGGAGGATTACGAAGGCCTGGTGGTTGCTTATATGAATCTGGGACAACTCGACAACGCCCAGGCCACAGCCGACGAAGCAGCCAGGAAGAAGCTCGAAGCGATGGATCTTCCCCAGCATCTTTACCATCTCGCATTTCTCAGGAAAGATGCCGGAGAAATGGCACGGGAAGCTGCCTGGGCGACGGGCAAACCGGGCGTGGAGAATGTGCTCCTGTCGTACCAGGCCGACACCGCCGCATTCAACGGACAAATCGGGAAGGCGCGGGAGCTTTCCAGGCGCGCGATCGATTCCGCCCGGCAGGCAGGTGAAAGCGAAGCCGCCGCTGCATACCAGTCGCAATCGGCGATACGAGAGGGCTTGTTTGGAAATCTCGCCGAGGCGCGCCAGCAGGCGGAGGCCGCTCTTGCGCTGTCGAGAACCCGCGATGTGGAGTCCCGGGCGGCATTCGCGCTCGCGCTCGCGCGTGGCCCCGCAGAGACTTTGGCCGAAGATCTCGCGCATAGATTCCCAGAGGATACGATCGTCCAGTTCGTTTTTCTTCCCGTCATCCGCGCCCAACTGGCACTCAACCATGGCGATCCTGCAGGCGCGATCAAGGAGCTGGATGCAGGCTCCGCATTCGAATTGAGCACTGGTTCGGTCGAACAGGAATACCCGTTCGCGCTTTACCCCTGCTATCTGCGAGGAGTTGCCTTCCTGGCGGGTAACAAGGGAAAGGAAGCGGCTGCGGAGTTTCAAAAGATTCTCGATCACCCGGGTATCGTGATCAACGAACCGATCGGCGCCCTGGCGCACAAGAACCTCGCCCGCGCCTACGCTCAGATGGGACAGCCGGAAAAAGCCCGGGCAAGTTACGAGGAATTCCTGACTCTTTGGCACGGGGCCGACACCCGGAGCCCTGTCTTCGAGGAAGCCAGTCTGGAGTTCCGGCGCCTGGGTGGTGCGAAGTAGGCAGGATGCGGCCGGTACTCCCCTGCCGGCACAAATGCATCCAGCGGTTCCGCTTCCCTTGCTTGCGCCAGGCCGGCTCCGCAGTACGGATCCGCGCTATCTGAAAATCCGGACTAAAACGTAAAACGAACGGCAGGCTCCACGCGACGGGCGGTTTCGGCCGCGATGGGCTGCCCGTCCGCGCCGGACGAGAAGACGGTATTTACGGCCGTGACATCGGACAATGCAGAAGTAACTGCCGGGCGGTCTCTTCGAGTGAAAGGCAGGGAATTCGGAAACATGAGTCAGTCATCGCATCCGATGCGGCATTCAATCAGGGTGTTATAATTCCCCGGACTTCAGGAAGACCTTCAAATTGCGGCTATGGCGTCGCAGACCTGCATCCGGACACGCTGACAGAAATGCGATACGCTGCCGGAGCCTGAGCCTTCTTGCCTTGAATCGGGGGTGGCGCTGTCATGTTTCCCAATCCGCCTGGTGCAAACCGGAATGTCTTCAGCCCAAGAGGGCCCTTCCCTGTTTTTTCCCCCGGCAGGAATGTCGCTTCGTGCCTGGGAGTCTTGATGATCGCCGGCAGTGTTTGCCGGCCGTTTGTAGCCAGGGCAGAACCGGCAACCACAACGACTCTCACTGTAACTGCTTCGGGCAATCCGGTAACCTCGGTTTCGCCGGGCACCGTTGTCACGCTGACTGCGTCGGTCGAAACGGGTTCCACGCCGCTGACCACCGGCCAGGTGAACTTCTGCGATGCGTCCTCGGAATACTGCACCGATATCCACCTGCTGGCAACGGACGCATTGACAAGCAGCGGAACGGCGGTCTTCAAATTCGTGCCTGGACCGGGTTCGCACAGCTACAAAGCGCAGTTCGTCGCAAACAAGTACGGCGCCGCCAGCGTTTCCGGCACGGCATCGCTGTCTGTTGAGCCTGCCCCGGCCCCTGTCTACTCTGACACAACTGCCATTGCACTTGGCGGTTCTTCCGGCAACTCCACGCTGACAGCCACCGTCGAGGGCTTTGGCGGACCGGCTCAACCCACCGGAAATGTCTCCTTCGTCGACACCAGCTTCGGAAACACCGTGCTGGCAACCGGGCCTCTGGGGGCAGGCACCTCCGGGCTGGGCTGGCTCATCTCGCAGACACCGGCTTTTGGCCAGTACCCTGTCGCCGAATTAACGGCAGACTTCAACGGAGATGGCATTCCGGACCTGGCCGTCCTGTGGTCCGGCAGCGGCGACCTGGGTCCGTTCTCTGTCACGATTCTTTTTGGCAAAGGCGACGGAACTTTTACAACCGGGCCGACGACCCAGTTGACAGGGATTTACTTGTATCCCTACATGCTGGCCGGCGATTTCAAAGGGAACGGCAAGCAGGACCTGGCCATCCTGACCTGGAATACCAACGACATCAGTTACGTTACGGTCTTCCCGGGGAATGGGAATGGGACATTCGGCTCGCCGCTCACCAGTGTCGCATTCAATCAGAGTGTTGTCGGCGGTGACTTTATCTTTGGGTCCATGGTTGCCGCCGATTTCAACGGCGATGGGATATTGGACCTCGCGGTGGTAGGCGACTATGTCAGTTCCGGCGGAGTAACCATTCTGCTCGGCAAGGGCGACGGGACGTTTGCAGCGGCCGGATCAAACCTTGTACCGGACCTTGGCCTGGGCCTGGTCGCAACCGGAGACTTCAACGGGGACGGCATCCCCGACCTGGTCGTTGCGAACTACTTCGGCGGAACTACTTTCACAATTCTGCTCGGCAAAGGGAATGGCACATTTACCGTCACCGGCGCGCCGATTACTTTCAGTAATTCGGCCGACGAATTCCCCAATTCCATTGTGGTGGGAGATTTTAACAACGATGGAAAGCTCGATTTCGCCGCCGTGGATCTCGAAAACCTTCTCGTGCTTGCCGGCAATGGAGACGGAACCTTCAGTCCGACCGAAGTCCCGCTCTCGGCGCCCGCCGAAACCTCTTCCCTGACTGGCGGGGATTTCAACAACGATGGCGAGCTGGATTTCGCTGCATTGGACAAATACGACGACCAGATCGATATCTTTCTGGGCGCAGGCAACGGCACGTTCAATGAAATCGTGACCACTCCCAACGTAAGCCAGGACTTTGGCAGTCCGCTTCGGATTGTTGCAGGAGATTTCAATGCGAACGGCGTCCCGGATCTGGCGATGCTGACCAACAACAGCACTACGGCTTCGATCCTGCTGA
>JASHQQ010000194.1 GCA_030039035.1 Acidobacteriaceae bacterium | reverse complement strand
CGAAGGGAAGCACAGTTTGCGCGAATTTTGTCGTGCCCGGCGTTTCGTAGGGAGAGATGGCCACCTTGCCGACAAATACCTCGAACTCGGGAATGACGAGATTCGGCGGCACGCGGCCGGTGATGGCATAGGCCGTCGCATGCGGCGGATGGCAATGAACGACGGCCTTGGCTTCGGCGACTTCCTTATAAATCTCGAGGTGCAGGCAAATCTCGCTGGTGCGCGCTTTGGCGCCCGCAACCTGCTTGCCTTCAAGATCGACGAGGCAAAGATCCTCGGGCGTCAAATCGTATTTGCTCACCAGCGTAGGCGTGCAAAGAACTTCGTTCGGGCCGATGCGATAGGAGATGTTGCCGCCGTTGCCATCGACGAACTGGCGCAGCCAGAGCTTGCGGCCGATGTGGCAGATCTCTTTCTTGACCGCTTCGGCCCCGGGAGTTGAAAACAAGCGCGGGTTCGCCGGGCTCTTCGCGCCGTTCGTTTGCGGAGTGGCAATCGCGGCTTCGCCGGTTGAGGCGACATGAGATGCTTGCCCATCAGGGTTGGGCGCAAACTCAATGCCGTGCTGCTGCAGAAAGTCTCGAGCCGAAGGCGTAATGACGCAATTTTCCGCGACGAGCAGGCGCGTGGCGCTCGCGGCGAGCGCGCCTTGAGCGTCGCGCAAGGTTACGACGCGCTTGCCCGTGAGATCTACGTCCTTCGCTTCGCTCTTCACTGCATCACCTCGGGTGCGCGTTCGTTCATCAGCGGCGCCAGGTGAATCGAATCGACGATCAGCGCGCAATAGGCGTCGACCGGCACCGGCTGCGGCCAGAAAGGATTGGCGGCTTCGCGGCCTTCGGTGAACGCGACCATCTGGCCGTCCGCGGCGCCCAGTTCGTCGAGCAAGATGAGCGCCTTGCCGCCTCCGGCTCCGTTGCCGGCGCGCAGATTTTCCATCGTCACCGGCTCAACGATGGCCAGCGTTCGGGCGCGGAACGAATCGACCGAAAGATTCAATGTCACATGCCCGCGAACGATGCCGAGTCTCATGCGATCGCCTCCGCCATCGCCGGCATTTGCACGCGATCGACGATTCCCACCACCACCAGCCGCGCCGGCGTAGTGTTGCCGAACCGCGCGCGTGCGATGTCGCCGTCGGTCGAGACCATCACCGTCGATCCGACAGCCGCGCCCATCCAGTCGACGACCACGATTGGCTCCGGCTGCGCGCTGCCGTCGGCTTCGAGCCGCTCGGCAACGAGAAAACGGCATCCGCTCAGCGTCGGATGCTTCGCGGCCGCAACGACCGCGCCGGCAATGCGCGCGAGATACATGCCTATATGATCCTCAGCGCATGGCCGACGACGATCTGGCGCTCGCGCGTGAAAGTCAGCGGCGTGGTCACGCCTTCGCCCGTCGGCGTGGCGATGCTGTGGCTGAAGTAACCCGGGCCTCCCACGCCCAGCGACGCCGGCGACGCCGCATTGTGCACAAAAAGCGTTGTGTTCATGGCGCGCGCCATGCGCGTCACATGGCCGAAATTCTGCGAATGGATGATTGCTGTGTGCCGGTAGCCGTGCTCGGCCTTGACGGATGCCGCAATGGCTGCGTCGACGTCGCGCACCCGCACCACGGGAACGAACGGCATCATCTGCTCTTCGACAACGAAGGGATGATCTTCGTCGGTCTCGCCGAAGAGAAGCTGCGTGTTGGCGGGTACGCGAACGCCGGCGGCTGCGGCGAGCACCGCAGCGTCCTTGCCCACAAAATCCTTTTTCACGTGAGCGCGGCCGCAGCCCTTGCCGGGGCCGTCGAAAGTGAATGCGGCCTCCGTGAGCCTGGCAATCGCGGCGGAGTTCAGTTCGAAGGCTCCGGCGCGGCGCATCGCCTCGATGAAGGCATTGGCGACCGAAGCGACAACAAAGACTTCTTTTTCGCCGATGCAGAGAAGATTGTTATCGTAGCTCGCGCCTTCAATAATGCACGTGGCAGCGTGGTCGAGATCGGCGGTTTCATCCACGACAACCGGGGGATTGCCCGGCCCGGCGGCGATCACGCGCTTTCCGCCTTTGGCCGCAGCTTCCACCACGGCGCGGCCGCCGGTGACGCAGACCAGAGCGACTTTGGGATGATGGAAGACCTGCCCGGCGGCTTCGATGCCGGGCTCGCGCACCGTCACGAGCGCATTGGCCACGCCGCACTCGCGCTCGAACTCGCGATTGAAGAGCTGCAGCGCATACTGTGCCACTTTTGCGCCCGACGGATGCGGCCCGAAGATGGCGGTGTTGCCCGCGGCGAGAATATTGATGGCGTTGGACGCCATGGTGGGTACTGAATGAGTCACGGGCAGCATCATGCCGATGACGCCCCATGGCGCGCGCTCGATGATGCACAGGCCGCTATGATCGCTGCGCGCATCGCTGCGCATGGCTTCGACGCCGAGGACGAAGCGCATATTGGTGAGCTTGTGAATCTTGTGATCGAGACGGCCGACCCTGGTCTCTTCCATCTCCATGCGGCCCAGTTCTTCGCGCCGATCGAAGCAGATGCGGCGAACGATCTCGATCATGCGCCCGCGCTCTTCCAGGCTCATGGCTTCGACTTTTTTCTGCGCTTCCCAGGCCGCATTTACGGCGTCGTCCACGCTGGAGAAGACGCCGTCGCGCGAAGCGGCGCCGTTTCCGGGCTGCGGCGCGGGAGCCGCTACGGGCTGCTGCATCTGGATACGCAGCCGGGCCACGACTTCCCTGGCAATTTCGGCGATGACCTGTTCCTGGATTTGCATCTATGGCTTCTCCAGCATCTTGCCTTCCACTTCGACCGCGTCGACAATGCCGACAATGACGGTGTCGACCGGCGCGTCTTTCGTGGCGGGCGTAAGACGGGCCGAGCTGCCTTGCGTGAAGAGCACGCACTCGCCTACGCCCGCGCCGACGCTGTCGACCGCGACCACGGAGCTGCCGGAGACCTGAAGCTTGCCCTCTTTGCTGATGTACGGCTGAATGAGCAGCAGCTTCATCCCGTGGAACTTCGGGTCCTTCTGCGTGGAGACGACGTTGCCGATGACTTTGGCGATGAACATGGCGTACCTCACGGGCCGCGACGGATCGCGACGCGTTCGCGGCTATTTCGGCAGCACCGAGCCGAGGGTGCCGTGCGGACGCGCGATCACGTGTGCGGAGACCAGCTCGCCGGCGCTTTTGGCCGCGTTACCGCCCGCGTCGACGGCCGCGCGAACCGAGCCGACGTCGCCCTGCACGTAAACCGAGCACAGGCCGCTGCCCACCTTGTTCCAGCCCACGTATTTCACGCTGGCTGCCTTGAGCATGGCGTCGGTGGCCTGCACCAGCGCCACCAGGCCTTTGGTTTCGATCATTCCGATTGCTTCCTGGGCCATTTGAAGTTCTCCTCGCTTTGAAGTTCACAGTTCCGAGTTCGCAGTTACGATCGGTTGCCGCGGATTTCCGTTCTGTGAGCTATGAACTGTGAACCACGAACCATGAACTAGCCAATCATGCTCTCCACCAGCGCATCGTGCGGCCGCGCGATGACGTGCGACGACACCAGCTCGCCGACGGCCTTGGCCGCGTGAGCTCCGGCATCGACCGCGGCGCGCACGCTGCCCACGTCTCCGCGAACGATGGCCGACACAAATCCGCCGCCGATGGGCACGGTTTTCACAAGCTCCACGCTGGCGGCCTTCACCATCGCGTCGCACGCCTCCACGAGTCCAACAAGGCCCCGCGTTTCGATCAGTCCAATGGCTTCGCTCATCTCATCTCCTTGTTCACGCCGCAACTTTCTTGCCCTGCACAAACGACGGCAGCTCGTCGTGCGGGCGCGAGATCACCTGCACGCTCACCACGTCGCCGATGCGCGCGGCGGCTTCGGCGCCGGCATCGGTGGCGGCTTTCACGGCGGCTACGTCTCCCTCGACAAAGGCCGTCACCAGCCCCGAGCCCACCGTCTGCCAGCCGGCAAAGGTTACGCTCGCCGACTTGAGCATGGCGTCTGTGGCCTCGAAGAGCGCCACCAGGCCCTTGGTTTCGATCATTCCCAGCGCTTGTTTCATTCGCTTCCTCTCTTATTTGAAAAGTTCGATCTCTTTGGTCAGGTGCAGGCCGCACGCGTTGGCCTCGTCAGTGTCCATGTGCACGTTGAGCCGCGACGCGGGATCGATGCGCGTGACAACGTTGTTGAAGGTGAGGCCGGCCAGGCCGCCGATGCGGAGCTTCATCCGGTCGCCCTGCTTCACGCCGAAATACGCCGCCTCCGACGGATTCATGTGCACGTGAATGCCGGCGCGGATGACGCCCTGCTTCAGCTCGACCACACCTTTGGGGCCGATGATCACCGCGCCTGGCGTTCCGGTAATGTCGCCGGAGATGCGGATGGGAAGGTTGTCGAAGCCGAGCATGATGGCGTCGGTAAATGCGAGCTCGACCTGCGATTGCTTGCGGAAGGGGCCGAGAATACGCAGATTGGAGATGATGCGGCTGCGCGGGCCGATGATGGTCACCATTTCCCTGGCAGCGAAGAACCCCTCCTGAAAAAGCGGACGGTCGACGGTCAGCCCGGAGCCGGGGCCGAAGAGGATGTCCATATCTTCGCGGCAGACGTGCATGTGGCGCGCGGAGGTGTGCACGGTGAGCACCGGCGCAGATCGCCCTTTCTCGCGCCCCAGATACTCGAGCGCGACCTGGCGCACGATCTGCTCCACCACCGACCTGTCGATTGCCGTTGCCGCGCCTGCGCTTGCCATACTTTATTCCGGACTGTGATGCGTTACGATGCGTGCGCCGCCACTGGCGCAGCGCGATGTGCGACCGCACAGGTTTCGCGCGCGATGATCAACTCTTCGTTCGCGGGAACAACGAATACCTTCACCGGCGAGTCTTGGCGCGAGATCACGCCTTCGCTTTGGTGGGTTCGATTTCTGCCTTCGTCGATCCCGATGCCGAATGCGCTTGTGTCTTTCAGCACGGCGCTGCGGATCGCGGCGCTGTTTTCGCCGATGCCTCCGGAGAAGGTAATTGCGTCCACGCCGCCGAGCTCGAAAAGGTACGCGCCGAGATAATGACGGATGGAATGCACGAAAACGTCGAGCGCGAGACGTGCTCGCCGGTCGCCCGCGGCGGCTGCGTTGTCGAGGTCGCGAAGGTCGCCGCACGTGCCGCTGATGCCGGCGAGTCCCGAACGGCTGCCGAGCAGCGCGGCCATCCGGTCGGGGTCGAGGGAAAGCTTCTTCATCATGTGCAGCACGGCGAAGACGTCGATGTCGCCTACGCGGTTGTTCTGCGGCAGGCCCGACTGCGGCGAAGCGCCCATGCTCACGTCAACCGCGACCCCGTTGCGAAACGCGGCCAGACTCGAGCTGCCGCCGAGATGGCAGGAGATGTGGCGCAAATCGGTCCGGCCGAGCAGCGCCTGGATGCGTTCGCTGGCCGAGCGGTGCGACGCGCCGTGAAATCCGTAACGGCGAATGCCGAAGTCGCTGCGCCACTCGTAGGGCGCGGAGTAAGTCGTCGAGGCCTCGTCCATGAAGCGATAGGGGCCGGTTTCGATGACGGCGACCAGCGGAACGCCGGGCAGCGCCCTGCGAAAGGCTTGAATTGCGGTGATATAGGGCGGATTATGCGCCGGGGCAAGAAACTTGAATTCCTCCATCGCGGCGAGCAGCTCGTCGCCGATCAACTGCGACTCGGCGAACGGCCCGGCGTGAACGACCTTGAAGCCCACAGCGCCAATCTCGTCCAGACTCCTGAGAGGCTTGCCCTCGCCGGCGACTGCTCCAATGCACTTGCCGATGGCCGATTCGTAATCCGGGCATTCGCTGCCGGGCTGGCCGATCCGTTCGAGGCGGCCTTCGGCGAGCAGCCGTTCCTGGGGCATCTCCAGGACCCGGAATTTGAAAGAGGTGCTGCCGATATTTGGAATCAAACACTTCATTGTTGAATGATCTTGATTGAAAATGAATGATACTGTACAGTAATCGCCAGAGTCAATTGAATATTTGCAGGATTCTGAGAGGAAATCGAGGATGACGGCGGTTTCAGGAGCTTCCAACGGAGAGCCGGTTGGCTCGGGCGCGGAACATACTTCGATCGAGCGCATCGAGGAACTCGGCATCGTTGGCGCCGGCGGAGGCGGATTTCCCGCGGCGGTGAAGTTTCAGACCCGCGTTTCCGTCGTCATTGCCAATGCCGCGGAATGCGAACCGCTGCTGCACAAAGACAAAGAGTTGCTGCTTCATGCATCGGAGCCGTTTCTGCGCGGCATGCGCATGGCCATGGAGCTGGCGGGCGCGCGCGAGGGCGTGGTTGGAATCAAGGAGAAGTATCAGGACCTCATCGAATCGCTGGAGCGCGCGGTTCCGGCAGGGATTCGAGTGCAGTCGCTGCCGGACTGCTACCCTGCCGGCGACGAGTTTTTGCTGGTGCACATGGTGACGGGCCGGGTGATTCCGCCGGGAGGGTTGCCCAAGGACGTGGACGCGGTCGTCTCCAACGTGGAGACCCTGATCAACATGGCCGTCGATCAGCCGGTGACGCACAAGTACCTGACGGTGGCCGGCGCGGTCGAAACGCCGGTCACGCTGCGAGTACCCGTCGGGATCACGATCGGCGAGGTGATTGAGGCCGCGGGCGGAGCGACGGTGAGCGACTTTGGCGTGCTGCTGGGCGGCGTGATGATGGCCAAGCCGGCCGCGAGCCTCGACGTTCCGGTGACGAAGACCACCGGCGGGATTGTAGTGCTGCCGGCGGAGCACAGCCTGATCCGGCGGCACAATGCGCCGTGGCTGCACGTGGCGCGCATCGGCCGCTCGGCGTGCGACCAGTGCCGGTTCTGCACGGAGTTCTGCCCGCGCTATCTGCTGGGCCATCCCATCGAGCCGCATCGCGCCATGCAGTCGCTGGGCTTCGCCACCGGCTCGGACGCCGCCGTAGCCACGCTCTACTGCTGCGAGTGCAACCTGTGCACCATGTTCGCGTGCCCCGAGGATCTCGATCCCAAGACGGTTTGCGTGCAGAACAAGCCGCTGGCGCGCGAGCGCGGGCTGACGTTCAAGGGCGACCCCAAATCGATCGAGCCGCACCCCATGGCAGAGTTCCGGCGCGTGCCCATGCGGCGGCTGATTGCGAGGCTCGGTCTGGGCGAGTTCCGCAACGAGGGGCCGCTCGTTGACCATGCCTTTGCGTCGCGCAGGGTGAAGGTGCTGCTCAAGCAGCACGCGGGGGCGCCGGCAGTCGCTGTGGTGAAGACCGGCGATCGGGTTCGCGCGGGCGATCTGTTGGGTGCAGCGCCGCAGGGCAAGCTGGGCGCGCGGGTTCACGCCAGCATCGACGGCGTGGCGACGGTGATGGAGGATGCGGTGGTGATTGAGGCGTGAGGAGCGCGTGTATCAGACAGAGTTTCCCTCAGGGGCTAAAGCCCCGAAGTCATTTTGGCTAGAAACGTACGGGCTGAAGCCCGTACCCTCCCGCAACCACTTCGCGAGGAGTCTGTGAAATGGATGAAATCAGTTCGATCGGGCTTATCGAGCTTTCCAGCGTAGCCACCGGCCTGCTGGTTCAGGACACGATGTTGAAGGCCGGCGATATCAAGCTGCTGCTGGCGCGCAGCATCTGCTCGGGAAAATATCTGATTGTCGTCGCCGGCGATGTGACCTCGGTGCAGGCGGCGGTGCTGGCCGGAGGGACCGCCGCCGGCGCATCGCTCATCGAACGCCGGCAGATCGCGCGCGTGCACCCAGCAGTGCTGGCGGCGATCTCGAATGCCGTCGACGTCGATCCCAGGCAGTTGCGGTCGATCGGCGTCGTCGAGACGTTTTCGGCGGCCAGCATCATCGAGGTTGCCGACGCGGCGATCAAATCCGCCAACGTAATGCTGTTGCGAATCCATCTCGCCATGGCGCTGGGCGGCAAGGGTTTCGTTCTGATGGCCGGCGATGTCGCGAGCGTTCAGGCGGCCGTGGCCGCGGGCTCCAAAGTCGCCGGCGAAGACGGAATGCTTGTCGGCAAAGCCGTGATCCCCGCGCCATCGCAAGAGCTCTTCCGCGATTACATCTGAAAGACCGGCGCATTTCCGCGAGTACGTCTTCCGGACGCAAAAAAACCCCGGCCGAAGCCGGGGTCTTGTCGAGCCATTGAAATGGGGGAGGGTCGAACTTACATCGCCGCGACGAACTGCGGAACCATTCCGGCCGCGTTCGCCTGCAAGAGTCTCGTCATGTGCAAGGTCATCTCCGTGTACATCGATGCTGCCTTCAGTGCGTTCCCGCAGATGCCTTCGTTGACCTGGCAAAAGGCATACCTCGCGAGCGCCTCCAGCACGCTCACGCGAATCTGCATGGCATCGCTGCGCAGGTTGGCAAGAAGTTCGGGATCGACGGTGTGGCTGTTGCGGGCTGCGTAGTCGGCCATCTCCAGCATCACGCCGGCGTTCTGGAACATGGCGCAGAGGCCGCGGGCGCCTTCAATCCGCTGCCACTTTTGTTCCGGGCTGGCGGTGAGGGCATCGGCCCAAAGCGTGGGGTCGGTCAGTTCGCGGGA
>JASHQQ010000193.1 GCA_030039035.1 Acidobacteriaceae bacterium | reverse complement strand
CAGAGATGCTGTATACCGAAGCCAAGGCAATCAAGTCGCCGCGACCCCTGGGAGCGGCGACCCTGCAAGACAGAAAACAGGCCATACCTTCTCTGGTTTTGCCGTAGCCACGGGCCTTTTGAAACCGACTTTGCACCCTGGGCTCGAGTTCCCGCGAAGACCCGAAAGCCCGCATTTATTTCGCCGCATTTTCAGCGCGGCTGAAGCCGTGCACCTTCAAGGCAACCGCTTGTCCAGAGATTCCTTAGACTGGGAAGGATGTCTCTTCCGCGGCGACGCTCTGCAGGATCCTTCCCATCCCGATTCGTGGCCCAGGTCTTCGTTGCCACTTGTGCCGCGATCACCCTGCTCGGCTGGACGGGGTGTCATCGCGCGCCGCGCCTCACCCCGCAGCAGGCCGAAGGCAAGCATCTCTACGAAGTGCGCTGCGCGCATTGTCACCGCGACAACGATCTCGGATTGAAAAAGGTCCCTCCGGATCTGCACGATGTGTTTCGCCGTTCGACATTGCCTGGCGGCGCGCCGGCCACGGACGCACAGGTCGCGCGCGTGGTGCTGCAAGGCAAGGGAATGATGCCCTCTTTCGCCGGCCGCTTCACCGACGAGCAGATGGCCGCGCTGCTGGCCTATCTGCACACGGGACTCAAGTAGCGCCACCTCGGTCGCGCCCGAGAGAAGAAAGCCGGATACAGGCCGAACAAAAGCTGCCTGCATCTGGCTGCTGAAAAAGGATGGTGCGGCAGGGCAAAAACCGCTGTGATTTTGCTTCAATCAGCGCGAATGCTCGAGCACCGAAGCCATTGTCTTCACCATCGTTCCGTTGGCGTCGTCGTCCTTCACCGCCCACACATACGCGCCGCCGAGGCCCCGGAGTTCGATGTAAACCATCTTCCAGAAGGCCGTTGCCGGATCGTCGTAGGTGTAGAACGTCTGCGAGGCCTGATCGTAGAGCGACACGGCGATTCTCCGCTGGTCGAAGTAGCCGCTGTATCCGTTCTTCGCAAGATTCACCAGCGTGGAGTAGGTCGCGAGTCCATCGGTCAACAGCACATCGCATCCCGGCGTGTTGCCGCTCAGATCGGTGCACAGACCCGTCCCGTTGGCGAGAGGAACCGGAGATGCACCGGTCGAGTTCTGGTACAGTCCGTGATCTACGTCGGGAACGCCGGTCCAGCCGGCGCCATAGAGCGGCAGGCCCATGGTGTACTTGTGTGGCGGCACGCCGGCTTTCAGGTAGGCGTCGACCGTGTCGTTGATGTCCAGGTCCTGGCCGAAATCCGGGTCCTGGCGGTCGTCGAAGAGCGGCGACGCATCGTTGGTCTGCGTGTCCCATGAGCCGGCATAGTTGTAGCCGTCGATGGTGATGAAATCCACCTGCTCGGCGGCAGCCTTCAAATCGATGTTGACGTAGTTCTGCGCGCCCGCCGGCCCGTCGAACGACATCACATATCGCTTGCCCGTAGTCTTGCTCAAAGCATCCAGTTGCGTGCGGAACTCCTTGAGCAGGGCGGTGAAGTTCTCCGTGTCGGCCGGACCGGGAAACTCCCAGTCGATGTTGAAGCCGTCAAACAACCCCGGCGCCGTGATCCCCGGCGCAATGTTCCCCTGCACGAACAGGTTGATGCACGAAGCGGCCAGCGCCTGCCGGCCCGCGGCCGTGCTCGCTGCGGCAGAAAACGCCGCCGTATTCGTCGCCGAAGCGCCGCCGATCGACATCAGGACCTTCAACTTCGGATGCAATGCCTTGAGCTGCTGGATTGCGGCAAAGTTCCCGAAAAGCGGCCCCGCGTAAGACGTGCCGTTCACGCTGGGCAGATAGGGGCTCTGATAGTCGGCCCATGTGTCGGCGAAAGTGCACGCCGGCGCCGGCGTCGCGGTCAGGTCGGCAAAGGCGTAGATCAGGTGAGTGAGCTTGTCGGCCACGCCGTTTTGCTGCAGGTTGGCAATGTTGTACCCGGCGTAGTAAATGCTCCACTCCTCGTAGTACCCGCCGAGAATCTTGCCGCCATGGTCGTCCTGTGCGGCCATCGGGCGAACGAATGCGATGAGAACCAGGAGGCCCAAAGCCGCCTGGCCCAACTTCAGAAAGAATTGCCTGAACATGGAATCTGCTCCTTGACCTCGATCGAGGGACGGGCGGAAGTATAGGGCCTGCCCGCCCGGAGAAGCAATGATTATTTTCTGTGGAAATGATCAAAATCCTCCATCAGAGTGCCGATCTTGGCCAATTTCTCCTGGAAATTTGATCGGATTCGACGACTTGCTTCATCTGGAACTCCCGCTGAATCCCGGCGGATCAGCAGAATTCCGCCAGCAGGGCAGAGAAGTGCCTTGTCCGATGCGGGAGTCTGCCGGTTTGCGCCTACTCGTAGCGGATCGCCGTCATCGGATCGACCCCCGCGGCGCGGCGCGCGGGCAGGGCGCAGGCCAGCGCGGCCACCAGCGCCAGCACCACTGCCGACGCAAGTAACAACCGCGGGTCGCGCGCGCTTTCTGCCGCCCAGTGCGCCATTACCTTGCTCAGCGCGAGGGTAAGAATGAGCCCGGCTGCAATCCCCGTGCCCACACTTGCCACCGTTGACCGGAAGACGAGTCGAAGCACGTGCCCGCGGCCGGCTCCGAGGGCAATGCGAATCCCGAACTCATTGGTGCGCTGTAGCGCCGTGTAGGCCACCACGCTGTAGAGCCCCACCGCAGCCAGCGCCAGAGCCAGAAACGCGAATGCGCCGAAGAGCCACGCCAGCAGTTGCCCGCGCGCATACTCCGGCATCTCGGAAATCCAGTGCTCGAGATCGCGCACGTTTCCGATGGTCTGCTGGTTCGCATCGATCGTTGCTACCGCCCCGCGCACCGAATGCAGCAGTCGCAGCGGGGGTCCGTCGGAGCGCACCAGAATCTGCGTGAACCCCGTCAGCACCGCGATATAGGGAACGAAAGCTTCGGGCTGGATCGGATTTGACAGGCCGTCATCCAGCTTGTCTCCCACGACACCGACAATCAGGAAGCCCTTCTCGGCGCCGGGCGCGAGTTTCACGCCGGGCGGGACCGGATTCAAGTCCGGCAGCGTGATCGTGTGTCCGATGGCGTCGCCGGCAGGGAAGTAGCGCCTGGCAAAGGTCTGATTGACCACCGCCAGAGCGGCGCCCCGTTTGGTTTCGTCTTCGTCCCAGACCCTGCCCTGGATGAGGGGAATCCGCAGTACCGGAAAATACTCCTTGCTCACCATGTTGAAGCGGAAAGTCTGGCTCTCGGATGAGGGCTTGCCCACGATCTCGAACTTTGTATTGAACCCGTTCGCCGGAGGGGTCGCATTGCTCGAAACCGCGGCCATTTTCACGCCGGGAAGCTCCGCCACCTTCGCGTAGAGCTGCTCGATGTAGGCGGCGCGTTGCGGCCAGGTCATATAAGTGCCGTCGTGAACCGGTATTCCCACGGACATCACATTGTGCGGATCGTAGCCGAGCCTGGTGTTCGCAAGGCGCAGGAAGCCTTCGATCGCCGCTCCTGCGCCCGAAAGCATCAGCAACGTCAGAGCGATCTGTCCGCCGATCAGGATTGCGTGGGTGCGCCGTCCCCTCACGTCGCCGGTGGTCTTGCGGGAGCTCGATTGCATCACCCGGCTTACCTCGGGCCGCGAAAGCTGCCAGGCCGGCCAAAGCCCGAAAAGCACGCCGGTGCCGGCGGCGACAACAATGCAGAAGATCAGCACCGGGACGTTGATCCGGATCGCTGCTTCATGCGGAAACGAGAACTCCGGCAGGTTGCCGGCGATCACCGATACGGTCTTGTAAGCAACGATCAGTCCCAGGCCGGCGCCGGTGAGCGACAGCAGAAGCGATTCGGTCAGCAGTTGCCGGATGATGCGCCATCGGTCGGCGCCGATGGCCGCGCGTACCGCGAATTCGTGCTCCCGGGCCGTGGCGCGCGCCAGCAACAGAATCGACACATTCCCGCAGCCGATCAGCAACAGCAGAGCCACCGCGCCGAACAGCAGATACAGCGTGCCTCCGAGCTCCTGGACAAATTGCTCGTTCAGGCCGACAACGTGCAGCTTG
>JASHQQ010000026.1 GCA_030039035.1 Acidobacteriaceae bacterium | reverse complement strand
AGGGTTTCATTCCAATAGGCTGGCAAACTGAACATGCCGCCGATCGCTCCCACGGCTTCTTCCAGAATCTCGGGATCGTCGGTCGTACAGCTATTACCACCGCTTTCGTAATGAACGTTGCCGGTGGTCATCTGGTCGCGATTCACGACATAGATGGAGCCCTCTTTGCCGGCTTCGACCAGGAGATCCGGATAGGTCGCCCCTGTCTGGGTCGGGAGCACCAGCACCCCGCCGGAGCCGAGATCGGTGTCATTGTTCGCCAGGCATTGCTGGTCGGAAGGCGTGAAATAATCGAGAAGCGACAGGTTGCCCCCGGTCGTTCCCAGCTTCATGATCGTGTCGCCCAGCTCCGTAGCGGGCACATTCGTGGTATCGAAATCGCCGTTGCCGCTGGCGATGTAGATGTTTCCATTCGAGTCCGCGGCTACCCCCGCTCCCGACGACCAGAATCCGCCCAGGCCGCCATTCGGCGTCGTCACAAAGACGCTTTGCTGGGCGAAAGTCGCCGCATTGTAGGAAAATATCCATCCGTGATAGGGCGAGTCGTCGCAGTGCGAAGCAAACGCGATATAAATCGAACCGTTCTGAAGGAGCAGACCGGGCCGGTCGTGCTGATAAAAGCCGCTGAAGGTCAGTTGCCCGTTGTTCGATCCGTCTCCCGTTCCGCTCACGGTCGCCGTGATGACAACGGGCCCCTGCGCCTGCTCGGCGCCGGAGGTCAGATTCAGGGCGTGCAGCCGATGGATATAGTTGGTTCCGTCGGTTGACTTCGCTTCCACATAAATCGTTCCGGCAACCGGATCGATCACGGGAGTGCTGGTAATTCCGACATAAGGCTGCAGGTCGCCGCAGCCAAGTTCCGAGCTTGTCACCGGACTCTCGGGGTCCGACGGGCTGGCTCCATGATTGGAATCGATGACGCTCACACTCCAAAGCTGAGCGCCCGTATCGGCGTCGAACGCATAAACATATTCCTCCTCGGTTGCCACGATCAGCACATTGTGCGAAACACCGTTGATGGTGACATTGGGAACATAGAGCGGCTGAGCGTAGACCTGCCCCTGGACCGAGACGCTGAACAACAGTCCGAACGAATTGACATTCACGTTGGACGTATTGAGGATGGTCTCCGCCGTGTTTTGGCCGGTCCTTCCGGCGTCGTTGTGCTGGGTCAGGACGCTTGTCTGGCCAAGTGCCGTGGAAGCGGCGGCTGCGGCAGCAATCGCCACAAGGCTGCGGGCACGGAGCCCGCGCCTCGAATTTCCGGGTTGCGTATGTTGGCGGCCGCGGCTGCGCAGCTCGAAGGCCTCGATTCCGTTCATGGTCGAACTCCTTGCAAATTTCGATCCTGGCTTTCGGTTGCAGCCAGTCACCCTCGGCTGAAAAGAGACCGGGGCGTCAATCATGCGTCGCGGAAATTCAAAGAATTCGCGAATCGAGATTCCTGGCAAAAAGGGGCCCGGTCGAAGTTACTAGTCTCAATGTGTAACCGAAAAATCGGCAATCCGATTCAGTCCGGAGTTCTCGTCGGCCACGCCCAGGCTGCTGATCAGGAGATTATGCGCGGCGTTGAATTTCAGCCCGGGATCGGAACTCGGGATCCAGAGCCTGATCTGATAATGTCCAGGCCGCAGGGCGCCAATAAGAAGCCGCTCCTCAAAATCGGCGGGCTGGCCCGGCGCCAGCGCGGCAAGGTTGACGTGCGGCAGCGGCCGGCGGATGAAGTTGCGGCCTGCATCGTCGTCAAAAGCGATGTACACAAGACGTGCCACGGAAATCGGGGTTGGGCCGAGATTTGTAAATCTCAGCTCAAGCCGCATCCAGTTGTCATCCTTCGTTTTGAAGGACAATTCCGCATGATTCAGCGCGATGTGGCCCCCGCCGGAGGGTTTGGAGGAATCCATCGGCATCGGGGTGTAATCGCATGTAATGGAGATATCGTGTGTGCCGGTGACCTGGCAGTGAGGTCGTGTGTCTGCCTGCAAAGCGTTCGAGGGCGGAGCCGCTGTGCCGGTCCTGTCCTGCGCCCCTCCAGGCAATGGAAATGCGACAAGGAAAGCGCACAACAAGCCGCCTGATGCGGGCAGAATGACTGCCGCTCTGCCGCACAGAATCGCACTCATTCGATCGAGAGCTCTCGATAAAGGTCGACCCAGAGATTCCATGTCGGTCCAAAACCTCGCGGGGTCCCGTCAGCGCGCCTGGATGTTCTGAATTCCGTGAATAAGTAAGAATATACCTCTGATTGCCTTTGTTCCGGCACTCCTCATGAGGTAACCCTGATAAGAATGGCGACCGCGTGTACCTTGCTGGTCACGCGGCCCGGAATCTGGCTTCAATTATCCGGATATCCGGAGAAAAAAGAAAGAGCAATGGCGCACCGCCAGAATCTTCGGACAAAGCGCGCAAAAGCATCCGATTTCGGGATTTGTCCCCGGGGCGTCGCCCCACCTTGCTCGTTCCATCGAGCCCCGACGGTCGGGTCCCGGCGCCAGAATGATCAATCCTCCTCGCCGGGCACCGCGACCGCCGGTCGCAGCTCGACCTGCCTGGTCGTGATCGTCAGCTTGGCCGGCATCAGCGGGACGCCTTCCCAGCCTTCTTTCATCGCCTCGATGTGGATCTCGCCGGGATGCTTCGTCGCCTGCACGATGACCTGCGCCAATCCATTGAAGAGCGATCGCTTCGGCTCCTTGTCGCTCTCCTGGCAGTTGGGGTCGCCGTTTCCGACGCCAATGAGCTTGCCTTCGCCGGTGATGTTGAACTTGAGCAAATTCATCGCCGTCGGCACCGGCCGGCCTTCCTTGTCCAGTGCTTCGGCTTTCAACACCGCGACGTCCTCGCCGTCGGCGCCGATCTCGGTGCGGTCCGCCGAAAGACGAATCGAAACCGGGGCGCCGGTCGTCTCGCGCTTCTCGGTCAGCAGCACTTTGCCATCTTTTGAGCCGCGTGCTTCGATCGAGCCCGGCTCATACCGGACCTTCCACTCGACATGGCCCAGATGCGCAACCTTCTTGCTGCCCTGGCTGGCGCCGTTGACGAGCAGCTCGACTTCGTCGAGATTGGAGTGCACCCATACAGGAATCTCGTCGCCTTCCCGGCCCTCGAAGTTCCAGTGGGGAAACAGATGCAGCACCGGCCCGGTTCCCCACCATGACTTGTAGTAGTAGAACGAGTCTTTCGGGAATCCGCATGTATCCACAATGCCGAACTGCGAGCTGATCGAAGGCCAGCCGTAGGGCGTGGGCTCGCCGCGATAATCGAAGCCGGTCCACGCGAATCCGCCGGCCTCCCACTCGCGCGTGCCATAGAAAGTCCACCACTCCTCGGCCATCTCGCCCCATCCGGGCTGGTTCACGTCGTAGGCGCTCAAGGTGTTGCGCAACGGGTCGGTCGTGTACTCGCCACGCGTCGAAATGGCGCTGGCCGTCTCGGAGCCATAGCACGGACGCTTGGGGAAATCCTTGTGGAACTTGTCGGGTAGACCGAGGTTGTAGTTGAAGCCGATGACGTCGAGCGCTTCAGAGACGCCGCCGCGGTTCGAGCCGTTCACCGCCGCCGAAACCGGTCGCGTCGGGTCGAGCTCGTGACAGAGGCGCACCATCGATGTGCCCACCTTCACGCCCTGCTCGGCCTCTCCGGTCTGCATTTCCCACTCTTCGTTGCCGATCGACCAGAGAATGATCGACGGCGAATTGCGATAGCGCTTCACCATCGTCGCAAGCTGCGCCAGGCCTTCGGGATTCGAGCTCATCTGGCGCGTCTCGCACATCATCATCAGGCCCATGCGATCGCATCCGTCCACCCACTCCGGCGTAGGCATGTTGTGCGAGGTGCGTACGGCATTGCAGCCCATCTCTTTCAGGACGCCGAGGCGGAAGGCCTGAAGGCGATCGGGCAGCGCCGCGCCCACGCCGGCGTGGTCCTGGTGATTGCAGGTGCCCTGAATCTTGACCGGCTTGCCGTTGAGGAAAAAGCCCTTGTCGGCATCGAAGACCGCGCTGCGCACGCCGAAGCTGATGCGCTCGGCGTCGCCCGCCTTGCCGTTGGTCTCCACGGTGACAATGGCCGTGTAAAGATTCGGCGTATCGGGCGACCACAGCGCGGGATTGGCGAGCTTCGCCGTCGCCGTGTAAGACGCAGAGCCGTCGGCGGCCACCGATTGCACGGCCGCTTCGGCCGTCGCGACCGATTTTCCCGCGGCATCCTGGATCTGCCACGTCACGCGCGCCGATTCGGCCTGCCTGCCCTGATTCTCGACGACCGCACCCAGCGTCAGCGCGGCGGCGCTACCGTTCATTGCTGAGCGCACCGTGCTTTCCCATTGACCCAGATGCAGCGCATCGGTCTTTGTCAGCCACACATGCCGATAGATCCCGGCACCCTCATAGAACCATCCGTCGCCGAAACTGGCATCGACGCGAGCCACGATGTAGTTCTTCGCGCCATAACTCAGAAAGTCGGTCAGGTCGAAGCGGAAGGGCGCGTAGCCGTTGTCGTTGCGGCCGATGAAGCAGCCGTTTACGAAGACCAGCACGTCGCGGAAGACGCCGTCGAACTCGACGGTGATGCGCCGGCCCAGATCGCTCGCCGGAATCTCAAATTCCCGCCGGTACCATCCCACGCTGGTCTCCGGATACTTGCGCCCGATGGGCTTGAATCCGTGCGATTGAAACGGCATGTCATCGCCGATGGTCGTTTCGTCGTTTACGAAAGGCAGCTCGACCGCCCAGTCGTGCGGCAGATTGAGCGTGCGCCATTTTGAGTCGTCGAACTTGGCCTTGGCGAAATCGAAGTCGCCGGTCTTGGCAAAGTCGCCTTGGCCCATGCCGAAACCCAGATCTTTTGCCGGGTCGGCGCTGTTTCCGAGGATGAACTTCCAGCCAAAATCGAAGAGAAGCTGTTCGCGCGGCGCCACGGCGGGCAGCGTGGCGGCCGATGCTGTCTTCGCCTGCAGATCTCCTGCGAAGAGCGTATTCGCGCGAGCCCAAGCCGAGCGCGTGACGAGCGACGATGCCGAAAGAGCCAATCCGGACTGCAAAAGATCGCGACGCGTGATGCCAGCCATGAATCTTCCTCTTTCGCGCAGGATTTCCCGCCGCAGACGATGGACAGGGTTTCCGGCGGGAGCAACGCGCCACTATAAACCAGCGGACGCCGCGGTGTAAACGATTTCACCGGAAGCCGGTCAACGGACAGCACACGCCGAACGTCTATAGGATTGAAAGTGTGCCTCCCTTGAATCCGATGAGAAGAATTCAAATCGTTTCCTCCCTCGTTTTGGCGCTTTTCGTTCCTGCCGGCGGCGCCGCGCCGGCGGGCGGTCAGGCGTCTCCAACCCCGCCGGCAGCGTCCTCGCAGGGAAGCGCGCACGAAGTGACTCTGGCTGTCACGGTGCGCGACAAGCACGGCAACCTCGTCAATTCACTGAACCCGGGCGACCTCACGCTGACCCAGGACGGCCGCCCGCAGAAGATCACGAGCCTGAGCCGCCAGGCGGACATCCCGTTCAAGCTCGGCTTGCTCGTGGATACCAGCCGCGGCATGTCGGGCGCCATGGATGCCGAACGCAAGGCTGCCGAGAAGTTCGTCGATACGATGCTGCCGGAAAAACCCGCCACCAATCCGGAGAAGGCCTTCCTGCTCCACTTCGACCGCGAGGTCGAGTTGTTGCAGGATTTCACGACCTCGCGCGATGCGCTCCAGAAGGAACTTGAGAACATGGGCACCAGCAGTGCATCGCAAAACGACCAGAACGGTCCCGAGACCAACGACGACGAGCGCCAGCGGCCCAGCGGAAGGCAGGGCACACAACTGAACGATGCCGTCTATCTGGCTACGAGCGAAGTAATGAAGCCCAACGACGGCGGCCGCAATGTGCTGGTGCTCTTCTCCGACGGCGTCGACCATGGCAGCAAGGACACGCTGAACGATGCCATCGACGCGGCCGACAAGGCCAATGCGGTGGTCTACACCGTCTACTTCCGTGGCGAACAGGAGCGCGATTCGGGCTATCCCGGCGGCGGGCGCCGCGGCGGTGTGGGTTTTCCCGGCGGCGGGGGAGGTTATCCGGGAGGCGGCGGCTACCCCGGCGGCGGGCGTCGCGGAGGGGAAGAAAAGTCACCGATCGACGGCCGGAAGATCATGGAGCAGATCGCCACGCGCACCGGCGGGCTTTACTTCGAAGCCAAGAGCACGCCGCATCTCGAGGAGATCTACAGTCAGATCGCCACGGACCTTAACGGCCAATACCTGCTCACTTACACGCCCGACCAGCCCGACAGCGAGGGCGGTTACCACAAGGTCGCTCTGACGGCCAGCAACAAGGACCTGAGCGTGGTGACGCGCCAGGGCTATTATGCGCCGGGCGGCGACTCCGGCAGTTCGAAATAACGACGAATTAGCGGAGAGTGTTCACGAACTGCGCAAAGGTGGTCGTCCCGTGCAGCGCGGCCATCTCGGTCCTGAAGAGCTGGCTGCCCAGCGCTTTCTCGATGTTCTTCTTCGTGGCGTCGAACATCGCCCATGCACCTTGAAACCCGGGCACCGGCTCCGACGGCATGTACAAGAAGCAGGTTTGCTGGCTGGTGGTCACCAGCAAACGGCGATTCGTGCCAATCATCATCACGTTCTTGCCGCCGAACTTTTCTTTGATCGACTGATCGCGGACGGCGTAAGAGATCGAGAGGCACGGATCGTAGTATTTCTCGCCGCATTTCAGGTAGTAATGCTCATTGAAGATGCACCCGTTGTTGTAATTCGCGGGTGTATCGAGCTTGCGCAGATTGCCGACCACTTTGGGGTCGAAGCAGAGATAGGTCGGTCCAGTCCACACATAGCCGGTGATGCGGATGTACTCGATGTCGTTGGCGGGAACGTTGAGCCCGTTGATGAAGACGAGCTTGAGAGCCGTGGCAATGCCGCCGCAGGGCGCGGCGTTGCCCGTCCCGGCCAGCAGCGCCTCGCCACCGGTGTTGCCACTGGCCGTGTAGCTCCAGTTCTTCCTTGCGTAATTGAGCAGGTTGGAGAATGCGCCATCGAGCCGGCGCTCGCGTGGGGCATTGTCCTTGATGAGAGCGGCGATGTCGACAGGTCCTTCGAGTATTTCGTCCAGGATGGCCATTTTTGTTGGACCTCAACGCTCAGCCGTCGCCGGAGCGCATGATTTCGATATCCGCGGAACCCGGCCAGTATACGCGCGCAGAGCGTTACACGGCAGGGAAAGAAGCCGGCGCTTCATGCTGGCTGCAGCGGTCCTGCAGTAACCATGCCCTGGAGCCAGGGAAGCCTGATGGCCTTTCCTCAAGA
This sequence comes from Acidobacteriaceae bacterium, assembly GCA_030039035.1. Lineage (GTDB taxonomy): Bacteria > Acidobacteriota > Terriglobia > Terriglobales > Acidobacteriaceae > Telmatobacter. Next base: position 2,686 of record JASHQQ010000026.1, on the reverse strand, counting down.
AAGGGCCACCTTGAACCACGCCCGAAACAGAGGAAATCGGCTGTGGAATCGCCCTACTGCGCAGAAATACTCGCGAGCACCGGCAGGAGAGCTTCGTCCATCACTGCGTAACCCTGCGCGTTGGGATGCAGGCCGTCGCGGAAGTATTCCGGATGCCCGTACATCGGGTCATAAGTATCGACAAGAAGATAATGATCGGATTGGACGAGCTGTTCGATCGCGGTGTTCAGCGCGCGTATCTCGGGTTCGAGTATCGGTAGATCGTCACGATACACGGGCGTCAGCTCGCACAGCACGACAGTCGTTTGGGCTTGGCGGGCGGCCTTGGCCATTGAGGCGATATTCGCGAAGGCCTCTTCGGGTGAGCGTCCGCGGAGCAGGTCATTGACACCGCCCAGAAGCACGAAAACACGATAGCCGTGCCCGGGCACTTCGCTTGGGAACCGGGCCAGCATCTGCGAGGTCGTATTGCCGGAAACGCCCAGATCGACTCCCGGAACGGACCAGCCCTTCGTGATCGAGTCACCCATGAAGACGTCGTAGGCGACATAGGATCCGCAGCCGCTCAGCGCAAGAAGTAGCGCCGTCGCACCCAGAGGCAGCAAGGACTTCAGAGAGCGAATCTCCATCTTCAGGCTCGTTCCAGCTTGCCCCGGTTTCCTCGCACCGCTGACCCCGGTTCTCATGGATTCGAGGAAAATGCCCAAGGATCTCCGATGCTCACAATGTTACCGAAGAGAGGCCCGAAAGCAACACGGGCGCGGCCGTCTTCGCCGCGCCCTTGTTGAATCTCGCATAGATGAGATTGCTTATTTCGATCCCTGGTGCGTGCTTCCTTGCTTCTCCTCCAATGCCGCCTGCGCCGCCGCCAGCCTTGCCGTCAGCAACCGGAAGGGCGAGCAGGAGACATAGTTGAGCCCGATCCGGTGGCAGAACTTCACCGACTCCGGATCGCCGCCATGTTCGCCGCAGATGCCCACCTTGAGCGTGGGCCGCGTCTTGCGCCCGTTGGTCGTCGCCATCTTGACAAGCTGTCCCACGCCCGCCTGGTCCAGCGTGGCGAAGGGGTCCTGCTTGAAGATGTTCAGCTTAAGGTACGCGGGCAGGAAGTTGTTGATGTCGTCGCGCGAGATGCCGAAGGTGGTCTGCGTCAGGTCGTTGGTGCCGAAGCTGAAGAACTCGGCCTCTTCGGCGATCTGGTCGGCGGTGAGCGCCGCGCGCGGCAGCTCGATCATGGTGCCCACCATGTAGTCGATCTTCGCGCCCTTTTCCTTGAAGACTTCTTCGGCCACGCGGCGCACGATCGCCGCCTGGTTGCGCATCTCTTCAATGCCGCCGACCAGCGGGATCATGATCTCGGGGTGCGGATCGCCTCCCTTGGCTTTGACCGCGACGGCCGCCTCGATGATCGCGCGCGCCTGCATCTCGGTGATCTCGGGGAAGGTGATGCCCAGCCGGCATCCGCGCAAGCCGAGCATGGGGTTCATCTCGTGCAGCTCTTCCACGCGCGCCAGCAGCGTGCGCAGTTCCTTGAGTTTGGGCGACTTCGGTTTCGTCTCTTCCAGCCGCGCGATCTGGACAAGCAGGTCTTCGCGCTTGGGCAGGAACTCATGCAGCGGCGGATCGATGGTGCGGATGGTGACCGGCAGCGCCCCCATGGCCTTGAAGAGGCCCACAAAGTCGGCGCGCTGCATCGGCAGCAGCTTCTTGAGCGCCGCGCGGCGATCCTTCTCGTTGTCGGCCAGAATCATGGCGCGCATGTGCTCGATGCGATCCTCGGCAAAGAACATATGTTCGGTGCGGCACAGGCCGATGCCTTCGGCGCCGAAGAGCATCGCCTGCCTGGCGTCGCGCGGGATGTCGGCATTGGCGCGAATCCTGAGCCGCCGCACCGGGTCGACCCAGCTCATGAACTTCACCAGGTCGGGATCGTCGGGCTGCGCGTCGAGCGTCTTCAACTGGCCGGCAATCACGCGGCCGGTGGTGCCATCGAGCGAGATCCAGTCGCCCTGTTTGAAGGTGCGGCCCTTCACGCGCAGCTCTTTCTTCGCCTCGTCCACCACGCAGTCGCCCGCGCCGGCCACGCAGCACTTGCCCATGCCGCGCGTGACCACTGCCGCGTGCGAAGTCATGCCGCCGCGGGAGGTCAGGATGCCGGCCGCCACTTCCATGCCGGCGATATCTTCCGGCGTGGTCTCGCCGCGAACCAGGATGATCGACTTGAATGTGCCGTTCTGGTGATGTTTCACCGCTTCCTCGGCAGTGAAGACGATCTGTCCCACGGCCGCGCCCGGCGATGCCGGCAAACCGGTGGCCAGCACCTCGACCTTCTCGCCTTTTTCCACCAGCCGCGGCACCAGGAAGTCGTACAACTGGTTGGGCTCGACGCGGAAAACCGCTTCTTCCTGCTTGATCAGGCCCTCCTTCACCATGTCGATGGCCACGCGCACCGCGGCCAGCCCCGTCCGCTTGCCGTTGCGCGTCTGCAGCATGTAGAGCTTGCCGTCCTGGATGGTGAACTCGAAGTCCTGCATGTCGCGGTAGTGCTTTTCCATCCGCTTGGTGATGTCCTTGAGCTGCTGGTAGACGTGCGGCATGGCCTTTTCGAGTTCGCTGATCGACAGCGGCGTGCGCACACCGGAGACCACGTCTTCGCCCTGTGCATTCATCAGGTATTCGCCGAAAA
>JASHQQ010000192.1 GCA_030039035.1 Acidobacteriaceae bacterium | reverse complement strand
CGGCAACTTTTGACGGAGAGCGTCGTGCTGGGGCTCGCCGGCGCGGCATTCGGACTGGTCTATGCCCAGGCGTATCTGCATTTCACGGTGATCTCGATGCCGCAGAAGGTGGCCCGCTACATGGCGGGGTGGTCGAACATCTCGCTGAACGGCCGGTCGATCGGGCTTTCGATTCTGCTGGCCGTGGCTGCGGGTGTGCTGGCCGGGCTGTCTCCCGCGCTGCAGGCGCTGCGCGTGAACCTTGTGGACCAGTTGAAGTCGGGCTCGCGGTCGGTCGCCGGCGGGCGCGGGCGCTGGCTGCGAAGCGCATTCGCCGTGGCGCAGATTTCGCTGGCCGTGGCGCTGGTGGTGGGCGCGGCGCTGATGGCCAAGGGCATGGCGGCCCTGCTGCGCACCACCGATCCCTATGACCCGACGCATGTGCTCGTCTTCAGCGTCCACCTTCCCGAGGCGCGATACGACACAGCAGAGAAGCAGGCAGCGTGGTACGCGCAGAGCCTGGAGAAGCTGCAGGCATTGCCCGGCGTGAAACGCGCCGAGATCACGTCGACGCTGCCGCACAGCGATGACGGATGGCTGGACGATCTCCGGGTCGAGACTCGTCCCGTGGCTCCGGGGCAGTTGCAGAGCGCGCTGCGCATGCCGGTGAGCCCCGGATATTTTTCCGCCTTCCGCATCCCGATTCTGTCGGGCCGCGGCTTTGGATCCGGCGACAACCTGGGCGCTCTGCCGGTCGCTGTCGTGAGCCGGCAGTTCGTGTCGGATTACTTCGCCGGCCAGGACCCGATCGGCAAACGCATTCGCATGGGATCCGGCAAGGACCAGACGCCGTGGCTCACCATTGTGGGCGTGGCCGGCGAGACCGATTACTTCATGTTCCGCAAAGGCCGCCCGGCCGCGGTGTACATGAATGTTGCGCAGAATCCGCTGCTCGATGAGCGCTATTCGATCTCGACCGACGGCGATGCCATGGCGCTGGCGCCGACCGTCCGCAAGGCGCTGGCCGCGATCGACCCCGCCTTGCCGCTCGACGAGGCAGAGACCTACGCCACATTCATGCATGAAAAGACCGTGGGCCTTGTGTATGTTGCGGTGCTGCTGGGCATAAACGCGTTGATCGCGCTGGTTCTGGCGGCGATCGGAATCTTCGGCGTGATGGCGAATCTGGTCGGCGAGCGCACGCGCGAGATCGGCGTAAGGCTGGCCATGGGCGCGCGCCGCGAAGATGTGTTGCGCCTGATTCTGCGCCGCGCGTCCACCCTGACCGGCACAGGCCTCGGCATCGGGCTGCTTTTGGCTTTCGGGCTTGCCAACGGCGTGGCCAACCTGTTCTATGGCGTCAGCCCGACCGATCCCGAGGTGTTTGCGTCGATTGCCGTGTCGATTGCCGCCATTGCGCTGGTTTCGAGCTGGATACCGGCGCGGCGCGCGGCGGGCGTCGATCCCATTGTGGCGTTGCGAGAGGAGTAGCCCGTGCCAAGAAAATGCGCTCCGGAAGGAGCGAGTTTCTCCGCAGCCTGTTCAGTCGTGCCGAACAAAAGCCATTCGTAGAGCTGGCCTTTCCGCAAACTGTCCCGTACTCTCCCGACTCACTGGCAGCCTTATTCGTACACCTGCGTCGATTCAAGTTAGAATTCCCGGCAAGCATCCGCTGCAAGAAACCGGTCCGCGTCTTTCCGTCAAGGAGCCTGAATGGAACCTGAAAACCCGAATTCCCTGCCCGAGCCGCCAACGCCGACACCTGAATCTTCCCCCCTAGCGCCCCCGAATCTCTCTCCCGAACCTTGTCCTGTTGCGGCGAAGCCGAACCTGCTACACCGAGTCTTCCTGGGCGACGAGGGCCTTCGCGCCGGCTGGTCGGTCGCGATCTTCATCGGGCTGTTGATTCTCTTTGTATTCGCGCTGGGAACCTTGTTCGCCAAGTTGCACCTGACCCGAAAGGGCGACTTGTCCGCCAGAAATGCTTTCTTCGGCGAGCTGGCCGGATTCCTGGCGATGGTTGCCGCGGCGTGGATCATGGCGCGCATCGAGCGCCGGCGCGTCCTCGATTACAACCTGAGAGGACGGGGACGGATCGCACGTTTTGCCACCGGCATTGTCGCCGGGTTCGCGGCGCTCTCGCTGCTGGTGGGCGCGCTGGACTACGGCGGCTGGCTGCTTTTTGGCCCCATGGCGCTGAGCGGATCGAGAATTCTCCTCTATGCGGTGCTGTGGGCCGGCGCGTTTCTGCTGGTTGGCTTCGTGGAGGAAGGAGTCGCGCGCTGTTATCTGTTGTTCACGCTGGCCCGCGGCATCAACTTCTGGTGGGCCGCCGGCCTGGTAGGCGCCATGTGCGCCGATCTTCTCATCCGCGGAAAAGGCGAGGGCGTTTGGGGAGTCTACCTGATGGCGCTGCTCGGCATCGGCCCCTGCCTGTGGCTTTTTCTGAAGCAGATTCCGGGAGCCGGTTTCTGGTATGCGGCCTGGGTGACATCCACCTTCTTCGGCTTTGGCCATACAGGCAACAAGGGAGAAGCGTGGATCGGGATCTTTGCCGCGGCGGCCATCGGATTTGTCTTCTGCGTCAGCGTTCGCGTTACCGGTTCAGCCTGGTGGGCGATCGGCTGCCACGCCGCATGGGACTGGGCGGAGACCTATTTTTACGGCGCCGCCGACAGCGGCATGGTGGCCAAAGGACACTATTTGACGACTGCACCCGTGGGCTCGGCCTTTTGGAGCGGCGGAGCTACCGGTCCGGAGGGCAGCGTGCTGGTGCTGGGAATTATCGTGGTGCTGCTGATCGCGATTCTGCTCCTTTATCGCCGGCGGGATAGCGGCATTCCCTTGCCCGCCGAGGGCCTGCAGCAGGCGTCGGGATAGCGGAATGAGGCTCTGGCTCAACCGCACCAGCGAAATCTCGCTGCGCGAGCAATTGATCACGCAGGTTACGCTGGGCATTTTGTGCAGAGAGCTGAAAGCCGGCGAGCGGCTGCCCAGCACGCGCGAACTGGCGCGGCGTTTCGGCATCCACGCCAACACCGCCAGCGCCGCCTATCGCGAACTGGAGCGCGAAGGGTGGGTCGAATTCCGGCATGGCAGCGGCGTGTATGTGCGGGCTTCGCGGCCGGGCGTTGCATCGTCGCCCGAGATGGCCGTGGACCAGCTCATCGGCGAGCTGGCGGCAAAGGCGCGCAAGCTCGGGGCCTCGCAGGAGCAGGTGCGCGAGCGGTTGCGGCGCTGGCTCGCTGCGGCGCCGCCGGCGCGGTGGCTCGTGATCGAGCCGGACAACGAACTCCGCCGCATCGTGATGCACGAGATGGGCCAGTCGCTCGCGCTACCCGTCGACGGCTGCGCTCCGGGCGATTGCAGCAGGCCCGGCGCGATCGATGGCACCATCGCAGTTGTTCTGCCCAGCAAGGCTGCCGCGGTTCGCAGGATTCTTCCGCCGGGGACGGAACTGACTGTCCTCGAAGTGCATCCCGTCGCGCCCGAACTGCTCGCGCACTTGCAGCGTTATCGACCCGATCGTTCCGGAGACCTGGTCGGCATTGCTTCACGCTGGAGCGAGTTCCAGCGCATCGCAAAGACCATGCTCATCGCCGCCGGCCTTGCGCCAGAGAGCCTGCTGGTGCGAGACGCGACGAGCGCCGGATGGAAGCGCGGGCTCGATGCCACGGTTGGCGTGGTCTGCGATGCGATGACCGCGCTGGAACTGCCCAAAGGCGTCCATGTGCTGCGCTTTTCGTTGCTGGATGAAACGGCGCTCGCTCAACTGCGGAACCGGGAGCAGCAACTGGCCGGCGTCGGGGTCGCCTGAGCGCTGGGACACTTGCGGAAGTGTCCCAACGCCCTCCGCGCCGCGATTCATGCTCGCCTACGATGGCGGGCATGAAACGTTCTTTCTGGTTATCGATTGCAATCCCATTGGCCAGCTCGGCGTTATTGGCGCAAGCTCCGCCACGTTCGCAGCAAACCACAGACAAGGGATGGAGTCGCGTCCTGGAGCTGGCACAAGGCGACGAAATCACGGTCAAAACGGCACGAACCGGCAACTTGCGCTGCAATTTCACGGGCGCGACCGACAGCGAACTCTACTGCGAACTGCGCGCGGCCGCCGCAGTTCCGCTGATTGGCGGCCGTAAGTATGCTTTCGCTCGCGCCGAGATCATCAAAGTGCGGCGGCGGCATTTCAACCGCAATTTCAAGGCGACCGTTGCCGCCTCCGCCGGGATCGGATGCGCACTGGGATGGGTGTCGGGAGGGCCAATTGGCTGCCTGGCGGTCGGATTTGGCGGGGCTCTCGTCGGCGGGGTGTTGGGCATCACGGTGTGGTACTGGCTCCCGGGCAATGTGATCTATGAGAATCGCGAAGCACACAGCAAGAAGCAACCGCCAAACATCGATTCCGTCACGGTACACCAGGATCTCCCTGGCGCAGGGGCTACAACCAGCGGGCCCTGAACTTTGTTGAGAACGCCACATGGGCTATCGCTCGATGGAATGAAACAACAAAGACCAGCCAGAACATGCGGGGCGCTGGATGCTTTCGGGCGGTATCCTGTTCATTGACCCATGCCTGACCCCGAACTCGTCGACCACTTCCCTGCTCCCGCCGCCAAGCCAGCTCCCGGCACCAAAAGGCGCCGCTGGCTGCGCGTTGCGATGTGGAGTGTGGCCGGCCTCGTCGTGCTGTTCGCGCTCGCAGTGGGCGGCAGCGTGCTGTGGCTGCGCTCAGTGACGTTGGCCGCACTGCCGCAGCTCGATGGCGCGGAACAGATTTCGGGATTGTCGGCGCCGGTGACGGTAGCGCGCGACGAGCATGGCGTGCCACATATCTCCGCGGCCACGCAGGACGACCTGTGGATGGCGCAGGGATTCGTGACCGCGCAAGACCGGCTTTGGCAGATGGACACGTTGCGGCGCAACGCCAACGGCGAGCTGGCCGAAATTCTGGGACGGGCGCTGCTGAAGCACGACGAGGCGCAACGCGTACTCGAGATTCGCAACACCGCTCATCGCATCTATGCGAACCTGCCCGCCGACGAGCGCGCGCGCCTCGACGACTACGCGCGCGGCGTGAACCTCTTCATCGCGCAGCACCAGGATTCGCTGCCGCCGGAGTTCCGGATGCTTTTTTACAAGCCGCAGCCATGGAGCGGCACGGATTCGATCAGCGTCGGGCTGATGATGGTGCAGACGCTGGACACGCATTGGGATGTGAAGCTGGGGCGGGCGCGGGTCTCGGCCGATCTGCACAATGCCAAACTCGAAGGCGATCTTTATCCTGTCGGATCGTGGCGCGACCATCCGCCGACCGGAGTGCAGGTGGACATGACGCAGCCGCAACCGGCTCCGCCGCCGGCAAGCGACGACGATGAGGATGAGAAGACGCAGGCGAGCGCGGCGGGCTCGCGCCGGCCTGCAGGACCCGTACCTTCGCAGAACCGCGTGTCTTTCAAGAGCGAGGCGCCGTCGAGCGCAGATTTGGGCAATTTGCGCGCCCTGCCCGGCCTTCCGGTGTGCGATGGATGCGTTTCCGGATCGAATAACTGGGTGATCTCGGGCAAGCACACGGCCAGCGGGCGGCCGCTGCTTTCGAACGACATGCACCTGGACCTGAGCGTGCCGAACATCTGGTTCATGGCCGATCTGCGCGCGCCCGGGTATCACGCCGCGGGCGTGACGCTGCCGGGATTTCCTTTTGTAATCGCCGGTCACAACGAGCATGTGGCGTGGGGATTCACGGCGCTGCTGGCCGACGTGCAGGATTTGTACGCCGAGAAACTCGATGGAAAGGGGAATTATCAGGCGCCGGACGGGACGTGGAAGCCGCTCGGCATCGATCGCGAGACGATTCGCGTGCGCGGCGGCAAAGATGTGCGGCTCGACGTGCAGTGGACCGATCATGGCCCGCTTCTGAATCCGATCCTGCGAGAGAAGACGCAACCGGTGGCGCTGAAATGGACGCTCTACGACCCGGCTTTCAACGTGCTGCCCGTCTACGCGATGAACACGGCCTCGAACTGGGCGGAGTTTTCAACGGCGCTGAGCCACTGGAACTGGCCGACGCAGAACGTCGTCTACTCCGACGACCAGGGGCACATCGCGTACCATGCCGTGGGCGCGGTGCCGATCCGGGCGGGAGGGCCGATCGAAATCCCGATCGATGAAATGGACCCTCGTCACGAGTGGCAGGGATACATTCCCTTCGACGATCTGCCCAACGCTTTCGATCCTCCTTCCGGCTTTCTGGCCACGGCCAACTCGCGCGTGACGACCGACAAGTCGCCCTATACGCTCACGCTGGAATGGGTCGATCCCTATCGCGCCGAGCGTATCTACAAATTGCTGCAGGGCCGCGACGGGCTCACGCCCAAAGACATGATCGCGGTTCAGACCGACATCTACAGCGAGGTGGACCAGGAGCTGGCGCACCGATTTGCATACGCCATCGACCACACCCCAGACGCCGATGACCGCTTGCGCAAGGCCGCAGACCTGATGCGGAGCTGGGACGGGAGACTGAGCGTCGACTCGGGCGCGGCGTCGCTGGTCACCCGGACACGCGCGGCTCTGGCCCGCATCCTGCTCGAATCGAAGCTGGGCAGCGACGCAGAGGATTACTCGTGGGCCGAGTCGAACTTTGCCGAGGAAGAGATCGTCATGCACGCCAGGCCGGACTGGCTGCCGAAAAACTACAAGGACTGGGACGAGCTGCTGAGCGACGCGGTGCGCGAGGGGATGAAGACCGGCAAGGCTCCGGCCGATGTGAGCCAGTGGCGCTACGGGAGCTGGCATGTGATCGATCTGGAACATCCGCTGGGCGCGTTTTTGCCCTTCGTCGGCCGCATCGCCGGAACCGGCGCGCAGCCGCTGAGCGGCGACACGATCACCGTGAAGCAGGTGGGCCGCGCCTTCGGGCCGTCGCAGCGCTTCACCATGGACTGGAGCAACGTCGACGGATCGACAGAGGACATCGTGCTGGGCGAGAGCGGCAATCCGCTGAGCCCGTACTTCCGCGACCAGTGGAAGGATTACTACGGGGGCACGACGTTCGCGCTCGCTTTCAGCGCGGCAGCGGTGAAGGCCCACACGCGGCACACGCTGCTGCTGGAACCATGAGCCGGCTCGCGGCCATCGACTGGAGGCGGCTCGCGCGGCGCTCTATCGGGCCGGCCGTCGTGATCGCAGCCGCGGCACTGGCGAGCGCGCCGCTGAAGATCGAAAGCTATTCGTGCGGGCACGATTTCGATTTCCATCTGCTCTCCTGGTTTGAGGCCGCGAACAGTTGGCATCACGGGCTTTTTTATCCGCATTGGACCGCAACCCCGAATTACGGCGCAGGCGAGCCTCGTTTCGTCTTCTATCCGCCGCTGACGTGGATGCTGGGCGCGGCGCTGCAACGGCTGATGCCCTGGAATGCAGTGCCCGCGGCGCTTGTGTTCCTGATGCTGGCCGGAACGGGGCTGGCCACACGCGCGTTGGCTCTCGAAGCGATATCCGACGGCGCGGCTACCCTGGCCGGCTGCGTCGCTATCTTTTCCGGCTACTCTCTCTTCAACGCCTACGAGCGCAGCGCCTTCGGTGAAATGACTGGCGGTTGCCTGATGCCGCTGCTGCTGCTCTTCACCTTTCGTGAACGCAGTCCGGCCTCCAGTTTGACCCGGCGAGCATTCGATGGCTCCCTGGCTCCGCTGGCGGTCGTCGTCGCGGGCCTTTGGCTGAGCGACGTGCCCATCGGAATCATGGGCTGCTATCTGCTGGCCGCAGTGGCACTGGGCGCCGCGGTGCTGCGGAGATCGTGGGCTCCGGCGCTGCGGGCCGCCGCCGCAGCCGTGCCGGGCATCGGCCTCGCGTCAATTTATCTGCTTCCGGCCGCGTGGGAACAGCGCTGGGTCGACGTGGCGCAAGCGACGACGCTCGACCCCGGCAGCCGGGTGGAAGCCAACTGGCTCTTCGCGCGCCACTCCGACCCGGCCATGGACCTGCACGACGCCGTGCTGCTGAAGGTGTCCATCATCGCGTCCAGCATGCTGCTGCTGGCGCTGCTGGCGCTGGCGGTTGCGTGGCGGCGCGGGAGACTGAGGGAGCGTCGCGACTGGTGGATTCTGCTGTCGTTTGTTCTCGCAGTCATCCTCTTTCTTCAGTTTCCTGTTTCGAAACCGGTCTGGATGCTCGTGCCGAAATTGCGCATGCTGCAATTTCCCTGGCGATGGATGCTGGCGCTGGAAGCGCCGATGGGGATTTTCCTCGCCGCGGCGGTCTGGCCGGCGAGGCGCCGGCGGCAAGCCGGGCTGGCGATGCTGTTCGCTGCGCTTTTTGCCGGAGCCCTGCTCTTTGCGGACCACAACTTTCGCCAGGATTGCGATGCGGACGACTCCATCTCCGGCATGCTGCGAGCCTGGCGCTCGGGCACGGGCTTCGAGGGATACAACGAGTACGCTCCGCCCGATGCGGACAACACGCTGGTGGCCGCAAACCTGCCCGGCGCGTGCCTTGTCTCCGATCCGAACAAAACCCTGGGCGCTCCTTCAGAGGACATCGACAATCCCGTCTGGGATCGATCGCAGCACAGTTGCGAGGCGACGTATGCGGCAGCGTGGGTTGAGCCCGAACATTTCCATATTGCAGCGTCCATCGTCGAGCCGGGCTTTCTTGTCCTGCGATTGCGCCGCTATCCCGCGTGGCGAATCACCGTGAACGGGCAGCCGGTACGGGACGTGGGGAGCCGCGAAGATGGCCTCATCGTGGTTCCCGTTGCGCGCGGCGCGGCGAATATCGATGCGACCTGGGGCGAGACGGGCGATGCAATCGCCGGACGCTGGCTGAGCGCCATGGCGCTGGCATTCGTCACAGCCTTGTGGTTGCTCGAGAGAAAGCGCAAGGCGGCAATGCAGCCTCGTTTATGATGAGGTGAATGCTCGCCGACGTGAAATCGCTCATCCAGGAAGGCGCGGAACTGACCGATCGCGCGCTGGAGCAGTTGCTTCCCGCCGCCGATACGGTGCCCGCGTCGATCCACGGGGCCATGCGCCATTCCACTTTCGCCGGCGGCAAGCGATTGCGGCCGGTGCTGGCGATGCAGGCCGCGGCTACCATCGCCGGCACGCTGCCCCGGGGAATCGAGCGGCTGGGCGCTGCGATCGAGATGCTGCACACCTATTCTCTCATCCACGACGATCTGCCGGCTTTGGACAATGACGATTTGCGCCGCGGCAAGCCGACGTGCCACGTGGCGTTCGGCGAGGCCATCGCCATCCTTGCCGGCGACGCGCTGCAGACGCGCGCCTACCAGGTGCTGGCCGGACTGGATGCGTCGCCCGCCGCCGTGGTCCGCATCGTCGGGCTGATCGCCGAAGCCACAGGCACGGTGGAAGGGATGATCGGCGGGCAGGTGCTGGACCTCGAAAGCGAACATCTCAAGCCGACCCCGCAACTTGTCGAGGCGATCCATCGCGCCAAGACCGGCGCGCTCATCCGCGTGAGCGTGGTCGCCGGCGGTGTGTTCGCGGGCGCGGATTCCGGGGACGAAGCGCGCCTGGACCGCTTTGGCCGCAAGGCCGGTCTCGCGTTCCAGATCGTCGACGATATTCTCGACATGACGGAAGATTCCGCGCACCTGGGCAAGACGGCCGGCAAGGACGTTGCGACCGAGAAGTCAACCTGGCCGGCAGTCTTCGGCATTGAGCAGAGCCGGCGCGATGCCGTGCAATTGATCGACGAGGCGTTCAGCGCGCTGGCGCCCTATGGCAGTCGCGCCGATGGGCTGAAGTCGGTGGCGCGATATCTGGTTGAGCGGAAGAATTGAGCGATCGGATCGCCCGGGATCATGCGTCATGGCGCAACTTCCGTCGTGCCATAAGCGCAACAAGACGAATATGGGCTTCAGGCAGTGTCTGACGAATCGAAAACGCCGCGGATCAGGTCCGAAATGAGGTCGTCAGGGGCCGAAGCCCGATTCTTTTTGCACCCTTCCCGGCACGACTGAAGAGGCTACGGAAAAAGGGCGAAGCTGAGACGAGTTGCGTCGCCGGGCGTCTCGCCGGGGCTAAAACCCGCGATGAATCCGGGCGATTTTTCGGCACGACTGAAGCCACCCCAACAAGCAAAGCCGGCTTGTCGGGGACCCCGGCGAGTCATGCCCTGTTACAAAGCCCTGCCTCGGAGAGTTTTTCCGCGGCCTGTGAAGTCGTGCCCTGTTACAGAGCACTCAACCCAGGATTCGTCAGACACTGCCCGGCCCCCGCGGACTGATCTTCGACTTGCTCCACCGGGTTCCAGGCGTTACCGCTCCACCAGCGCCCGCA
>JASHQQ010000191.1 GCA_030039035.1 Acidobacteriaceae bacterium | reverse complement strand
GCGCGCGGGTTTGAGTGGAATTGGAAGAAAACTGCCGATGATGCGAAGGGTGACGGCTCTCGGCCAAGCGGCGGCTTTGAGCAATTCCGCCATGAGTGTGCTAGCACTCCCGCCTTCCAATTGCTAAAGATAAGAAGGCGAAGCGAGTTTGTCAAGTGCCTTTCGGTGAAAATCTGAGCGTATTTCACTCATATTTTCATTGCAGGCAACAAAGAATGCCGCCGGGCAGGTTGCCTGCCGTTCGCCATCCGTGCCGCCAAACCGGGTACAATGAAGGCCATGTTCCACCGCCTTTCTCCCCGGATCAGCGTACTGGCCGCCAGCTTTGGGCTGGTAGCTGGATCCTTTGCGGCTCATGGCCAGGACACCGACCGGCGTGGCCGCAAATTCAAGGAGCCACCGGCAACGTCCACTATCACCGTCACGGTGCAGCGCAACTTCGACGGCAAGCCGATCGAGAATGCCGCCGTCGTCTTTCATCCGGTGCAGGGTGAGCGGGACAAGGGCGACATGGAGCTGAAGACCAACGAAGACGGCAAGACGACCATCGATGTCATTCCCATCGGCGATACCATCACCTTGCAGGTGCTTGCCAAGGGCTATCAGACCTTTGGCAGAGAGTGCAAGATCGACAAGGCGAAGATGGCATTCGCCATAAGGATGAAGCGGCCCGGCGAGCAATACTCCCTGTACGAGAAGCATCCCGAGAAGACCGAGGGCGGAGCGTCGCTCCAGGTGACGGATTCCTGTTCGAGCATCGGATCGGAGTCTGCCGGCGCCGGCGGCGCGGGTCCGGATTCCGCCAAGGACAGGCCGGCCGATCCTTCTTCGCAGCCCCCGGCGCCGTCGGACCCGGTTCGCCCGCAAACCAATTGAGGGTCATTCCTTCCGAATCGCAAGAAGGTCAGCCGCCACGATGCAAGCTTCGCCATTGAATGGAAAGACGGCGATGGTTACGGGCGGCGCGCGCCGCATCGGGCGCGAGATTGCACTCACGCTGGCGCGCGCGGGCGCGGATGTCGCGGTCACCTATCGACAGTCCAAGGACGATGCGCTGCGCACCGCTCATGAAATCGAAGCGAGCGGCCGGCGCGGGCTGGCGATCGAATGCGACATTCGCAGCGAGCCGTCAGTGCGCGCCGCCGTGGCATCGGTCATCGAACCGTTCGGCCGGCTCGACATTCTGGTGAACAACGCCGCCAATTTCGAAGCCGCGCCGCTCGACTCCATGAGCCTTGAGCAGTGGGACGCGATTTTCGCGTCCAATGCCCGCGGGCCTTTTCTGGTGACCCGCGAAGCCTTGCCGCACCTGCGCGCGGCGCAAGGCAGGATCATCCATCTCGGCTCGCTGGGAGGCATTCAGGCCTGGCCCGGCCACGCGCATTACTGCGCGTCAAAAGCGGCGTTGCATTCGCTGACGCACACCATGGCGCGCGCCTTCGCGCCCGAAGTGACGGTGAATTGCGTGGCGCCGGGATTCATCGAGATGAAAGATTCGCCGAAAGAAGCCGGGAAGATCTTCGCCGAAAGAGCGCCGATGCGGCGCAACGGCACGGCTCAGGACATTGCCGACGCAGTGCTGTTCTTTGCCACCGGCCCGCGCTTCATCACCGGGCAGATTCTGGTGGTCGATGGCGGGCTGGGCCTGATCTGAGCGCGGGAAAACGCCGCGGCCGCACGATTACCGCGCGAACAGCCGGTCCCAGAAACCCTTGCCTGCGCCCTTGGCTTCGCCATCCGGGGACTTCTTCGCCGCCTTGCCGTTCGAGGAGTATTTCTTCACATCGAACTTCAGCGGAACCTCGTCCCAGAGGCCGCTCGGCTCGGGTTGCGCCGGCCATTTGCCGCCATCCAGCGTCACTTGCGGGTTGGTGAGGCACAGCCGGCGCGCGGTCTCTTCGCCCATCTTGTCGGCCACGTAGCTGTAGCCCTTCTTCAGATGCGGCGGGCGCCATTCCGGGTGATGCGCGTCGGTGGCGAGAAAGTGAATCCAGTTGTTCTTGAGAAGTTCGTTGGCAAAGGCCTCGGCCGCCTTGCCGAAGCGTCCGTAGAGCGCCGCCGAGGTCACCTGCACCAGGCAACCGAAGCGCATCCACTCGGCCAGCAGCTCGGGCTGGCGCTGCAGCACGGGGTTGCGCTCGGGATGCGTGACGATCAGCGTGTATCCCACCATCTGCAATCTCTTCATGGCCTCGGTGAGCTGCGGCGGAATCGCCAGATCGGGAAACTCGATGAGCAGGTAACCCTTGCCGTTGATCGAGTAGCGCAGGGGGTTGGCCATGGCGTCGCCGATGTTCTCGGCATTGAGATGGAAGTCGCATCCCAGGCTCAGTTCCATGGTGTCTTTCAAGAGGATGCGCAGCTCGGCGAGGCGTTCTTCGATGACCGGCCGCTGGTACGGATGCATGTCGCTGGCATGCGGGGTGCAAACAATGTGGGTGATGCCTTCTTCGGTCGCTTCGCGGGCCATGGCCAGCGAGGTTTCCAGTTGCGCAGGTCCGTCGTCCACACCATAAATCAGGTGATGATGAATATCGATCATTCCCGAATGCCTTTCGAAACCTAAGAATAAATTTCAACGAGCCGCCATCGTCGCGATCATCGATGCAAATATCTTCCAGCCATCGGCTGAGCCCAGCAAACGTTCGCTGGATCGATCGGGGTGCGGCATCATTCCCAGGACATTCCTCTTCGCGTTGAGGACGCCTGCTATATTCCCCAGCGATCCGTTCGGGTTTGCAGTAGAAATTATATCGCCGGCGGGGGTCGAATAGCGAAAGGCGATGCGGTCCTCGGCCTCCAGCCGGAAGATGTCTTCCGGGGTGCAGAAGTAATTGCCCTCCATATGACCTATGGGAATCTGGAGAACTTCACCTTTGTTGAGCTGCCGGGTGAACGGGCTGTTCGCGGTCTCCACGCGCAGGTGAACCTGTTTGCAAATGTATTTCAGGCCCGCGTTGCGCATCAGGGCGCCGGGCAGCAGGCCCGCCTCGGTGAGAACCTGAAAACCGTTACAGATTCCGAGGACCAGGCCACCGGCGTCGGCGAATTTCCGCACCGACTGCATCACCGGCGAGAAGCGGGCGATGGCGCCGGTGCGCAAATAATCGCCGTAGGCGAATCCGCCGGGAATCAGGATCGCGTCGACTCCGGCCAGATCCTCGGAATCGTGCCACAGGAAGGTGACCGGCTGCCGGGCGATCCCGGCGATTACGTTGCAGGTGTCGTGATCGCAGTTCGAGCCGGGAAAAACGACGACGCCGAACTTCATGGGATCAGGGTATCAGTTTGGCGCTGGAGACCCGGTCGACGACCGTCAACTCGTGTACTACCTGGGCGTCTCATCCTTGCGGCGGTCGTCGCGTCGCCGCAAGGGTGGGAGAAACTCCAGTCGGAGCTGAATGCGAGTCATTGCAGCTAATCCCACAAGCGCGTCACTTTGAAAGCATCGAACGCTTCGTCTGCGCTGGCCAGAGTCGTCCCCTCCAGTTTCGATTGCGCGGCGAGTATCCGATCGAATGGGTCCCGGTGTTTGCCTTCTATCGATCCCGCCAGCCGCGCATGTTCGATGGAGATGGGAAGCGGGTCGAATCCCATGGTCGCCAATACCTCCGACGGACTGTCGAGGAGCAGCCTGGCCTCGGGAAACCTGCCCAGGCGAAACCTGGTGGCCGCTTCCCAGATTGACGCGGCCGACACGAACACCTGGTTGGTGCGCGAAGCGATCGCCTTGCGAGCCACCGGGCCAAGCCGCGGATCGCCGTTCATCGCCCAGATGAGGGCGTGCGTGTCGAGCAGGATTTTCACGGGCGCTTCCGGCGCCGGGGCTTTGTCGGGCTTCCTTCCCAACGCCGAAGTTCCTCTTCCGGAAGCGGTTCAAAAAACGACGGTCCGAGATCGATCTGCCCCTTGTAGAGGCCGATCGGTCTGCCCTGACTCCGTTTCGCAGTGACGGGCACGAGTTTCACCGCAGGAATTCGCTTTTTCCCGTGCGTGAGGATGACGTCCTCGCCAGCCAGTGCGCGAGCCACGAGTTTGGACAGGTTCGTTTTTGCCTCGTGCATCGTGGCTTCCATTCGCCAATCCTCTCCTCTGTTATTAGCTAAGTTTATCCTAGCCAGGAAGCGAACGATGGTCAACCAACCCCCGCGGGGCTGACTCACCTGCTCAGTATGCCAGCCGCAGCTCCAGTCCCTTTCCGTCGTCGGGGATCAGGGCCGTAATGCGATGATGGTCGGCATCGTAGCCGGTCGAAACCGGATTGCTGACGGCAGCGCCGCCCGGCGCGTTGAAACTCGCCGCCGCCGCCGGCCTGGCCGCGCCGTAAACCTCGATGGACAGAATCTTCCACCACGGCGCGTAGCTGCCCTTGTGCGGAGCCACGCTCACGATCAGGCCCTGCGCGGTGAGCTTGCACGCGAAGTCGACGCGCAG
>JASHQQ010000025.1 GCA_030039035.1 Acidobacteriaceae bacterium | reverse complement strand
CTGCGGCTGCGCCGGAAAAGCCCTTCAGGCTGAATGTTGTCGGCGATCTCTGGGCGCAGATCGGAAAGATGCGCAAGGACCGGGCGCTTTGGCTTGCTGTGCTCGGCAACACCTACTTTTGGTTTCTCGGTTCGCTGCTTTTTTCGACGATCGTGATCTACGGGCCCGACGTGTTGCACATCGGGCAGACCAAGACTGGCTATCTGAACGCGATGCTGGCCGTAGGAATCGGGGTTGGCAGCATGGCTGCCGGATGGGTGCGCGAAAACAAGATCGAGTACGGCCTGATTCCACTGGGCTCGATCGGCATGACCAGCACAGGCTTTGCGCTGGGGATCGCGCCGCATGGGATGGCTGGTTCGGCCGCGCTGCTCGGAATGCTCGGCTTCTGGGCGGGATTTTTTGCCGTCCCGGTCAACGCGCTCATCCAGCACAAGCCGGCTGAGCAGGACAAGGGCGGAATTATCGCGGCCGCCAATCTGCTGTCCTTCGTAGGCATCGCGATTTCGTCGGGCGTGTACTTTGTCTTTACCGCCTACATTCATCTCGATCCGCGCGGCGTGATCGTGGCCGCATCGTCGATCACGGCAGTGAGCACCGTTTATGTCCTGTATCTGCTGCCGGAGTGGTTCGGGCGGCTGATTCTCTTCTTTGTCGCGCGGACCGTGTACCGCGTTCACGTCATCGGGCGCGACAACTTCCCGGAAAAGACGGGCGCACTGCTGGTGTGCAACCACATGTCGTTTGTGGACGCCGCGCTGCTGGTTGCGGCGACGGACCGGCCGATCCGATTCATCATCTACCGGGGGATTTACGACCATCCGGCGGTCAAGCCGTTTGCCAAAATGGTGAAGGCGATTCCCATCTCGAGCGAACAGCATCCGCGCGAGATGCTGCACTCGCTCAAGGCGGCGAGCGACGCGCTGCGCAACGACGAGATTGTCTGCATCTTTGCCGAGGGGCAGATCACGCGCACCGGGCAACTGCTTCCCTTCCGGCGTGGGCTCGAACGCATTATGAAGGGCGTCGATGTTCCCATCATTCCCGTCAACCTGGACGGAGTGTGGGGCAGCATCTTCAGCTTCGAGCGGGGGCGATTTCTGTGGAAGGTTCCGCGCCGCATCCCTTACCGGGTGACGGTAAGCTTTGGCGAGCCGATGCCCCCGGCCTCGACGGCGATCGAAGTGCGCGCCGCCGTGCAGGAACTGCATGCTGTCGCCTTCGGGAAGCGCAAGCGCTTTATGAAACCGCTGGACCGGGCGTTCGTGCGCACGGCGCGGCAGCGGCCCTGGCAGTTCTTCATGGCGGACGGGAAGACCCCGAAGGTCTCGTTCGGATCGGCGCTGAACAAAACCGTCTACATCGCGCGCAGGCTGCGGCAGCAGATCGGCGGGCAGCCCATGGTGGGCATGCTGTTGCCGCCGTCGGTGGGCGGGGCGCTGACGAACTACGCGCTGATGTTGATGGGTCGCGTGCCGGTGAATCTGAATTACACCTCGTCGAACGAAGGGATTGCCTCCTGCGCCCGGCAGTGCGGCATCGACGTGGTGATTGCGTCCAAGGCGTTTCTCGAGCGCTTTCCGAATATGACCGTGCCGGGACGGACTCTTCTGCTCGAAGACACACTGGGCGGGCCGCGCCTGGGCGAAAAGATGATCGCACTGGCGCTGGCATGGCTGATGCCGACAGGGCTGTTGAAACGCGCGCTGGGCGCGCACCGCGTAACGCTGGCGGACGAAGGCCCGGATTCGAAGAGTGACGGAAAAGGATCACGGATGGATCGGCTGGCGACGGTGATCTTCTCGAGCGGCAGCACGGGCGATCCCAAGGGTGTGATGCTGACGCACTTCAACATCCTGTCGAATATCGGGCAGGTGAGCCAGGTATTCATGCTCGACGGGCGGGACAGGATCCTCGGCATTCTGCCCTTTTTCCACTCCTTCGGATTCACAGCAGGACTGTGGCTGCCGGCGGTGCAGGGCGTGGGCGTGGTCTTCCATCCCAATCCGCTCGATGCGCAGGTGATCGGCGGGCTGGTGGAGAAGTACAAGGTCACCTTCCTCATTGCCACGCCGACGTTCTTGCAGGGATACATGCGGCGCTGCACACCGGAGAGTTTCGGCTCGCTGCAATATGTGCTGGTGGGTGCCGAGAAGCTGCAGGAGCGCGTCGCGCTGGCTTTCGAAGATCGCTTCGGCATCCGGCCGCTGGAGGGATACGGCTGCACCGAGTGTTCGCCGGTGGTGACGGTAAACGGCAAGGACTTTCGCGCGCCCGGCTTTCGCCAGGTGGCCGCCAAGCGCGGAAAGATCGGCCATCCGTTGCCGGGCGTTTCGGTAAAAGTGGTCGATATCGAGACGGGACAGCCGGTACCGCCGGGAAACTCGGGAATGCTTCTGGTCAATGGGCCGAATGTCATGCGCGGCTACCTGGGCAAACCGGAGAAGACAGCCGACGTGCTGCACGATGGTTGGTATACGACCGGCGATATTGCCACGATGGATGAGGACGGGTTCCTCATGATCACCGACCGGCTTTCGCGCTTCAGCAAGATCGGCGGCGAGATGGTGCCGCACATTCGCATCGAGGAAAAGCTGCACGAGTTGGCCGACGCCAGCGAGCAGGTGTTCGCGGTGACAGCGGTTCCGGACGACAAAAAAGGCGAGCGGCTCGTGGTCGTGCATACGCTTCCGGAAGCGAAGTTCTCGACGGTGCTGGAAAAGTTCGCGCAGTGCGACCTGCCCGCGCTATGGAAGCCGAAAGCGAGTCAGTTCGTCCACGTCGAGGCGATTCCCGTGCTGGGGACGGGAAAGATGGACCTGCGCGGAATCAAGGCTCTTGCAGCGTCGCTGGCAGCAGAAGTGGAGGCCTGAAACGAGGCGTTGGGCGGAGAGTTCGAAGTATGATGGCTACGATGTCGAGTGACTTTTGCTGCACGATCCCGGAACGCGAGGTGCGGGTCTGGATGGTGAACACTGCCGCTCCGGCAGAAATGTCCGCGAAGTATCTGGAGGTTCTGGACGCGGTCGAACTGGATCGCGCCGCACAGTTCAGCCGGAAGCGCGATCACGATTCATTCGTGGTCACGCGCGGCGCACTCCGCTGTCTTCTTGGCTCCTGTCTGGACCTTCATCCAGCCGGTATCCGCTTCGCCTACGGCGCAAAGGGAAAACCGGCGCTTGCGCCTGCAAACCCGCTTCGATTCAACGTTTCCCATTCTGAAGAATTCGCGCTGATTGCGGTCACTCCGGGCTGCGAGATCGGCATCGACATCGAGATGATCCGTCCTGTTCCGGAGATGGAAGACATCGTCAAGCGATATTTCCATGATCAGGAGAGAACCGGGATTCTTTCCCAGGCGGACCAGGCACGCGAGCGATCTTTCTTCCGCTTGTGGACCCGCAAGGAGGCATACATCAAGGCCATTGGAGAAAGCCTGTCGGATCTCCCGCTGGCCATTCCGGTGTTTTCCCATCCGGACCTGCTTGTGGAGACGGTCGATTTCGCGCCGGATGGAGCCCGGAGTGTGTGGACATTCCATGATCTCGAACTTGACCCCCGGTTCGCAGCAGCGATCGTGTATGCCGACAGGCAGCGGCCATTGTCGGTCTTCCCGACGATGGATCCTGCAGAACTTCCAGGTTTGTCGCTGGCCGAACTGCCGGGCCGAACAGATTGCAAGCGTGGCGCCGGGGCAGATTAGCCTGCCCGTGGGCACACCGGCTTCAGTTAATGCATGGGTGGAGCGGAGTTATTGCGATCCGCCAGGGTTCAGCGAGTAGCCCCGGCCATTCGAGCAGATGTGTACGGTCTGTCCGGTCCTGACCTCCACGCGGAACTCCATTTTGCCGGTGACCATCGCGGCGCCTGGTCCCAGATTCTTCACATCGATGCACCAGGGATTGCCTTCGTCGTCCACTTTCTCAGGATGGATGGGAAGGCGGACGGTCGACGGCGGGTTGGTCAGCTCGAGGAGTTTTCCGCCGAAACCGGTGTCGATCAGATTCTGGTTCGGGCGCAGATGAACGACCGGCTTCGGTTGCAAGGTGTTCATCTGGCCGGCGATCAGGGCCAACGACAGGAAAAAAAGTTTCATCCCGATCACGACGATCTGCCTTGACTTATAAGTTGCGGTCCGCAGTCTGCAGGAGGCGGACTATCTCTCCTCCAGGGAAGCCTGACATCCTTTGATGCCGGTGCCGGATTCCGTGTCATCCGTTTCTGTTCCGGTTGTGCTCACCAGATGGCCCCGCATCGTCAGGTAAAACAGCAACTCGACGCGGCTCGAAACTCCCAGCTTTTCAAATGCCCGAAACAGATAGTTCTTCACCGTGTGCTCGCTCAGGCCCAGATCGGCGGCGATGGCGCGGTTCGTCCGTCCCTTGGCCGCGCATTGAACAACCTCGAGTTCCCGCGCGGTCAGGCTCGGCGAATTGTCTTCACTTACCAGGCTGGGCGCAGGAATGCTTCTGAAAGCGTCCAGCAGAATGTCGGATTCCTGCTTGCCGGCCCAGAGACAGCCCCGGCCCACGCGCTCCACGCAATCGAGGAGCGAAGCCACGGGCTGTTCACGCGAGAATACCCCGCGCGCGCCGGAGCGAAATGCGTTGAGCACTGCGTCGCGCGTGGATTGATTGACAAGAATCACCACCGCAACATCGGGATGCTCGCGGCCGACCGCCTGAGCCAGATCGAAACCGCTGCGGGATTTGGAATTCAGCTCGGATGCGATGACCACCAGATCGGCGTGACGCGCCGCCATGACGCGAAGAAGATCGGACGATGGGACCGCGATCACCTCGCAGCGCTTGTTGACGCCCAGGGCGCCGGCAAGAAGGTCGCTGCTCATCGAGTCGCGATCGACGATCAGGACGCGCAGTCTTTGCTCCGGAGCGGGGTCATTGGAGCCCCGCGAGGAGTCCTTGGCACGTTTGTGCAGGCTCAGCCGGTGTTCCTTCTGCTTTCGGAAGGAAACGGTCCGCGAAGTATGTGAGCGTAGTTGCAAGTGTGACCTCCATCAGATGATCAATGGACAACACACGCATCAGGCCCATGACAAGGCTTGCGATTTTTCCCGGCCTGCGGCTGCAAAACGCTCCGGGCTTTATTAGAAGCGACTAAGAACAGTCCTTCGATTGCGAAATCAATTGAGAGTAGCAGCCGGACGGGGAGGAGCCCAACTTTACGGCAGGGGGGAATACATGCCGCTACACATAATGTACCTTATTTGTTCGCATTCTGCAAAGGTCTTTTAGATACAAACTTCCTTCTCTACTGCTGATCGAGACGGTATCTCCTGACGGGAGCGGACGATGGCTCTGCCGGTGGAGAGCATTCCGGCTTCGTCAAGAGCGGCCCTGGAGAAGGTTGAGCTGGTGGTTATATCCATTCGGCCCACAAGAAAATCAAACGATCGCCCGCTTGTGACCTGGGCGGAAGGGTCATAGGCTGATGTTACCTATGGGTCAGGTTTCCGTGCCTGAACAAATCCCCCAACGGCGAGCTGCGATGCGCTACAAGCTGAAATTGCCCGTGATTTTTCGTTGGAACGATGGCACGGAACATACGGAAGGCGGCTTCACCAGCGAGGTTGCGCTGGACAGCACGATGATTCACAGCAGCAACTGTCCACCGGTCGGATGCCATGTTCGGGTTGAAGTTCTGATCCCCTCCCCGGTCCCGAGCGGGGAAGAAGTCAGAGTCGAGTGCCTCGGGAAGGTCATTCGCGTTATTGAGCAACCGGGATACAACTCTTTTGTCGTACATGGAATCTTTAACGACGAAGACCTGATGCGCCAAGCGCAAGAAGTACCTTGAGCGATGTTCCTTTTGGTGCCCGGCCAGCCATCCCCCCTCTGCGAGCTGCTCCTTTCCGGTTTGATTGACGTGAATTGTTTGCTCTGAATGATTTGCACGCCTGTATCGCAGATCCCGATCGAACTCCGGAAGAGTCCCTGGGACTGAAAGGGCGAAGCTATGCTCAAGATACTCTCTGAAGCCAAGCCTGAATCGTGCGGGAAGCTATGCTGATCGACAACGCATTCAAGGACGATAACAGCCGTGCGCGTTGGTTCGCCGTGTGGACGCGGTCGCGACAGGAAAAGCTCGTCGCATCGATGTTCCAGTCTCTCGGTATCCAGCATTTCCTTCCCCTGAGATCGGAGATCCGGCGGTGGAGCGATCGCAAGCAGGCCGTTTCTGTGCCTCTGTTCAGCGGCTATCTGTTTGTCAGGACGAATCCGGTCAGCGAAACACGGCTCAGGATCCTTCGCATTCCCGGTGTCGCCGGACTGGTGGGAAACCAGGAAGGACCTGTCCCCATTCCGGACCTTCAGATCGAGGATATTCAAACCGTCCTGGCAACGCGAACGCAATGTGTGGTTCTGCCGCTGCTGGAAGCAGGCGACCTGGTGCGGGTCGCGAGAGGACCGCTCGCCGGAGTCCAGGGCAGGCTGCTTCGCAGTAATTCCACAACGCGCCTGGTCATCTCCATTGAGTTGATCCACCAGTCACTGGCGATCAGCGTTGCCAGGGAGGATGTCGAACTGGTCGGGCAACGCGCAGCGTGAGCCGGCTCCTGCGTTTCTTCCGCCTCGGAGCCGGCTTTCGAAGAAATTCATCGAGGAGTAAGCAATGACGACAGCCAGATTTCGCAGATGGCAATTTGCCGTTGCGTTGAGCGCCGCCTGCATCGCATCCTGCGCAGCGCAACCATCGTCCCCGGCGCCAGGTTCGCCGTCCAGCGGGCCGGTGCTCGAGGAACGGCACCCGCACTACGTGCTGCAGCGCGAGGACGTGCTGCTGGTATCCTTCCCGCTCTCGCCGGAGCTGAACCAGACGGTAACCGTGCAACCGGATGGTTATATCAACCTTCAGAATGCGGGAAGCATTTATGCGCAGGGACTGACCGCGCCGGAGCTCGTCCTTGCCATCAAAAAGGCCTATACCGGCATCCTTCATGACCCGATTGTCGACGTTGACGTGCAGGATTTCCAGAAGCCGTTCTTCACGGTATCCGGACAAGTGGGCAAACCGGGGCAATATGAGTTGCGCTCCGACATCACCCTCGCTGAGGCAATTGCCGTGGCCGGCGGAATGACGATGCCGACCGCCAGGTCCCAGGTCTTCCTCTTCCATCGCGCCTCGAAGGACTGGATGGAAGTAAGGAAAGTGGATATGAAGGACATCCTGAACGGCAAGAACGCCAACGAAGATCCGACGATCCAGCCCGGAGACATGGTTTACGTTCCGGAGAAGTTCATCGCCAAGTTCCGCAAATACGTTCCGTACTCGCTCAACGCGGGAAGCTACCTGCAGGAGGGGTATTTCAGCCAATGAGAGACACACATGTTCAGATTCCGGTCGGCACTGGAGCAGCAGAGCTCTCGGCGCGCGATTTCCTGGCACCGCTTTTTCGCCGCAAGCGAGTCCTGATCGCAACGTTTCTGCTGGTCCTGGCATGTACCATCCTGGCCGCTCTGGCGACAGGTCCGGTCTACTCCTCGCACATGGCGGTCCTGGTCAACCGCGAGCGGATGGATCCGCTGGTCTCCACAGAGCCCACCACCCAGCTCATCACGACCAACAATTCGGTAACTCCCGAAGAGATCAATTCCGAAGTCGAGTTACTCGGCAGCCGGGATGTTCTGGAGAAGGTTGTCGTTGCCAACGGCCTGGAGAACCCGCGGGGCTTTTCGCTCGCCGGCGCGCTCATGCCCTGGCAGACCCGGGAGGACCGGATCGCGCGAGCCGTGAGACAACTGGCCAGAAAGCTCAATATCAGGGTGATGAAAGACTCGAATGTAATCGAGATCACGTACAAGTCCTCCGATCCGCAGCTTTCCTGCGCGGTGCTGAAATCTCTCAGCGACTTCTACATCGCAAAGCACGTGGCGGTTCACCGTCCGGCCGGATCCTACGACTTTTTTGCCAATGAAACCGGCAAGTATCACGCGCAGCTCGAAGCCGCCGAAGAGAACCTGAAGAACTTTTCACGCCGCAATTCCGTCGCCGCACCGGACGAGCAGAGAACGCAACTGGCTGCCCAGGTGGCCAACTCGGTCGGACTGCTGCATCAGGCAGAGCAAAACGTTGCCGCCGACGAAGGGCGCATCCGGGACGACCGGCAGCAGATGGCCGCTACTGCGCCGCGCGCTACGACGCTGGAAACCTCCGCGTCGAACGACAAGCTCATCGACGACCTGAACGCCGCCCTGCTTGCGGCGGAAACAAAGCGGACGCAGTTGGCCCTGAAATACGATCCGGCTTACCCTCTCGTCAAGGAGGCGGATGACGAGATCGCGCAGGACAAGGCAGCGGTCGCGCAGGCGGAAGCCAGGAAGTATGTCACCGAAACAACCGACCGCGACCCGACCTATGAACTCCTCCGCGAGGATCTGGCCAAGACCGGGGCGGACCTGTCCGCGCAGCGCGCAACCCTGTCCGCGACCCGACAGAGCATCCGGAGCATTCAGGACCAGATGGTCAATCTCGATCAGCTATCCGTCGCGCAGCAGGATCTGCAGCGCGAGGTGAAGGCCGCCGAGGATAACTATCTTCTCTATCTGGGCAAGAGGGAGCAGGAGCACACCTCGAACGCGCTCGATGTGACCCGGATTGCCAATGTGGCGATTGCCGTGCCGCCGGCGATCCCCGCCCTGCCCGTGCTCGGTTGGCCCATGATCCTGCTGATCTGCTTCTCCACGGCTACTGTTCTGGGCATCGGGACCGCATATACGGTCGATTACTTCGATCCCACGTTCCATACGCCCGCGCAGGTTATCGACATTCTCGACATTCCTGTGGTCGTGTCGATGGCAAGGAAGACGGCATAGCATTCAATGGTCCTCGATTTCTTCAGCCTTCGCGAACAGCCTTTCGGGGTTACTCCGGATCCGCGTTTCTGGTTCGCCAGCGAGACGCACCGGGAGGCGCTCGCGTCGTTGCAGTACGGGATCGAATCGAAGCGCGGCTTTGTCGCCCTGATTGCCAGGCCGGGGATGGGTAAGACTACGCTGCTCTTCAACGGATTGCAGCGCCTGTCCGAGCGCTCGCGAACCGTCTTCCTCTTCCAGCAGTTGCAGAACGCGGAGAGCCTTCTTCAGGCGCTGCTCGAGGATCTCGGTGTCGCGGAGGCGCAGGGAAGCCTTATCCAGATGCAGCGGAAGCTGAATGAGGTCTGTGCCCAGCAGGCGCGGTCGGGAAAGCGGCTTGTCGTTGTCATCGACGAGGCGCAAAACCTCGATGAATCCGTGCTCGAGTTTGTACGAACGTTGTCCAACTTCGAAACCGCCAGCGAAAAGCTCATCCAGATTGTCCTGTCCGGACAGCCGCAACTTGCCGAAAAGATGGCCGCGACGGAGATGATCCAGCTTCGCCAGCGGATTTCCATTTTTGCCTATCTGAAGCCGCTTTCCGAACACGAAACCGCGGCCTACGTGAATCACCGGTTGAGGACGGCGGGATACAGCTCCCGCAGCGATCTGTTTACCGCGTCTGCCATTTCGCTGATTGCTCGGCAAAGCCAGGGGATTCCGAGAAACATCAACAATCTGTGCTTCAACGCCATGTCCATTGCCTGCGCGCTCCGGCAAGGAACCATCGATTGCGATGTGGTGCGCGAAGTGATCGCGGACGCCAGCCTGGAGCGATTCACCGCCACGGCGGCTGAAACTCCGCAACAACTCATCCCCCCGCCGGCGGTCGACCAGGTTGCCAATCCGCCGGATCCATCCTTTCAGGTCGAGGAACGGCCGAGCCTGCAGGAAGTCACGGGGCAACTCCGGATGAAGTCTTCAGACGAAAGCCCGCTGGAGGCAATCCAGCCGGCAATCGGCGACGTCATCCCCGACTCCGAACCGCAAGCGGCTCCGATCTTTGCCTGGGCCGCCCGTCGCGCTGCCGGCAAACCCTTTGGTGCTTCCCGGGGATTTGCTTCCGAATCCGGAACAGAGTCCGGCATTCGCGGGCTGTTGTCCCTGGGATCGCTCTACCGCGCGTCGGCCGCCGGCATTTTCTTTGGCGCCCTTCTGTGTTCGCTGGTGGTGGTGCTCGGAAACCGGAATCCGGAAAAGGCGGAGGCATCGACTCGCAGCATCGAGACAGTGCCCACCGAAAGCAAGTCCACCGTGTCGAACACCACCTTAACCCCGACACAATCTCCGCAACCGTCCGAAACCACAAAGAGGGTAAGAAGAGCGCAGTCCCTGAAGCGAATCTGCGAGCAGGAATTCAGCCATTGCACTCCCGCGCTGCTCAGGACGATTCGTGAGATGAATCCGGGGATTGCCGATCCCAATCACATCAAGGCTGGCCAATCGATTCGCATACCCGAAACGAACGCGATTGCCGCAACCATCGGGCAGACCGATGCCAGTTCAGTCACGGGGAGGAACACTCCATGAGCAGGAACTTCGAGTTGATGCAGGAGTTGGAATTGCAAAACGGCCACGAGCCGGCCGAAATCCACGAAGTGCGGCGTCCGTTTTGCCAGGATGGCGCGGTCTCCGCAAGCCGCCTCTCCGCGGCCGACGATGAAGTGCTCGGCCTGGTGCAGAGGATCTTCCGTTTGCAGACCAGGAAGCCGCCGCAGGTCGTCGTCTTTGCGGGAATCGACCATGGAAGCGGCTGCAGCGGAATCTGCCGGGGCGTGGCGGAGGCTCTGGCAAGCGATCCCAATGGCTCCGTCTGTCTCCTTGAAGCCAATCTAAGGTCTCCCGCGCTGCCTGCCATGTTCGGCACAACGAATCACTACGGGCTTACGAACGCCCTTCTGCAGGGAGATCCCATCCGGTCGTTCGCCAAGCGCCTGAACGGCGACAACCTGTGGCTCATCTCGTCGGGATCGATTGCCGAGGATTCACCCAACCTCCTTGCCTCGGAGAGATTGAAGGCAAGGATCGCCGAATTGCGCGCCGAGTTCGAGTTTGTCATCGTCGACGCTCCGCCTCTGACCCGGTATGCGGACGCGATCGCCCTGGGACAAGTGTCCGACGGCCTGGTTCTGGTCCTGGAGGCCAATTCCACCCGGCGCGAAGCGGCACAGGTGGCTGCGTCCAGTCTGCGCGCGTCCAATATCGACATCCTTGCCGCTGTGCTCAACAAAAGAACATTCCCGATTCCCGACACGATTTACAAACGGATCTGACTTCCGCCAGGCGTCGCCCACCCCGCCGCAGTCTGGATACCCGGAGCCCGCCACGGCATCCGGCAGGATCGCCCTGTTCCTGCCTTGCCAGGCAAACCGCCCTGCATCAGGCTGTTTCCGAAGTCCCGGATCAGGACGAAATAGATGAAATGCTTTCCTCTCGCAATCGCCCCCGAATTGTGGAGATAGAACATGACAGATAGACGTCGTCTTTCGATCAATATCGTCAAACTCCTCGACATCGTCCTGGTCGCGCTTGCCTTCGGGCTGGCCGCGGTTCTGATCGTTCATGCGGAAAACCGGATCACTGTCGCCGAGTTTCTGTCGATGAGAACGAAGGTATCGAATTTCCTCATCTTCACCCTGGCATTATTGATTTGTCATATCGTCTTTTGCATCTCCGGGCTCTACATGTCGAGGAGGCTGTCCAGAAAGCGGGATGAAACCGTCGATCTTTTCAAGGCGATCACGCTGACCGTTGCTTGCTTTATCGCCCTCGGCTGGATCTTCACCATTCGCATGATCACCCTGCCATTTGTCATCGCGTTCTGGGCGATCTGCCTGATCGTCCTTTGCGGTTCGCGACTGGCCATTCGCCTGCTGGTGGCGCAGGTCCGGACGCGTGGAAGGAATCTCCGCTACATGCTGGTCCTGGGGACGAATCCTCGCGCGGTGGACTTTGCGCGAAGGATCGTTGCCGATCGCGAACGCGGCTATCGCCTCCTGGGGTTCGTCGATGACGATTGGCCCGGGATGGAGGAATTCCGAAAGTCAGAATTTGCCCTTGTGTGCAGTTGCGCCGGATTGAGGGACTTTCTGCGCTGGAATGTGGTCGACGAAATCACCATCTTTCTTCCTTTCGGCTCCTTCTATACCCACTGTTACAATGTCGCCGACTTGTGCCGGCAGCACGGGATCATTCTCCGCTTCAACTCCGATGTCTTCAATATCAAGGCGCTCCATCAACGCACCGAGGAGTTCGACGGCGATCACTTCATAACCACGTTTACCAACGCGGGCGAGGGATGGCCCGGCCTGATGAAGCGGTCGCTCGACGTGATCCTGTCCTCCATGCTGATTGTTCTCAGTGCCCCGATCGTCTTCGCCGCGGCCATCGCCATCAAGCTTACTTCGCCGGGCCCCGTTTTCTTTGTGCAGGATCGCGTGGGGCTGAACAAGAGAAGATTTCACATCTACAAACTCCGCACCATGGTTGCGGATGCCGAAAGGCTGATGGCGGATCTGGAAAAGCAGAACGAGGCATCGGGCCCTGTGTTCAAGATCAGGCAAGACCCCCGGATCACGCCTGTCGGCAGGTTCCTGAGACGAAGCAGCATCGACGAGATGCCGCAATTGCTCAATGTGCTGAAGGGCGACATGAGCCTGGTGGGACCCAGACCGCTGCCGCTGCGCGATTATGCCGGCTTCAGCGAGGACTGGCAGCGCAGGCGGTTCAGTTTCAAGCCGGGACTGACCTGCCTTTGGCAAGTGAACGGCCGCAGCGGGGTCTCGTTCGATCAATGGATGCAGCTCGACCTGCAATACATGGATGAGTGGTCGTTGTGGCTTGACCTGAAGATTCTTGCCAAAACGGTGCCGGCCGTACTGCGTGGCGTGGGGGCAGCCTGAAAGCCTCATGCCTTTGGTGAGCCGACCCGACAGCGGAGCGTTCCAATGAGCACGACGATCAATGCATTGCCGGTATTGCCCGCACGGCGAAGGGCGGCGATCCGCGAGGATTCGCTGTTTCGCCGCGTGCGGACATGGTGGGTATTGGTCGCGCTGTTTCTCATAGCGCAGGAGAACGGCCTTTTCACCGTGCAGGACAACACTTACTACAGCCTGAAAACCGTCAAGGAGTATTACGAGTCCTCGGCAAGCCTTCTCGCTCTGACAATTCTTCTGTGGGTCACCTGCGGCCTGCTCATGGTGGGGCACATCCGCCGGACGCTGCGGCAGATGGTGCAACAGAAAGCCCTCCTCGCCGTGGTCGCATTCGCGTGTCTCTCCACGTTCTGGTCCCAGGTGCCGCTGGTGACGTTTCGTCACGCCGTGCTTCTTTCCTTCATGTGCATTTTCGCGTGGTTCTTCGCGACGTACTATTCGCCATCCGACCAGATGCGCATTCTGCTTGCCGCGGGAGTCATTGTCTCGCTGGCGAGTGTCGCCATGGTTCTTTTTTTTCCGCAGTACGGAATGGCCTCCGGCGGTGAGTGGAAGGGCGTGCTTGCACAAAAGAACCGGTTCGGACTGACCATCTTCTTTCTTTTTGCGGGCCTCCCTTTTTGCAGGCTTTCGAGCAGACGGCGTGTGCTCGCCGTGGCGCTCGAGGCGTTGCTTCCCGTGGCGCTCATTCTTTTATCGCAATCCAGAACGTCATTGGTTCTTGCCTTCATCCTGGTAGCCGCAAGAATCTTCGGCCCATGGATGACGCGCATGCGCAGGGACCAGATTCCGTTTCTGCTCTGGTTCGTGTTGTTCGGAGCGTTGATCGTGCCGCTCGGGCTCTTCGCGGGTCGCAGCCTGATTCTGTCGATGCTGGGGCGCGATATCACGCTGACCGGACGGACGGAGCATTGGTCTCTTCTTGTCTCTTATGCGATGCAGCACATGTGGCTGGGATACGGCTACCAGGGATTCTGGACCGGAACCACAGGGGACTCGGGCAGGTTCATCGCCATGGTGGGCGCGGGCATGCGCGGCGCCGACAACGGCTATGTCGACCTTCTTTTGCAGTTTGGTCTCATAGGCATCGGATTGCTTCTCGTCATTCTGGCGCTTTGCATGCGGGATTTCCGGCGGCTTTTCCGCGAGCCATCGATCCCGCTGGCGGCATTCTGGTACGCCGGAGTCCTCGCGGCGATTTTTGTCGGAGATATCACGGAGACCATGTTCTGGGTTCCGAACGGCATTCTGACTTTCATGCTGGTTGTCGCCTGCGTGGGCTTGAGGAATCTCGCCGCGCACGATGGATATTTGCCCGATGAACGCAGCGAATCGGACTCCACGCAACCTGCTGGATCAATCGGATCCTGGTGAACTGCTGCCACATGGATCCCGGGTCAGCGCAAGGCACGGAACTCGATCGCAGTCATCGAATGCGCGGGAAAGACGTGGCGAACAACTCCGGCAGCCTCAAGCGGGAGCATCGCACCGCTCGTTACCTCTCGCACGCCGCGCGTGGCATCCAGCCCCGGACCATTCACCTCCCAGTATCGCGCGCCGGTTGCAGCGGCGCCCGCAAGCCGAATGGAAGTCGGAATCGCATCGTCCGCACTCTTGTTCAACACGATCAGATAAATCGTGCTGCCATCGGAAGAAGCGCTGGCGGAAGCCGTGAGCAAAGGATAAGCCGCATCGTGAGCCGACACATATTCCGTCACCGCCAGATGACGCACCTGCAACGTGCCGGAGACGTCTTTTCCTTGAGCAACCAGGCGCGCCGTCAGATCGACTTGCGGCGTTTGTTGTTCAAGCCGGTAGGTGCCGTCGAAGTGCTTCCAATCGGTGGTGATCCCATCCACGCCAATACCCGAGTGGGTCTGGTTCCATCCGCGCGAGTCCATCAGCCCGATTCCGAGCAGGCCCGTGCCGCTGCCAGGTGCGGGCGCAAACTTCGCGTCGAAGCTGACCGAAAACTCCACCGGCGTGGCAGAATCGATCGCCGGCCGCGGAATGCCGGCCAGAGTGGGATAGACGCTGCGGCTCAGGTGGTCGAGGTGGAGAGTCACGTCCGAGTCCTGGCGCTCGATCCGTACGCCGACCAACCTCGGCCACAAGGCGGCTGCGATCGGGCTGTACCGGTTGAGATCGACAACCTCGATCTGCCGTCTGGCTTCAGGCGTCGCGCCTTGCGAAGCTTCTTCGCTGCCCGCTCCGGGAAACTCGCCTCGCGGCGATTCCACATCTGCGCGGATCAATTGCGAACCGAAATGTTGGGCCCACAGCTTGTAGAGCGGCAGCGCCGGCTCCGCGGCCTCCACGCCTCCGTTCGCGTCGCGCTCGTCGCTGCGCAACATGCCGAAGGCGCCATTCAGGAAATTGAAGTAGTTCGCCAGCGCCACATGAAGCTCGGGCTTCAGGAACACGCGCAGCAGATCGGCGCATTCCAGCGCGTTGGCATAGGTGAAACGGAGATCGGGCTGGTCCAGGGCGCCATTGAATTCGGTGATGGCCAAAGGCAAATCATGCCCGAGTTGCTGCCCGATCATGCGGTGATATGCGGCCAGACGCTCTTCAATGTGCTGCGGCGCAGCCATCATCGCCTGCAAATGCAGGCTCTCCGGAGCACCGGTCTTCGGCCCTTGCGGCGCATAGAGATGAAGCACGACAAAGTCCGCGCCGGCTCCGGCCAGTCGGACAACCGCACGGTTCCAGTCGCAATCTGCGTCGTTTCCGGGGCCGGGCATGAGGACGATGCCGAGTTTGATTTTCGGATCGACGGCACGCATGGCCGAACCGGTCGCGTTCCCATAAACCGCATACTCTTCCGCCGTGAATTCGCGATGCGGAAGAACCCGATGATTGCCGTGCATGCTCTCGTTGCCAAGTTCGAACCAGGTCACGTTATAGGGCGCCGCGTGTCCCCACTGCTTCCGTCTCATCGCCCACGGATGTTCCGGCGTCGCCGGGGCGTTCAGGTACTCCACCAGGCTGGCTGCGTTTTCCGGCATCTGGTCGGCCGGCAGAGCGTAGTCGCTCACGGTGATCATGGGCGCAGCGCCGATTGCATCGCAGAGTCTCAGGTACTCGTCCAGACCAAACAGCCAGCCTGCGGCCTTCGACTCCGGCCCGGCCGCCTTGCGCCAATCGAAATTGTGAGCCAGGCATCCGCCCGGATAGCGAAGCACAGTCATCCCTGCGCTTCGGCTTTCGCGCAAGACCGAAGGAACGGGCATTGCCTTCTGCGGATCCCAGAAGCCGTCTCCCCGTTCGATCAGGTTCGGATCGGTGGTGTCGCTCGAGAAGATGCGGGCGTTGTCGGCCGCATCGATGTTCTGGCCAAAGACAAGCCGGTTCACCGGCGCCAGCGTCTGGTTCGCATAGACGACGATCTCAGCGGGCTGTTGCGCCACGAGCCGGGGAAGCCACACAGGAGCGAGCGCCAGGAAAAAGCCCGACAAACATGCTCCGGAACACCGGATTCCGGCCCGGCCCGCCAGGAACATATCGAAACCTCAGAGAGCAGTTTATCCCGCCTGACTGAAGATCCCCTGGCGAGAATCCGGGACCGCCATCGATGATCGAAACTTCATGAACCGGGCACGTCATGCACCGATCGCAATCTTGCACGAATCGCTCTCTTGGCATTCCGGGAAACCTATTCCAGCACGCCGGTTGATTTTGCCGCAACACCTGATTCTTACAGATAATTGCCGGCGTCGCTTTCACCGGCCATAACTCGAATAACCCGACACGGAGACCGGATGAGTCGCAGGGTAGTAGGCAATGCCGCTTCCATGATGGCGGTTCAGGCTGGAAGCTATCTGCTGCCGCTCGTGAACATCCCCTACCTGCTTCGGGTCATTGGTCCGGAGCACTACGGACTTATCGCCTTTTCGCAGGCTGTAATGGCCTACTTTGTCACCCTCAATGACTATGGGTTCAATCTCAGCGCGACTCGCGAACTCTCCCTTTGCCGTAACGACAATGCGCGCCGCTCCGAGCTTTATTCCGCGGTGATGGCGATCAAATGCGGCCTCTGTCTGTTCAGTTTCCTCATCCTTTGCGCGTTGGTCCGGTTCGTGCCACGCTTTCACAGCAACGGTACGGTCTTCTTTGCAAGCTTCGGCATCGTTGTCGGAACCATGCTCTTCCCCCAGTGGTTCTTTCAGGGCATCGAGAAGATGTACTGGATCTCGATGATGAACCTTGCGGCAAACCTGACGTTTACTGCCGGGATCTATATCTTCGTTCGTCATTCATCCGACTTTCTCATTGCCGCTGTGGTGCAGGCCGCGGGAAAGGTTGTGGCCGGAGTCCTCGGCCTCATCGTTCTTTTCTCTACCGAGCACGTCAGGCTGTCTGTTCCCACCGTCCGCCAGCTCCGTCATCGTTTGTCGGACGGCTGGCATCTGTTCCTGTCCTCCGCCGCAGCCACGCTCTATACCAGCTCCAACGCCGTCGTGCTCGGTCTGGTGTGCGGCATGACACAGGTCGGTTATTTCAGCGCCGCCTACAAGATCTTTGCAGCCGGCCAGGGGCTCGTTTCTCCCATGTGCCAGGCGGTTTATCCGCACGTATGTGCGCTCGCCCATCGTTCCCGCGAGCTGGTCGTGGGCTATCTGCGCAAGGCAATGGTTGTCATCGGCGGGATCACGTTCGTGGGCGGACTTATGGTGATCGCATTGGCCTCGATCATCGTGCGGGTCGCCATGGGGCCAAAGTACATGGCGTCGGTGCCGGTGCTGCAATTGATGGCAATGACGCCGTTTGCCTGCGCCATCAACAATATCTACGGTACCCAGGGCATGCTCAATTTCGGAATGAAACCGCAATATAGCCGGATCATTGTGATCTCTGCATTCTTCAACAGCATCATTCTCATTCCGCTTTGCTACTGGTTCGAAGCGCGCGGTGCCGCTGCATCGGCGCTGCTCACCGAGACATTCGTGACCTTGACCATGGCCTGGATGCTCTATCGCCGCGGCATCGACCTGCTCCCGCGGTTCTCGGACCTGCGGGAAAACGTCGTGAGCCTGTCCACTTTGTCGCTGGGAAAGGTCATGGAGGGCTGACAGCGTGAACTCCGGATTAAAAGTCAGCTTCATCCTGCCGCGAACAGGCGAGTGGCCGAGCGGCGGGCTACGCATCGTCTACGAGCACGCGAATCATCTCGCGCGCCGCGGCCACGCGGTAACTGTCGTTCATCCCGCAAGGCTGGCTGTCGATCCAACCCCGCTCGATTACCTGAAGAACGGGGTCCGGTATGCGCTGCGCAGAATCGATGGCCGTTACACACCGGACGCATGGATTTCGATCGACCCGAGAGTGCGGCTTGCCTGCGTGCCTTCGCTGGCTGAGCGATTCCTGCCGGACGGAGACGCGATCGTCGCCACTGCATGGCAGACGGCCGAATGGGTGCAACGATGCGGAACCGCGAAGGGTCGCCGGTTCTATCTCATCCAGCACCTCGAGACCTGGAATGGACCGGAAGAACGCGTCTTCGCCACCTGGAGAGCACCGCTCAGGAAGATTGTCCCTTCCAGATGGCTGGCTGAAATCGCGCAAGGACTTGGAGAGACCGCAATTTATATCCCTTACGGACTGGATCTCGATGCGTTCCGCAAAGTGACTCCTCTGGAAGACCGGAACGGGAATCAACTCATGATGCTATATCACCTGGCTGAGTGGAAAGGATCGGCGGACGGCCTTGAAGCACTTTCCATCGTTCGCCGGAAGGTCCCTAATGTCAGGGTCTCGCTGTTTGGCGTTCCACCCCGGCCGGCAACGCTTCCGGAGTGGATCGACTATTACCAGTCTCCCGCGCCCGCGCTGCTGCGCGAGTTATACAACAAAGCCGCCATCTTCGTTGCCCCCAGCCGAACCGAAGGATGGGGTTTGCCTGCCTGCGAGGCGATGCTTTGCGGCGCCGCTCTTGCCGCAACCGATGTTGACGGACACCGCGAGTTCGCTATCGACGGCCAGACCGCATTGACCTGTCCTGCCAGATCGCCGAAGGCGCTTGCGGCAAATATCCTGCGACTCATACAGGATCCTGAATTCCGGATTGAGCTTGCAAGGAAGGGCTTTGACTACGTCCAGCAATTCAGTTGGGAGCGCGCATCGGCCAGCTTCGAGAAAGCCTTGTATACAACTTCGTAACCAGAGTGCAACGAAACGAGCCATGAGCAGCAGAGGCACCATAGGCGCAATCATCGTCACCTACCATCCGAGTAGCGGGCAGATAAGGCACCTTGCCCGGATTCGCGAGCAGGTGGACGTCATGATCGTGGTCGACAATGGGTCGGCTACGCATGAGCTCGCCGAACTTCGAGCCGCCGAAAGCGAACTCCATTTCACGATGATCGAGAACGGAGAAAACATTGGCATTGCCGCTGCTCTCAACGCCGGCGTGATCGAGACGAAGCGGCAGGGGTGCCGCTGGGTCGTGCTGTTCGACCAGGATAGCGTTATAACCGACGGATTCGTCTCTTGCATGATCGCCGACTTCGAAGCTTACCGCCAGCACAAGAACATACTTCAGATCGTTCCCCGCTATATCGATCCCGAAACCGGCGCCGAACGGCCGGTATCGGCATACCACGACGGAGGCGTGTTTCTCAGCATCACCTCCGGGAGCCTCTTTCCGATGGAGACATTCGCTGAGTGCGGATTGTTCAACGAAGATCTCTTCATCTATTGCGTCGACGACGACTACAGTCTGAGGCTCCGCAAAAACGGCTATTTCATCGGCTTGAGCCGGAACGCGATTCTCATGCATCAATCCGGCCATCCTTCAACCCGCCGGATATTCGGCAGGACCATTACAACCAGGAATTACCGCCCGGAGGCTCGATACTATTACGCCCGGAACAAAATCCGGATTCTCAGCACTTACGGGCGAAGATTTCCCCGACTGATTCTCCCCACCTTGCGCGAGCTTGTGTCCATTCCTCTCAAGATTCTCCTGATGGAGGACGCATCGTGGACAAAGGTGAAGTTCTTTGTGGCGGGGTTGCGGGACGGTCTCCTGGGCCGGACGGGACGCGCACGACTTGCGGGCTCATCGATGACCGGCAGACCGATCCAGGGCGCAAAGGCAGAGAAATCGGGGAGCAACGCCTCCGATGGGCTGCCGCGGAATATCCTCTTCGTGCATCACGCGAACGACATGTACGGCGCCGATATCGGCCTGCTCCATTCCATTCGCTCCCTGGATTTCGCGAAATACCATCCGATCGTTATTCTGCCTTCCGACATGCCAACCGGCATGTTATCCGCCGAGTTGGACCGCATGGGCGTCGAATACCATTTCGCGCCGCTCGGCATCCTCCGCCGCAAGTATATTTCTGCCCGATCGATTGTCCCCCTCCTGATGCAGCTTGTTCGGGGCTCCATTTATGTTCGTTCCCTTGCGCGAAAGCGGCGGGCGGCGCTGGTTTATGTCAATACGATCGTTACGGTGTCGGGAGCCATCGGAGGCGGGCTGGCGCGGGTCCCGGTGCTTTGGCACATACGAGAGATCGTTTCGATGCCC
Organism: Acidobacteriaceae bacterium; assembly: GCA_030039035.1. Taxonomy (GTDB): domain Bacteria; phylum Acidobacteriota; class Terriglobia; order Terriglobales; family Acidobacteriaceae; genus Telmatobacter. Next base: position 7,723 of record JASHQQ010000025.1, on the reverse strand, counting down.
CGGCCTGTGCGCTGGACCCTGTACAAGCTTTTGCACATTTGCGCGGAGAGTGTGGTTTGTATCTCCAACGCCGTGCGAGACAGCATTCTCCGGGAAGCTCCCGCATTGTTGGAGAAGACACGCGTTATCTATAACGGAGTCGGCGTTCCGTCGTTGGAAGTCGCCGGTCCGGAAGTAAGTCTTCGACGCGAACTGGCCGTGCCGGATGAAGACTTGCTCGTTGGAATGATCGGCCGTATCAGCTACTGGAAAGGACAGGAGATTCTTGCCGAGGCGGCGCGCCTCGTGCTGCAGCAGCGTCAGGATGTTCACTTTGTCGCGGTGGGCAGTTATTTCTCCGACCAGTCGCAATATCTTCGCGAACTCGAAGTCGGGATACGCAGCCTGGGCATCGGTGACCGGTTTCACCTGTTGCCATATCGCGCGGATGTCGGGAGCGTATACAGGAGCCTTGACGTATTCGTTCTCCCATCGCGCATGCCGGAGCCTTTCGGGCGCGTCACGGTTGAGGCCATGATGCACGGCCGGGCGGTGATCGCTACAAATCACGGGGGCACATGCGAGCTGATTCAGGATGGCGTGACGGGCCTGCTTGTTCCTCCTTCCGACCCGCAATCTCTTGCCGTTGCCATCCGGAAGCTGCTCGAGGATCCGGTCCTTCGCGAAACCATGGGAAAGGCTGCGGCCGCGCACGCGCAGGCGAAGTTCTCCCTGTCGCGTTATGAAGAACGCATCCAGGAACTCATAGTGGAGTTGGCCGCCGGAAAGAGCTGCGTGAGGGATCCAAGCCTGATCGATGCAGACAAAGCCACCGAACCCGCAGTCTAGCGAGTCGACATTTGATGGGGCAAATAACTTTACTTACTCAGGCATCGGGACCATTTTTCAAGGAGATCTCATGCATGTCATGATCCTGGGAACCCGCGGGGTACCCTCGAAACATAGCGGCTTTGAAACCTTTGCCCAGGACTTTGCCCTCTTTCTCCTGTCGCGCGGTCATCAGGTCACAGTCTACTGCCAGATAACCGGGGGAGAAGCTGCGGGAGAGGACGAGTGGAACGGAGTGCGCCGCGTGCTGATTCCGGCCGCGGAGGGCCCGCTTGGAACCATGATATTCGACTGGAAGGCCACTCTTCACTCGTTGCGCGAAAAAGGCGTGGTGTTGACCCTTGGATACAATACGGGCGCTTTCAACCTGCTGTATCGGCTCAGGGGCATGAAAAGCATCATGAACATGGACGGGATCGAGTGGCGGAGAGCGAAGTGGTCATTGCCCGCACGCATCTGGTTCTGGATGAACGAGTGGGCGGGTGCGCGCGTGGCGCATCACCTCGTCGCCGATCATCCGGAAATTTGCAGGCATCTTTCGCGCCATACGTCGCGCGCAAAGATCTCTACCATTGCCTATGGGGCCGAACCGGTCACGTCGGCTCCGGAGGCGCTCATAAGACAATTCGATCTGAACCCGAAAGGGTATTACTTGCTGATCGCGCGGCCGGAGCCTGAGAACTCGATCCTGGAGATCGTTCATGGTTATTCGCTCAGGCGCCGTGGAATGCCGCTGGTCGTCCTGGGTAACTACAAGGTTGACGGCACGAGATATCAAAAGGCCGTGCTGGATGCGGCCGGATCCGAAATCCGCTTTCCCGGCGCGATTTTCGATCGGGATATTGTAAAAGCTTTGCGATTTCATGCCCGCGGATACTTTCACGGCCATCAGGTGGGAGGAACAAACCCCTCTCTCGTGGAGTCGCTTGCCGCCGGAAATGCGGTGATTGCCCACGACAACCGCTTCACGCGGTGGGTCGCCGGAGACGGCGCCATGTTCTTCCACACACCGGAAGATATTGATCGGATCCTTGATTCGCTGAAGAGGAATCCGGAAGTATTGGCCGAGATGGAAACGGCGAGTTACCGGAGGCATAGCGAATTGTTTGCCCAGGAAAAGATTCTCGGCTCCTACGAGCAATTGCTTCTTCGCTATGCGCCCGCTGATGCGCTGTGCGAATCGCAGGCCTACGAGCGGGAATCCCGCAAAGCGCATAGCCTGCCCGGAGCAGCTCCGGCGGCGGCCGTTTACGAGGATTATGCGAACTGAAAAGCTGCTTTCGCTCCAGGCTTTGCGCATGGTCGCGGCTACGCTGGTGGTCGTTACCCATTCCACCTTCTACGCAAGCGAGCGCCTTGACCATGGCATTTCGGTATGGACGCGAGGAACAAGAGGGGTCGACATCTTCTTTGTTATAAGCGGGTTTGTCATGGTGTATTCCTCGCAAAAGTTCATGAATTCAGCCGATGGATGGAAGGTTTTCGCAAAGCGCCGGATCGAACGCATCGTCCCTCTTTACTGGATCGTGACCACCTTGAAAGTGCTGATCGTCCTTTCTACCGCCGGGCTCGCCTTGCACACGAATCTGAACTTCTCGACAGCCGCCTGTTCCTATCTGTTCCTTCCCTCTCGCAATCTGGACGGCAAGATCGAGCCTTTGGTCGGCGTCGGATGGACGCTGAATTTCGAAATGCTTTTTTATGCATTGTTTGCGCTTGCCTTGTTTTTCCGCAAGGATGTTTTCAGATTTGTTGGTTGGGCTCTGGCGATCCTCTCGATCGGGTCGCTCTTCTACCGTACGTCATGGCCGCCCATCACCTCGTTTCTCAACTCGATCGTCCTCGAGTTTTTCGTGGGAATGCTGATCGCAAGAGCCTTCGTTCGCGGTTATCGGCTCCCGCGCGGGGCTGCGCTTCCACTTCTGGCGGCCGGCTTTATTGCGCTGCTTCTCCCCTCCTCCGATTGGGGCTTCCCGAAGGTCGTGATCAACGGACTGCCGGCCGCGTTGATAGTCATGTCGGCGGTATCGCTGGGAAGCCTGGAGGATCGCATTCCGCGCACCATCCTTTACCTTGGCAACGCATCATACGCCATCTATCTTATTCACCCGTTTGTGGCTCCGTTTCCGCCGGCCTTGCTGCATCGTCTGCGGATTGATTCAGGCATTCTCTCCGTCGTTCTGAGCATTACTCTCGGGCTTGCTGTCGGCTGCCTGCTTCATCAGTTTGTCGAGGCGCCCATCGCCAGCCGGCTGAAGGCAGGACGCAAAGCTCTTGTGCGTGCACCGCAGGTTGCCGCATGAGTAATTCTCGACTTTGCGATACTCCGGCTGCCGCAGTAAAGGGCCTGGTGCCCGCACGAAGCGAAGGTCCACATGTGCAATGACAATTCCGATAACTTATCAGGGCCAGACCGCAAAGACGGAAAGCCATGATGATTGAAAATCGCCGGCCGTTACTGACTTGACCGTCAGGCGGACCGGAACTGGCGCACTCTATGGGTTTCGCGACAACAGACGATCTTCTTCTCCCGGATCTCATTACAGAAACTGCGAACCGGCAGCCGGATTCAGTTGCATTGACCGATGGCCGGAAGCGACTGAGTTATGAGACGTTGGATCGAAGTGCGAACCAATTCGCCTTCTATCTTGCCTTGAATGGAATAGGGACGGGCCAGTCGGTGGCCATTTGCATGGAGCGCTCCTTCGAATGGATCATCGCCGCGCTCGGAATCATGCGGTCCGGCGCTTCCTACGTGCCTTTGGACCCGAAGTGGCCGGATTCGCGCGTGCAATTTGCGGTAGACGACTCCGGGGCGGCTGCGGTCGTGGCCTCTGCCTCGACTCTCGGGCGTCTCAGGCGGAAGCCGTTCGGCGTCGATCCATCCCGTGACGCCCGAGCCATTGCCTGTGCCCCCAGGGCGGCGCGCGAGCCCGTTGACGGGACAAGCCTTGCCTACATCATTTACACGTCGGGATCGACGGGGACTCCGAAAGGTGTCGAGATCACCCACGCCAACCTTGCTCACCTGATCCGCTGGCATCGTCAGGCATTCGACGTGCAGCGGCAGGATCGCGTGAGCCATCTCGCCGGGCTCGGGTTCGACGCGGCTGTGTGGGAGATATGGCCGAATCTCTGTGGCGGAGCAACCCTGTGCCTGGCCGACGATTCAGTTCGTTCGTCTCCCGAACTGCTGCAGCAATGGCTGATCAGTCGGCAAATTACGATCGCGTTTGTTCCCACCCTCCATGCGGCGCCAATGCTCAAAATGAGCTGGCCGCGTGAGACAGCATTGCGATTCTTGCTCACCGGCGGCGACGCACTGCGAGTTGGCCCAGGCGACGGCCTGCCCTTCAGCGTCGTCAACAACTATGGACCCACCGAGTGCACTGTCGTTGCTACCTCGGCCTTGCTCAAGGCCGGCGTTTCGGGTGAACCCTCCATCGGTTCGCCAATCGCAGGCGCGACGGTCTATGTGCTGGACGAAGACGGTCAACAGGTTCCCGATGGATGCAGCGGCGAAATCTGTATCGGCGGAAACGGCGTGGGTCGCGGGTACCACAACCTCGACGACTCTGTGCAGCGGAATTTCCTGCCCGATCCTTTCGCGGCCTCTCCGGATGGACGGATGTTTCGCACCGGCGATCGCGGAATCCGGCGGCCTGACGGCGAAATCGGATTCCTGGGGCGTATGGATCGCCAGACAAAGATCCGCGGACAGCGCGTTGAGCTCGACGAAATCGAGAATATCCTCGTCCGGCACCCGGCCATCGAATTTGCCGCGGTGGCTACATCCCGGTCCGCAGACGGTGAATGCCAGATCGTCGCACATGTTCTGCCGGGCAAATGCAGTCGTGTGCCCGGCGCAAAGGAGCTCCGGCAATATCTGCTTCGAAGTTTGCCGGATTACATGGTCCCCTCGGCTTTTCTCCGGCTGGAATCGGTTCCGTTGTCGGAGAACGGAAAAATCGATCGTTCACGGCTCGAACAGGCCGGCGGCGCGGCACTCCCGGTGGACATTCATCGCAAGTTGCCAGGAACGGCAGTGGAATGGAAGCTGCTCGCGATTGTTCACCGGATTCTCGATACCGATGCAATCGGGATCGATGAGAATTTCTTCCTCGCAGGCGGTCATTCGCTGCTCGGGATGCAGCTTCTCATGCGCTTGCGAACAACGTTCGGTGTGGAATTGACACTGAAAGAGCTTTTCGCAGCACCAACCGTGGAGAAGATGGCTTCTATGATCGAAACGAAGCAGCAGGAAATGCGACTTGCGGAAATCTGGGCGGAGCTTCTCGGTCAAAAGTACATCGGGCCGGAGGAGAATCTCTTCAACCTGGGAGCGCATCCCGCGGTCTTCTCGGCCCTGCAGGGACGCGTCGCCATGGAATTCGGGCGCAAGGTCACCGTGGCTCAACTTTTTCAAAACCCCACAGTCCGCTCCCAGGTAACACTCATGCTCAATGCGGCAAAGCATGAGCGCGTCATCCCGCCCGGGGTTCTGCCGCTTCGGCAGAACGGATCCCGGCCCACAATCTTCTGGGTGCACTATCTGAATGTGAAACTGGCAAAGGAAGTTGGAGAAGACCAGCCCGTCTGCCTGGTTATGCTCACAAAAGCAGATATGGCGCTTCTCGGCCAAAAACCCACACTGGCCAGCATCGCCGCGTGCTTCATAAGGAAGATCCTGGCAACGCAGCCGAACGGACCGTATCATATAGCCGGCCTGTGCATTGGCGGCGTTCTAGCATATGAGATCGCCACGCAGTTGCGGGCCGCCGGACATGAGGTTTCATTGCTGGTGCTCCTCGACGCGCCAAGTCCGGCTTATCTGAATTCCTATAACTCCCTTGCAGCCAAGCTGAACCGGCCTCGCCATCGCATCGAGAGAATGTTGCGACTGGGGCTGCGCGAGTCGCTCTTCAACTTCCGCAGGCGTCTCCTCAAGTACGCCGCGCGCACCGCCGGAGCGCGATCTGCATGGTCCCAATTCAGCGAAGCGCAGGCGCTGATCGAATCGGCTGCGTTCGGGTACAAGGCCGAAGGGTACGAGGGGGATGTGCTGCTGCTGCTTGCTTCAAGGCGCACTGCCTCTCTCGACTTTCTCCCCGGATGGCAGGCGCTGATCCGGAACAACCTGCACACGAAGTTCGTCGAGGGCCATCATCGCGAGTTGATGACCACTGCCCAGAACGTACGCAGCGTTGCGGAGATTATCCTCTCCTACCTCGCTCCGCCCAACGAACCGCAACAGAACCTGGCGGTCTGATCGCCATACACGGATCGATTTCCCCCAAGAAAGGAACGATCGGGCGATCAAGTCGGCTCTTTCGACCGTTCTTCCGGATTGAAGCTGAATCGCAAGAGCGGCTCCACGGTTTCCTTACACAGTTCTCCGCGTCGTTCAAGGTGGCTCTTTCCCGAGGAAAGAGCCACTTTGTTTTGGCGGCTCCGATGTATCGAATATGTGGAACCGCTGCAGCCTGATGCCATACACTGGGATCCTGTGAAGTCGTAACATCGAAAGGCAAAGACGGAGTTGGGGCATGGCGAGTTCCTTTCCTGGAGCATTCAAGGTAGCGGATGATGAAAGCCTCAGCCTTCTGCGGATGATCGAACCCCAGGTCCTTGCCGATCCGCATCTCCTGTATCGGGCCTTGCGCGACCATGAACCCGTGCATTGGGATCCTTATATGCATGCATGGGTAGTTACCACCTATCCCGAAGCAGTTACGGTCCTGACTCAATATTCCGCCGATCGCACTCCCCTGCCTGCCTATCTCGATCGTCTGGGGCTTTCGTTCATGAAGCCATTCTCCGAGGTTATGCTGAAGCAGATGATGTTCATGGACGGGAGCAAGCACTCCCGCCTGCGCGGCATCTGCTCCGCGGCATTTACCCCGCGACGGGTCGAGGCTCTTCGCGCCGAAATCGCATCCATCGCCGACGAACTGATCGACAAGTTTATGGCCAGCGGGCGTATGGATATGATTGTCGACTTCGCCAATCCGCTTCCCGCCATCGTGACGGCAAAACTCCTCGGCGTGCCTGTTGAGGATCATCGACAACTTCATGCCTGGGTTCTCGACCTGGCTGAAGTATTGGGTAACTTCCAGCACCATCCCGCTCGCGTCGGTGAGATTGTCCGAAGCCTCGAGGATCTGCGCAGCTATGTTGCCGCAAGAATGGAGGAACAGCGTAGACACCCCGGCGGCGGACTGATCCACTCGCTGATGACAGCGGAAATCGACAGTCAGCGGCTCTCGGACGACGAGGTCATCGCGAATACCATCATTACGCTGATCGGCGGTCATGAGACAACAACGAACCTGATCGCGAGCGGCTTCCTGACCCTCCTTCGCCATCCGGATAACATGAACCATCTGCGCAGGCATCCGGAGATCGTCGCTTCCGCGGTTGAAGAACTGCTCCGCTTCGAATCGCCCGTTCAACACACCGCCCGCATTGCACCCGCCGATATGAAGCTTGGCGACAAGACCATCCGGAAGGGGTCGCGCGTGGTCGCGGTTCTGGCCGCCGCCAATCGTGATCCGAATCGATTTTCCGACCCGGATCGGCTGGATCTGCTTCGCGCGGATAACCGCCATCTGGCTTTCGGATGGGCAGCCCATTTCTGCTTTGGCGCGCCGCTGGCCAGAATCGAAGGCCAGATCGCATTCAATACATTGCTGCGCCGTCTTTCAAACCCGGCTTTGCTGGAGACACGGCTGGAATGGCGGGAAAACGCCGGATTACGCGGCCTGACCCGACTCAACATCTCCTTCGAACCGGGTCCGGCTCAGGGCATCTGACCTCAGGGATTTCCACTTCACTGCACGCGTTGTCAATTCGAAGAAAGGGTGGAATCAACCAGGGACGCGACGACGATCCGGGC
>JASHQQ010000190.1 GCA_030039035.1 Acidobacteriaceae bacterium | reverse complement strand
TAGGTGTCGGACGGAAAATGGCCCGTCCAGCACATTCCGGCGAGGATCCAGGGCAGCAGCAGGACACCCTGGTAAATCCGAATGGTGCGCCCGGGGCGCTTGCCGACGAAGCTGAAGGTGAATTCGATCTGAAGAATCGTGTACACGTAAACGAGCGGGTCTGAGCCCAGAATGTTGAGCGAGGTGGGAGCGACGCCCGTCTGCTGCAGGTTCCACAGCCCATTCGACAGGCCAAGAACGAACAGGTACAGCCCGAGATACAGGTATTCGCGGCGCCGGTCGCGGCCGGAATAGAGGCAAATCACGCCGACGCCGACGAGGCAAAGCAGCAGATTGATCGCGATGGAGGGCAAAAGGTCGTAGAGCCGTTCCGACTGAAGCGCAGCGCGCTCGTATTCGATGGCGACCGGCAGTCCCAGCGTGACGGAAAGAAAGAGCGGCAGTTTGTAGTCCGCGTAGTTGGCGGGCGCGTGTGTTCGCAGCGCGATGGTGAAGTCTCCGTTGCCGTCGTGCAGCGCGAAGACGCGTTCGACGGGCCGGTAGACGTTGAAGTCCGGGTTCAGGCTGGCGCCCGGAACCCGCTCGCCATTGACATAGAGCTCGTAGGTTCCCACCCCGCCTTCGATGAGCAGCCGCAGATAGGGATCGTCGGAGCCGGCGTTCACGCGCTTGCGGAACCAGCGCCAACCGGGCCGGGCCGCGCCGAGATCTTCGAGATCGACCGTCGGCCACGCGCTCGCGTCGAATCCTTGCGCGGCCCAGGCCATGTCGTCGCCCTGATGCTCTGACCACCCTGCATCGATTTCGGTCAGCCCCGAGCGCCATCGGGCCGGTTCCGGGAGCATTGTTTGCGCAGGCAGCCCCGCCGCCAGCACGGCAAGGACGCAAAGAGCGCCGGCGGCAAAGGCTATTCGACGCAAGCCTGAAGCCATGGCAAGAGCATACCCCGCGGCCCATCGGCGCGAAAGAAGTTTCCCAACCCCGGTAGCGCACGGAAACGGCCTGCAAGCGAGATAACCGCTCAGGGCTGCGGCTTGAGCTCGACGGTCGCGCCCCACTGCGCCCCAGCGCTCATTTCGCCAATGCTATCCAGGTTCCAGATGTGCCAGCGATGGATGCCGGAGCGATAGCCCTCATCGGGGACGTACATGTAGTAGTCCTTCCCCACCTGGACAATTCTGAAGATCTGATCGTTGCCGCAAAAGCCCGGGGCGAGCGCTTTGCCGGACCGCGCGTCGGGCACGCCGGGACTGGCGCGATTGTGGTCGTCGAAGCGTCTCCAGCCGAACTGACCGACCATCAGCCCGTCGTCGCGGTAGTGATAGAACTGGCAGGAAAAGTCCAGCCACACGCCGTTCACGCCGGCAAAGATGTCGTGATGAAAGGCGAAGGCTACATTTCCATGAGGAAAGCGGGATGGGATTCCGGGGTAAGTTCCGTGTCCGTCGGGGAAACGGATCGGTTTTTCCGGCATGCCCTGCCACTGGAGCTCGGTCCCGTTGACGGGCAGTCCGCCCAGATGGAAAGCGGGAGCGCCGGACGCGGCGATGGGGTGGACGCCTTGGCCGGAGTAAATGGGAATGATGCCGCCGTCGGAGGGCGTCAGATCGCAGAAGCCGCAGCCGGGAAACGGGCTGCCAGTGGCCATGTCCACGGTCATGGTGGCGATGGGCGTGCCGTTGTCCCACAAGGGAAGGCCTTGCGTATCGAAGCTCGTGGGCGAGAAGCGTTCGATCGTGAACTGGACGGGTTCCGTTCCCGAACGGGTCACGTGATAGAAGTCCCCGCTTTCGCCCATTCCTTCGAACCGGAAAGTCTGGATCCGGTTGTTGACGGCCTTGAGATGGCCATCCTCGGGCAGACTCACCAGCGCGTTGTCTTTCCCGAACGGTCCGCCGTGGTAGTTGACCAGGCCGTACATCTGGCCGTTGCTGAACTTGTCGGCGATTCCCAGCTCGGCGGCCTTGCCATCCTGCTGACCGGCTTCGGCCTGCAGGAAGCACGGATACCAGTTCCGGACCAGCTTCCACGAGTGCCTTGCCTTCGGGTCGAGAGGATCGGACGGCTCGAGCGGAACACTGTAGTCGACCTTGTATTCCCACATGCCGTTCCAGCCGCCGAAAAGGCGCGTGGGATCGGAGCGCGGCACCGAAACTTGGAAATTCCAGCGCGACTCTTCGATTCGGTCGACGAGCTTGCCGTGATGGAAGCGCAAGATCCGTCCGGAAGTGAAGTCACCCACCCACAGGTCGCCGCCCTCGTCGACGGCGATCCACCCCAGCGTTGACCCGGTGGCGCGGAAGTTGAAATCGAGCCAGAAGGTATCCGGCCGTACGGTGGGATCGCAGGAGGCGCCGCGCCCATATCCGCCGGGCGTACCCAGCGACGAGATCAGGCGGCCGGTTTTCGGGTCGAACTCCTTCACCTGCTGGCTGGCGCCGCCATCGGCCACGAAAAGGTGGCTATTAACGGGATCGAAAGCGACGCCAACGGGGTTCTCGAGGCCGGAAATCGGCTCGCTGACCTCGTTTTTGCCGCCGGGGTCGTGAATTCGAACGAGATGCGCTCCGGAATCCCAATAGAGCTCGGTGATGGGTCCGCCTTCGATCACCCACAGATCGCCGTTCGGGTCGAAGGCCATCCGCTGCGGGTTGGGAATGCCTGAGATCTTTCCCAGCGCGGCGCCGCTGACCTTGTCCCAGAGGAAGATCGAATCCAGACTCGCCCTCGTTACGCGCCCACCGCGCCCGCCATGCGCGCTGGCCAGCAGGTTTCCGTGGCGCTGCACGGCAAGGCCGGTGATAACCGTGTCAAGGAAAGGCGCCACGTCCACGCCGCGCACGCCGGGAAGCCAGGTTCTGGGTTGCGTCTGCAGGTTGACGAAATAGGCGCCGAGATGGTCGACCTGCGGGATTTCGGTCCCCTGGGGAAAGCTGTACGGCTGGCCGTCGGGCATGAAGGCCACAACCGCATTGGATCCGTTGCCAAGGTAGTGAAGCGATGCGAAATAGATGCGCTGGCCGTCGGTAGTCGCATCTTCAAACTGTCCGCCGAAGCAAAGAGCCATATTCAAGGGCGAAATCGTCCCCGGCGTCTTTTCGTTGAAGACAAAGCCTTCGATTCTTCCTTCGTTGTAGCCGCCGGCGACGTAGGCCTTGCCGTGGAGGAAGGCGAGCGAGTTGGGGAAAGAGGCTGTGGTATCCCAGTTGTCCGGGCCGGCGAGGGAATCCTCGGTCACGCCGATCACGCCTTGCCAGTCGTAGTGCACGTTGGCGTGCAGCAGCCTGACCGTGTAGGCTCCGGCCGGCGCCGGGTTGCCGTAATCGTCCTTGCCGTCCCAGATGCCGTAGTGCGTGCCCGCACGATAGGGGCGCGCGCTCCACAGCGTGCGGACGAGTCTCTTCTGCGCGTCATAGACTCCGGCGCTGGTGTCGCGGGCGCTTTCGGCAAGCGCGAACGAGAAAGCGATCTCGTGGGGGCCCGGAGCGCGCCGCCCCTGGCGGTCGGCTTCGGCGGATTCGCGCCACTCGTCGGCTGTGGGTTCGGTCCAGTTCGGCGCCGGCGCCTGCATCGCCGTCCGCTCGGCAATCACCGATGGCAGACCGGCCGAGGAGCCAACCAGGGTGCAGGCCAGCGCCAGAAGGAACGCCATTTCGATGAAAGCCGGCTGGCGCAAGCGTTCCTCCTGTGGAGCGAATCAGCTTCAGGATAATCCTCCAGTCCTGGCGCCCGTACAATCGAGGGGAATGGATCGATATCTCTCTGCCTTCCAGTCGATGCACTGGCGATGGGCGTGGCTTGCAGTGGCTTCGTTTCTCGGCGGAACGCTGAACGCCGTTGCCGGAGGCGGCTCGTTTCTCGTCTTTCCGGCGATGCTGGGTATGAGGATGCTGCCCATCCAGGCCAATGCCACCAACACCGTGGCTTTGTGGCCTGGGCAGATCACGTCGATTGTCGCCTACCGGCGCGATCTCGGCCGAAACCGCCGGCTCGCCTTCCCCATGGCGCTGGCGGGACTGCTGGGCGGAACGGCCGGCGCAGCGGTGCTGCTGAACACGCCGCAGATGACGTTTCTGCACCTTGTACCCTGGCTTCTGCTGGGCGCGGCCTTGCTGTTTGCGGCGAGCGGGCCGGTGACGCGTTGGCTGGAGCGGCGCAAGCAAGCCCCGCACGCAGAGGGTCCGCCACGGCGGACCGCGATCTTCCTGGGCACGATGGCCGTTTGCTTCTACATCGGTTATTTCGGCGCAGGCGCGGGCTTCCTGCTCATCGCCTTGCTGTCGCTCTTCGGCCATCGGGACCTGAACGAGATCAATGCGCTCAAGGTGGTGGCGACCACGCTGGCCAATGGCATCGCCTTCGTCATCTTCACCGTCAGCGGGCAGGTGGTATGGCGCTACTGCCTGGTGGCCATGGCAACCTGCGCCGTGGGCGGGTACACCTCGGCCAGCTCGGCGCGCCGTATTCCCCAGCCGGTGTTGCGAGGGCTGGTTGTTTTCATCGGGCTGGCCATGGCGGCGTGGTTCTTCTGGAGAAACAGCGTACAGTGATCAGGGAACAGGGATCCGGGATCCCGGATCAAGAATTGAAAAGGACCCGGTGCCGGAGCACTTGAAGAAAAACCCAGGGACAGAGCCTCGGCGAGAGGAAATCTTTGCCACCGATTCTTTCCCGGCGCCGCTCGGGAACGGTGGTCACTCGGTGGTTGTCGATCCGTAATTCGACGACAGGGGCGCTGTGCCGCGGATCTGCCCGATAAACAGCGGCACCTCGCGCTCGATCAGATCCGGGCGCTCGAGCTGGATGTAGTGGCCGCTGCCTTTGGCGATGATTCTGCGGCTGCGCGTGGAGAGCTTTTTGAGATCCTCCTGCATCCCGGTCCAGGCAGCCGCCAGATCCGCCGGCTCCCCGGTAGCCGCGCCTTTTTCGGGATCGTGGGAGAAGATCAGGATCGGCAGTGCGCCGTACGGACCGGTATGCCCGGTCTCCTCGCTGGAACGGTCGAAGCTCTCCATCTCCGCGGGACCTTGAAACTCCTGGTGACATCTGTCTTCGGCAAAGAGTCTCGCCGTGCGAGCGTCGACGCCGGGGCGGGCATGCGAGCAAGCGCCGGCAAGTCTGGGTATGCCGAGAATGAAGGCGGATTCGATCAGTGCGACCTGAAATCGCGGCGGACGTTGCATCATCCCGTGCGCCTTTATTGCCGGATTCTGGTCCTGCCCCGGCGTGGACGCATCGACGAAGATGAGTCCGGCGACCTCGGCGGGATAGCGGGTTGCATAGTCGCGGATATAAATTCCCGCCAGGGAGTGTCCCATGACCACGATGGGGCCATCGATTTTTGCGGCTGCGAGCAAGCTGTGCAGATCGAAGGCGATGTGGTCGGCATCGCGCGGCCCCGGCAGAGGATCGCTCCAGCCGAATCCGGCACGGTCATAGGAGCAGACCCGCGTGGTTTTCGCCAGCTCCGGCTCAACGCTGCTCCATATGAGGCCGTCGTCCCCCAATCCGGCGTCGAGAACGATGGTGGGTGAGCCGCTCCCCATGCATTCGATGCGCATCCTGTGGCCGTTAATTCGGTAGAGCTGACCGGGCGGATTGGCGAGATAGCGATGGAGCGCGATGGCGTTGAATGCGCTGCTCGCCCCGGCAGCAAGCGCAATGACCGCGAGGAACAGAAGCAGAGTGCGCTCCACCGCTCTTCGCCAGGCCGGAACCGTTCGCAGCCGTTGCGACATGGCGCGGCGGATCGACAGGGCCGCAATGAGAATCGCGCCCGGCACAATCAGCGCCGGAAGCACAACATAGTTGAAATCCATCGCATTCCCTGTTTCGAGGAGGCTTCCTCGCACTGCTCGAATTGTCTCAAAGGATGATTGTATGAATTGTGCCGGAGCGTTCGGATCGAGGCCGCCAGGACAAGCAGTCAGTTCAGCCCAGGACAGTTCAGGACCATTCCGGACCTTGTCGATGGCGATGCCGGCTTTTTCAACGATTGGCTTCGCGCAGGGAAAGCCGGGCGCCCCAGGTCTCGGTTTTGAGACTTGGGAAACCATTACGATGGCGCGAATTCATGCGGTCGGAGACCTAACTGCCGCCGCTTCTCAGCCGCGCAATGAACTGCTCGATCTGCGCCTTGCCGGGTCCGGCGGTCATTCCATCCATCGATCCTCTTCCGCGGCTTTTCTCGTCCTGAAGAACGAACTGGAGCCCGACGCCGTCGTTGCCCCAGCGGACCACGCTGGCGTTGACGGTGATGGAGCGCTCGGCAGTAGGCTGGCGCTGGTCGGTGAGGGTCATGCGGATGATGGTTCCCGGGTACCAGCGCTCTTCGGTGAAAACATAAAAGCCGCTTGGGCTGATGTCCCGGACTCCGTGCGCAACCGACTGGCCGCCGTTGAAGAAATACGCGGCGATTCCCTGGATCGCCTCCCGCTGCGCCTTGCGCGGTTGGGCCGGCTCGGGCGACAACAGGCGCTGCAGCCAGCTTTTCGCCGGCTTTGCCTTCGCCGGCGCCGGTTCGGCGAGCGCCGGCGCGGGTGCGGCCTCAGGTTCCGGCGGCGCAGGCGCCGCAACGGGAGCGACTTCAACAGGCGGAACTTCAACGGCGGGCTTCGACCGCGAGCGGTCGAACAGAATCACGCGGCCGGCTGCGCCGCGAGCCGCCGGCTCCGGGGTCGGAACAACGCCTGATTCGGCCTGGGTCTGGGCTTTTGCGGCCAGTAACTGCTGCAGGCGCCACTTCATCTCCTCGGGATCGCACAGAATCAGTTGATCGCCGGGACGGGTCCCCACCGACGCAATCGTATTGGCCGGCAGGGCGAGGACGCTCGCAGCCGGAGCGCTGGACGACGAAATGCTTGAGATCGGAAACGACTCCACGGCCTCAAGGACCACGCAGTTCCGGTCGAGGTAGAGAAGATCGATGGGAACGCGAACGCTTGTAGGCGAGATGCCGCGGAACGGAATGAGCCAGAGCGCCGTGCCGGATCCGGGCGCAAGAGTCGAGAGGTGGGCCTCGAGGCTCGAGGCGTGAAAATCGCCGCTCGCGACCTGGGCACACAGAAATCTCTCTCGCGTCTGGTTATAGGCGCAACATTTGCCGGCACCGGCGGCGGATGTTTCTCCCCGGACCACGGATTCCCGAATGTACCTCTGGTCTGTCATTAATTTCTCACTAAAATCATCGGTGACTTCAGTAATTTTTTCCATGCCCATCGGTGGTAGAAGCCACCCACTTCCTGGGGTCTGAGGAAGCTGGCGAGAAACCCCGAAGAAGCCGCTTTTTCGCAGGCCGTCGAACGCTGACCTGCGCTCCGGTCTGGCGCCGCTTCAGGTAACGCCCGGATTCCGTGCCTCGCTGCTTTCGCGCTACAATGTTTGCGGGTTCCATGCGCGGCTCCGGCACACAACCCGACCCGCCCCGTCTCAAGCGCTATCGCCGCGGACACCACGACCGTGGACGGCGCGTTTCCCGCTGAGTAAGCTATTCCCGGCATTCCCGGCAATATCCGGATCGCTTCTTGCGATACAGATCGTGCACATGCGCGCTCGCCGGTGCCGTGGAGATCCGGATTCCTGACATTTTTGGCTCGAT
>JASHQQ010000189.1 GCA_030039035.1 Acidobacteriaceae bacterium | reverse complement strand
GCGACGTGCGCCTCCGCCGCATCATCATTTTCGCGCTCTGGGTCGCCGGTTCGTTGCCGCTGCTCCACGCCCAATCGCCCTCGATTCCCGACGCCCCGAACGCCCGGTTTTCCTCCCGCGTTTCCTCCGGGACTGGTCAGGAGTACACTCCGCCCACGCAAAAGGAATTGCTTCACGACTATCTCCTCGATCTTGCCGGTCCTTACCCGATCTTTACTGGCGCGGCATCGGCGGGGATTCACATGGCGACCGATTCGCCGCCGGAGTGGGGCCAGGGCTCGGTTGCCTTCGGCAAGCGATTCGCCTCGAGCTTCGGAACCGGCGCGGTAGAGACCACAACCCGGTACGGGCTTGGCGCAGCACTGAAAGAAGACACGTTGTACTACCCGTGCGAATACACCGGCGTATTCCCGCGAATTCGCCATGCGATCGTTTCATCGTTTACCGCCAGGCGCACGGCCGATGGCAGCCGCGTCTTCTCGATTCCCTCGGTGGTCGCCCCGTACGCGGGCGCCTTTACCGGAATCTACGGCTGGTATCCCGGCCGGTACGGAGCCGGAAACGCGCTCCGCATGGGAGACAATGGCTTGTTAAGTTACGTGGGCGGAAATATCGCTCTCGAGTTTCTCGCCGGCGGCTCTCATCCGATGCTCTCCCGCCTGCACATCACCATTCCCAACGGCGGCGGGCGCTCCGCGATGCAGTGACGGAGCCGAAATGAAATGAGGCCGCAGCAACGCAGCCTCATCGCATGATTCCTTCGTTTCGATCCCGATCAGCCGTTCTGGTTTCCCTGGTCCACGTGAACGGTCACATACACCGAGCCGCCTTTTGACCAGACCAGAAGGAGCAGATCGCCTTTGCTCTCGTCCTGGTGAACCTGGTCGGCGAACTGGCTCGCCGAAGTGGCCGGCTGCCGGTCGACTTCCTGAATCACGTCGCCGGGCTGGATACCCGCCTCGTCGGCCGGACTCGCCGCGCGCACGCTGTTCACGATCACGCCATGCACCTGGTCGGGAATGTTGTTCTGCTGGCGCGCATCGGGCGTGAGATTGCTCACGGCCAATCCCAGCTTGCCGCCCTGCGCGTTATCGTCGTTGCCGTTGCTCGCAACTTCCTCGTTGCCGTGATACTTGCCCACGGTCAGGTCAAGCGTCACCGGTTTGCCGTCGCGAATCACGCCCAGCGCGATCTTCGTTCCCGGCGTCATCTCTTCCACCTGGACCTGCAGGTCGCTGCCGTCGACGATCTTCCTCCCGTTCAGCGAGTCGATCACGTCGCCGCGCTGCACCCCGCCGCGGCTGGCCGGCGAATCGGCAGACACCTGCGAGACGATCGCTCCCGACGCGTTTTGCAGGTTGAAGAAGTGCGCGTTGGCCGGCGTGACATCGTTCATGCTGATGCCCAGATAGCCGTGCTCCACGTTGCCGTGCGCGATGATCTGCTCGGCCGAAGAGCGCGCGATCTGCGACGGAATGGCGAACCCGGCGCCGGCGAACGATCCGCTGTTGGTGATGATGAACGTGTTGATGCCGACCACCTGTCCGTGCGCGTCCACCAGCGGGCCGCCCGAGTTGCCGGGGTTGATCGCCGCATCGGTCTGGATGAAGTCGCCGGGCTTGCGCGGGTCATTCGAGTAGGGATTGATGCGTCCGATGGCGCTCACTATTCCTCGCGTGACCGAGAACCGGAAATAGCCGAAAGGGCTGCCGAAGGCCAGCACCGTCTGCCCCGGCTCCAGCCTGGTCGAGTCGCCCCATGAAATGGTGGGCAGGTCGCCGGCATCGACTTTCACCACCGCCAGGTCGTTCAGCTTGTCCACGCCCACCACTTTGCCGTTCAGCACGCGGCGATCCTTGAACATCACCTTGATCTGCACTGCGCCGTCGACGACGTGGTCGTTGGTGAGAATGTAGCCATCGGGCGAGATTACTTCCCCGCTTCCGATCCCATGCTCATATTGCGGCTGTTGCGGTTGCTGGAACATGGGCCCGAAGAACTGCTGGAATCCCGGCGGGAGATTGGGCATCTGCCCGCTCGAAAATGCCGAGTTCTGGTTGTCTTTCGACGTGACTTCGACCGTTACCACGGCGGGCGTCACCCTTGAGGCAATCGCCTCCATGGCGTGATCGAGCGAGGTCAGCGCCGAAACCGTTTGATCGTCCATCGGCGCGGCCATTCCGGTGGCGGCACTCACGCGGCCGTGGCCGACAAACATCGCCGCGCCCAAGGCAAACGCGCCCACAATCGCCGCGGGAACGGCCATCTTTTTTCCCACGGCTACTAATTGATTAGTTGATTCAGGCATTGAAATTCCTCCATTTTCCTTTGCAAACTCCGGCGCAACTCGCGCTGCGCCGCAAACTTGTCAGATTTGAACGATCAGCCAGCCATTCATCGTCGGCACCGCGGCGTAGGAACCCCGTGGGCCCAGCTTCACGGCCAGCACGGCGTGCGGCTGCGCCGCGTTGGCATTCCACTCGGTCAAAACCAGCCAACCCTGGTTGAAGGTGTCGCGCGTTTGCGCGGCGTTGCCGGCAACCATACGGCTGCGCGCCATCTTCGCCGCGGCGCGGGAGCGCGTCCGCTGCGGCAACACCGCCCTGGCCGGAACCAGTCGCGGCGTACCATCATCTTGCCGCAGGATCCTGTGGTCCGGGATTGCCGCAGCCGCTGATCCGGCATTCAGCGTCATTGCAGCACTCGCGCGCTGCGGCGGACTGTTCTTCGCGGCGAAGCCCACCAACTGCGGGCTGCGCGCGAGCGCCAACGCGCCACCCAGCACGCCGGCGATGAGGCTCGCCGTCGCCAGTTTGGCCGGCACGCCGCTCATCGCGCGGTTCGGTCCGCGCAGCAGCCGGTGCACGCGCCGCGCCAGCTCCGGCCGTCGTTCCCACGCGCCCAGCACCAGCGAAAGGCCGCGCCGCAACATCGAGTACTCGGCCAGCCGCGTGAGGCAAATGGCATAGGCCTTGCGCGCCCCGCCGGAAAGGAGCACGCGATCGTCACAGGCCAGCTCGCGCTCGGCGCACAGCCGGCGTTCCACCCAGACCAATGCCGGATTCAATGGAAAGAGAGCCAAGGCAACTTTCTGAAGCAGATTGGTCCAATCGTCGGCGCGGCGCAAATGCTCCATTTCGTGCAGCACCACTTGCCGCAGCTCCATTTCCGTAAGCCTTTCAGCCAGGGCCGGCGGCAGCAAAATCCGCGGCCGAAAGAAACCGAAGACGCTGGGCCGCGCCACTTCGTCTGAAGTGCAAAGCTCGACCGTGCGACCGCGCGGCCCGAGCTTCAGCAGCGATTCGAGAGACGCGTCGCAGGTAACCGGCGTTGCCCGCCGGGCCAGCCCGTGCAGATGAAAGGCTGCAACCATCAACTGTCCTGCCTTCCAAAGCGAAAACATCGCCCATACGCCGGCGATCGCCAGGCTCCAGCGCGGATCGAGGTCGATTTGCCACGAATGCGCAACGGCCGTGCCTGCCACATGCGCGCGAAGCGCAGGCAGCAGGTGCAAGAGCGTCAAAAGCAGGAAAACGTTCAGCCAGATCAGCGAGCGCGAGGCAGCGCTTAACCGCGGCAGCAGGCGCAGGCAAAGAAAGACGCCCGCGGCCAGCACCGTCCCTTCCCAGATGGCGCCGATCAGGCTGCTCACCGCCGCGGCAGAGGCAAACGAAACTGCATGGTAGAGCGGGCCCACCTAGACCTCCTCCTGCAATTCTTCCGGCGCACTGGCGATCGCTGCTTTCAGCCGCTTCAGCTCTTCCGGAGCGATCTCGTCATCGCCGAGCAGCGAAAGCAACAGCCGCTCGCGCGAGTTGCCAAAGAACCGCTCCAGCACATGTCGCACCTCCGACCGGCTCGCCTCGGCTTCGCCCACGGCCGCGCTGTAAAGAAACGCCCGCCCCTCCTGCCGATGCGTCACATATCCCTTGGTTTCGAGAATGCGGATCGTCGTCAGCACCGATGTGTAGGCTAGCTCTCCCTCCGGCGCGGTCGCGGCCACAAGGTCGGCTACTGTCGACTCGCCGCGGGTCCAGAGAAGCTTCATCAACCGGAGCTCGGCTTTGGTCAGCGTGATGGATCTCGTTGGAGGCATGAGTTTTACGCTTGCTCGGGAAATGTACCAGCGAATCGGCTCCAATCCATCAGACGCGCTACTAATGATTTAGTTGCTAAATTTCTCTCGAAGGGATCGGAAAGTCAGGTTCGGCGCCTATGCTTTGTCTATTTCCGGTTTTGGCCGGTCAGGTCCAGCTTCTGGGGTTCGCCGCCGCTGCTGAACCGCTCATAGGTCCATCTGCCGCCATACGTGCCCATGAGCGCCAGGGACAAGGCTGGGACCCAGGCAATGATCGCTTCGAACGGCAGCAGGTTGTGACTGGTCGGATCACGGGTGAGCTCGATGGCGCAAGCGATGGGCCAAGGCAACATCATTCCCACGGCGACCGGCCACGGCTTGCGCAGCATGCATCCCAGAATGACGGCAAGGGCGCAGTAGACGATCGCCGAGCCGGGACTCACGCAGGTCTGAAGGTAGTTTGTCAATGGGTAGCCCTGCTCCGCGGCAGGCGAGACCCACCCGAGAGCGTGAAGCGCAGCCGCCATCGCCATGGTCGAAGCCCAGCCCGCCAGCACTGCAAGGCATACGCCCAAACACAGCTTTCTGAACTCGATCACGGGTGACTCCTCCCGGGTGAATGGCGATGATGCGACGACCTTCTCTTGCGACGACCTTCTTCTGATTGGTGAAGATCGCGGGGGCACCGTGACTCTGCAGTTGCAGGAAATACTCCGCGACAAAGCCGCGACCCTTTCGAAATTCCTGAGTCTCTGGATCCCGAAGCCCCTGCACCTCGCTGGGCAATCGGAATGCCCGATCGCGCGGAGCCTCATCGGTTTCTCATCAAACTGTGGCACAGTATCGCGCAGCCTGCTTGGCGGCGCATGCCCTTGGCACTTTCGCGCACGGAATGCGGCTCCCGGCAGCCCAGGGGCGACAGGACTCTCCGTGCTTGCTGCTGGCCTGGGCATCGGCGACGCTACGGTTCGAACCCTGAAATGCCGGAAATCAAAGGCCCGGAGATTTGGCAACCTGATTGCTTCCAAATTCAGAGCGGAAGGAGCTTCCCCTTGCACATCCATGGAATGCAAAACAACCCTGCCTTCGAACTGAGCGCCCTCAACGCGGTACAGCGGGCGCAGGCCAAACAGAGGGCCGAGGAGACGCGCAAAAAGCTCTTCGAGTCCGCTTCCCGGCTCGAAGGCGAGGCGGAGGACTGCATCGTTACCTTCACAGAGCGTCAGGAAAGCGGCTCGAGCCACCAGGATCGGGGCCGGCAGGATCGCAAACAGAAGCGCGACGGAACCGCAGACCCGGGCCCGAAGGAAGATTGGACAGAGTCTCAGGTATCTGGCGGGCTCGATCTCACGGCGTGAGCCGGCCAGATCACTGCAGAATTGCGGTCCTGAAGCCGCAGCCTGTCCGCTTTGAATCCGGTCTTTCCTCCGAAACGGCTGGCGATCTCCATAAGAGGTACGAACCCTTGGCCTGACCGTGACGACGGCTTCGCCGGCATCTCCCCGCTGCCCATTGAAGCTTCTCCAGTTCCTGAACCTGAATCCAGATTGCGCGCGGCGCGCAACGATCCACCCTGTCTTCGGCGCTGCGAGCCGCCCGCACCCTCCTCGACAGACTCAGTGCCGCAAAGCCACCGGCCTGGCAGCTTGTTTCGAACGCGGGTGCCTGGCGTAGAATGGCTGCGCCTCGGGCTGGAAAGAACGGGCGCTGCGAAACACGTTTCGCCCCGGGCCCGTTTTCCTGGATTTGTACAATTTCATTTCCACGGATGGAGTGAGATGAAGCCTTTCTCTTGCATGCACAAGCATCTGCCGTGCATCTTACGCGTCTTGGGGCCGGTTTTTACCGCGGGAGCACTTGTCATGACTCTTCAAGCCCAGGCCGTCACCGAGATCGGCGGCCAAAAGATCGTTACGCTGAAGCGTACCGCCGTCAGCACCGCCAAGCCGGAGTTCACCGGCGTCACCGTTCTGCCCGGCCGCGGCATGGAGGTGCTGCAGATCACCGCCAACTATCCCGGCAAGGGCGAGATCGACGTGCTGGCCTCGCCCGACCTGGCTGCCGCCGCCAGAATGCTCGACCAGCAGGACGACGCCAATGGCGGCCTCAGCTACCGCATGGGTTCGGCGTTTCTCGTTCCCTATCCCAACCGCATTCGCGGCAAGCTTTCGCCCGATGGCCAGACGCTGACCGCCGAGTGGCAGGGCCACACGCTGACGCTGCCCGCCAACAACGTGGGCAAGGAGCCCGGCGCCGAGCGCCACGCCATGCACGGCCTGATTCTGAAAGACAAGACCGACGATGTAAGCGTCCAGCAGGTCCCCGGCGGCGAGGAAGTTTCCGGCGTCATCCACGCCGGCGACTTCGGAGGCCACTGGCTCTCGAAGACCGACCTCGTCGTCACCATCCGCCTGACCGCAGACGCCGTCGACGCAACCGTGGTGGCGCGCAACGTGGGCAATGAGGCAGAGCCCATCGCCATCGGCTGGCATCCCTACTTCAACCTGCCCTCGGGCGACCGCACCCAGGTGCGGCTGCGCATACCCGGCACCATGGTGGCCGAGGTGAATAACTACGACAGTGTCTTTCCTACCGGCAAGCTGTTGCCCGTGAAAGGCACTCGCTGGGACCTGCAGGCTCCCGGCGGCGTCGCGCTCGACAAGACCTTCTTCGACGACAACTGGAGCCACCTGCAGTGGGAGCACGGCGCCGTCACCGTGCGGATCATCGATCCGGCGGCCCATTACGGCGTCGACATCGAGGGACTGTCGCCACAGATCAGGACCATCCAGGCCTACGCGCCGCCAACCCAGAAATTCGTGGCCATCGAGCACCAGTACAACTTCGGCGATCCCTTCGGCAAGGAGTGGGGATCGATGGACACCGGCATGGTGACGCTCAAGCCCGGCGAAACCACGCGCTGGCACGTGCGCATCAAGGTGTTCGCGATGTAGAGTGCCGGATCAAGGATTGTCCCGCCCTCCGCGCAACGGCAGCGCGAAGGATGGGGCACCCACGATGTTGTTCTGCCAAGGCGCTGCTACCCGCCTCTGCCTTGTTCACGATGAAAGAGATCCTCCGAGCCAATAGCTCCTAGGGCATCGTTGCGACGGAGGTAGTCTTGGACCCGAACAACTGAGTGATTACGGTCAAATCGAATCCGACTCCGATTGAAAATCCTGCATGTTCTGTGGTTACCTGGCTTAGCGTAGCTCCTGACTCAAGGGCGGAATTTAGAGTCAATCCGCCGGGGAGAGACGTTTTGTGCGCGCTGCCGATGCCGGCATAGAAGTCCAATCCGCTAGCCGGCTCCCAATTCACGCCACCCATCGAATTCCCAAGCGAAGTTACCGATGTGGCCAGCATGAGGGAAGGCAGCAGATTGCGTCCCATGTTGGCATAGCCGCTGTGTCTTGGGAAATAGTCGTGGCCCCACGGGAACCACACCACGCCGGCCATTCCCGCGACCTGCCACTCCGTCTGCTGCGTCTGTACGATGCATGAATACGAAGGAGCCGGGTTCATCGCGGTTGCGCTCGATGGAACCGGCAACTGCGTCATTTGACCCGCGCAATTTGCGGTGTATGTAATGGCCCCCGATTTGTTTGTGCCGACCACCGCCGGCGTGGGCGAGGGCTGCAGCCCATAGCTGGCGGTTGGAACGTGGATTAGCATCACGCCGCCCATCAGATTAAAGTTGGCAACGCGATGAACTTCGACGAGGATGGTTTTTACCGCGTGAGCCGGCGTGCTGGTGCTGGCTGCCGCCACTGCGGTAGGCACCACGTTGGCTGAAACCGTGGGTGTAATCGCTCCACTTGCATTCGCCAGTGTGAATGGAATGTATCCCCGCTGAACAACGATCGAGATTCGCAGGAACGAATTGGCCGTCAGGGGTTGCAGTAGATCGGTTTGCTCGACACTGGAG
>JASHQQ010000188.1 GCA_030039035.1 Acidobacteriaceae bacterium | reverse complement strand
CAGCAGTTGCGAGAGCTGCACATTCGCGTGGCGCTGAAGAGCTGACCTTTGACGAAATCAGTTTTGAAAATCGGGCCTTGTGGAATACCCGGTCCCGGAATCGGGACCAGGGGCATTCCGGCGCCGGAGAGCGAGTTTCTGATGCAATCCCAGGTCTCAAAATCGGGACCTGGGGCACCCGCACCCGCGATTCCCTGCTACCGCCGCGCCTGGACCATCTTCTGCGGGCCGCCCTTTTTGCTCTGGCCCGGCGGGAGCTTTTTGGAGGCACGCTTCACGGCCAGCGCATGCATTTCCTTGCCGATGTGCGAGCGGTTGATGAACACCTGCATGAGCAGGCTGATGATGTTACCGACCGCCCAGTAGAGCGCCAGACCCGAGGCGTATTGCCACAGCGTGAATCCGAAAATGACCGGCATCATGAAGGCCATCATGCGGCGTTGCGCGGGATCCATGCCCGGTGAAGGCGTCATGTACTGGGTAAGGAACATGGAGACGATGATGAAGCCGGGCAGGATGTGCGTCGGATCGGGCGCGGACAGGTCGGTGAGCCAGAACCAGTGCGCCTGGCGCAACTCCACCGCGTACTCCAGCACGCGAAAGTAGGCGAAGAACAGCGGAATCTGCGGCAGCATGGGCAGGCAGCTCCCGTACATGTTCACGCCCTCGCGCTTGTAGAGATCCATCATCTCGGTGTTCATCTCCGACCGCTTGGGGTCGTTGATCTTGAGATGGGCATACTTCTTCTTGAGCGCGTCCACCTGCGGCTGCACGCGCATCATCTTCAGCGAGGACTTCATGGCCATGAGCCGCGTGGGCAGCATGGCGAGATAGAAGATGGTGGTGACGAGAATGATCGCCCAGCCCCAGTTGGGAACGCCGTGCTCGTAAAGAAACCGCAAGGACAGGTAAAGCGGCTTGGCGATGATCGTAAGCCAGCCGTATTGAATCAGGGGCTCCAGCGATGGGCCGTCGGGCTTGCCGTCGTTGCCGATGGCGTGAATGGACGCCAGCGTCTCCATGGCCTTGGGGCCGGCGTAGATGCGCACCCGCGTGTCGCCGCTCGTATCTCCCATGGCCAGCCCGAGCAGGTTGGCCGGCTTTTTCTCGCTGTTGGCATTGCCGGGGTCGCTGGGAACCTCGATGGCGTTATGCAGCGTGACCACGGACGTGCGTGCCGGTGCGTCGGGCAGGAACGCGGCGGTGAAGTAGAGATCGGAGACGGCGGCGTACTGATACGCCGCCTCGGAGGTGTTGTCGTTGCTGACCCTGGCGGCCGACTGAGAATCCTGCCTGCCGTCGATCGACCAGACGAATTGGGACTTGGTAGACATCCAGGCGCTGGGCGGCGACTTCTTCGACGGATCGAACTCCTCCATATCGCCCAGACCGGCGGGCCAGCTCAGCAGCGCGCGCACCGGTTCGCCGTTGCGTGTCAGGCGCGTTTCCGCCGTGACGACATAACTCGAATCGAAATGAAAGATCTTCGTCACATCCACGCCGTTGCCGGCGTAGCGAAACGTCAGCGCGCCGGGCGCGATGTACGCGCCGGAAGAAGTCCTGGAGCCGCTCGCCGAAACCTGGTAGAGCGCGCCATTCAACTGCGACGTGAGGCCGGAATCATACGTGAAGAGCGAGAGTGGATAACCGAACTTCGCCGCGGCCTGCGGCTGCACCAGGTCAAGAAGATGTCCGCCCTTCGCGCCGCCGCTGTCGTAATAGCGCTTCAGTATCCAGTGCCTGACCTCGCCGCCGCGGTTGGAGAAGGTGATTCTGAACCACTCGTTCTCGATCGTGGTTCCGGTTTCGCTGGTGGCGGCGATGGCCGGTTGCGGCGCGCCCGAGACACCCGGCGGGGCAGCCTGCGAGGACTGGGTCGCGGAACCCTGCTGCTGCGGTTGCGTCTGCTGGCCGGCCTGCGATTGCCGCTGCATGGGTTGCGCCGGCTCCGGGGGCTTGGGCTTGAAGTACTGGAAGGCAAAGAGAACGAGCAGCGCCAGCAGAGTGAAGGCCAGCATGCCGCGCATGTCTCCGCCGCTGCCGCCCGCGGGTCCGCCGCCGGGTCCCTGCGAGGAGAGGTTGGGATTGTGAATCTCGGGCAAAGTGTACTTCCTGTCTTTTACGGGGATGAATCGTGGAACCGCAGTTTCTATGGTATAGGTTTGTGGGCAAATGGTCTCGCGGCCGTGGCCGGCGGCACCGGATCGAGTCCGCCACGGGCGAAGGGATGGCAGCGCAGCAGCCTCCACGCGGCCAACGCCATGCCGCGCCATGGCCCGTGCGTGGCAATGGCCGCCGAAGCGTATTCCGAGCAGGTGGGCACGTATTTGCAATGGCTGGAGCCAAGCCAATGCATCGCGGGGGAAAGCCAGCGGCGATAGAGACCGATCGACGCCAGAAGAAAACGGGTCATGACGCGGCCGCCGGCGGAGCGGAGATCGCCGGATACGACCGGCCGCGTGCCGCCTCTGCCTTTGCCTGCCTGAGGATACGCACGATCTCCTCCTCGAGTTTCGTGAAATCCATGACGAGAACGGTCCGGCGAGGATGAAGAATCAGGTCGCATCCTTCGGGAAGCAGTTCGACGTGGCGGCGCAATGCTTCGCGCAAGCGGCGCCTGATGCGATTGCGTTCATGCGCCTTTCCCAGGGCCTTTCCCACCGTGAGCCCCACGCGCGCTCGCCGCGCCTCGTCATCCGGCGTATCCGGGGCAGCCGAACGGAGAGCCAGGAACCAGCTCATCGAAGCTGACTGCCGCTTGCGGGCAATCGCGTAGGCGCGCTGAAAATCGGCATGCTTGCGCAGGCGCGCCCCGGCCAGCGACTGCTTCCCTGGCGCCTGGCTGCTTTTCAACGCCGGCCGAGGCCGATGCGGATCGCGGGGGCTCTTCATGGTTGCGTCCGATGAAACTCCTCGCCACGACGAAAATCGCGCGAAGCTCATCGTGCAAGCCGCATCAGTCGCGAAATCCGGGGCTCACCGACACGCGCTTGCGGCCGGCGGCGCGGCGGCGGCTGAGCACGGCTGCGCCGCTGTTGGTCTTCATGCGCGCGCGGAAGCCGTGCGTCTTCGCGCGCCTGCGCCGGTTGGGTTGAAATGTGCGCTTGGGCATGGAAGAGTGCGCTCCTGTTTCCTGAAAAAATCGATGCCTGAGTGGCAAAGTATTATTTTATCGCAGGATGCGCCCGGATTCCAGCGCGACCCCGAGCGGGAAGGGAGTGGCGATGGACACGGCCTGCAGGCAGCCTCCCGACTCCGATGTGCATCCGATGAAATCAACGCGACGATCAGGACCGGCGGACGACTGCACAAGACCGAAGGACGATTGCACAGCCTCATTCGCGCCGATCGTAATCGGTGACTCTGGTAACGCTGCGAGTACTTTCACTGCGCTTGGTGCAACTCTCTCACGAGCACAGAAAGTTATGTGAAAGAGAGATTGCAACGGGCGCGAATTGTGGTAGTATCGGTCCCGTTCAAGAAAGTTTTCAGCGCCCCACGGCACGATCTTCACCCCAGGCCCCCGGTCGTAATCCAGGGGCGGTCAGCGGCACTCAGCCAGTCGTGAGCAGCAAGCGACGGGAAGCCCACGCGCTTCACGCCTGAGGAGAGCCGTTGCCCAAAGGGGTGAATTGTTCCCATCGGTTTATGGCGCAAGCAAGGAATGGATCAATGGCATTCGCGATTTCCTCCGCACCCACTCTCAATCCCTGGCTCCAGATTCTCGCGGCACTCGAAAAGAAAGTCATCCGCCAGTCCTTCGAGACATGGCTCAAACCCACACGATACAGTCACACCGCCGGACGCACGCTGTATGTGCGCGTGCCGTCGTCGGATTTCCAGCATATCGGCGAGAAGTACAGCGACCTGATCCAGGAAGCGATCGACTCGCAATCGCTGGAGCTCGATGACGTCAGCTTTGTCACCGCGGAGGAAGATCCCTCCATTCCGCCGCAGCGCAAGGACGGTGGATTCGGTCCGGTGGCCGCGCATGCACCCACGGCGCCGCCGCCGGCGCAGAATCATCGCGCGCCGGAGCAGGCGCGCTTCGACTGGTCGACGGCGGCGCAGCTCAACTCGCGGTACACCTTCGACAATTTCGTGATCGGCAACGGCAACCAGTTTGCGCGCGCCGCCTCGCTGGCCGTGGCCGAGCGCCCGTCGCGCGCCTACAATCCGCTCTTCCTTTATGGCGGCGTGGGCATGGGCAAGACGCACCTGATGCACGCCATCGGCCACGAGGTGAAGCGTCGCCAGCCGGCCTCGAGCATCTGCTACGTCTCGGCGGAAAAGTTCACCAACGAGATGATCACGTCGTTGCGCAACGATCGCATGACCAGCTTCCGCGACCGTTTCCGTTCCGTGGATGTGCTGCTGGTCGACGACATCCAGTTCATCGCGCAAAAGGAAAGGACACAGGAGGAGTTCTTCCATACCTTCAATGCGCTTCACGAGAGCATGAAGCAGATCGTGATCGCTTCGGATCGCCCGCCCAAGGAGCTGGCGGAGATCGAGGACCGCCTGCGCTCGCGCTTCGAGTGGGGACTGATCGCCGACATCCAGCCGCCCGATCTCGAAACCAAGGTCGCCATCCTGCAGAAAAAGGCCGAGAGCGAACTGGTGACGCTGCCCACCGACGTCGCCCTCTTTATCGCCTCCAACGTGCGCACCAACGTGCGCGAGCTCGAGGGCGCGCTGGTGCGGCTCATCGCCTGGTGCCAGCTCAACCGGATGGAGATCACGCTGGCCGCCACGCAGCAGTGCCTCAAGCAGTTTATCGACATGCAGGTGCGCAAGGTGACTATCGAGGCCATTCAGCGCGCCGTGGCCGAGCAGTTTGGCATGAGGGTTGTCGACCTGAAGCAGAAAAACAACTCGCGCAATGTAGTGGTGCCGCGCCAGATCGCCATGTATCTGGCCAAGCAGATGACCGAAGCCAGCCTGCCGGAGATCGGCCGCCAGTTCGGCAACAAGCACCACACCACGGTGATGCACTCGATCGCCAAGATCGACGAGCAGCGCCGCGGCGACAAGGATCTGCACCGGACGGTCAACAAGCTACAGGAGATGCTGAACGGTTGAACGGATGGCCGGATCGAATACGCCCGAAGGCCGCGCACTGCGCGGCCTTTGACGTTTTCCCGCTCCCCGGTGAAAGCTACCTGTATCCCCTGGTGCGATACCGTGAGACCGCCACGTAGAACGTGTTGGCGTCGGTCCCGGGATTGTGCTCGCTGATGTTGGCGTTGGAAAGATGCTGGTAGCGATAGCCGATGGAGAGCGACTGCCGGCGCTTGCGAAAGAACATCAATCCCGCTCCATAATCGACGGTATACATGTACTGCGAGCCTTCCGGCGAAAGAACACGGTTGTCGAAGTAGATGAATCCGCCGTCGCCAGAAATATAGGGCTGTACGCGGCTTGCGGGGCAGAACGACGCGCGAAAACCTACCGGGCTGATGCCGCTGCCATAGAAGCGCTCGCGCATGTCGTACTTGCTGGTCGAACTGGTTGCGCCGGGAGTCGGCTCGTCGAGCATGGCCAGAGCGGTCAGCTCGGGCGCGTAGCGGAAGTTCCACCGCGTCGAGTCGGGATTGACGAGATACGAATAGTTCACGTCGACCGGCATGTACTTGATGTCTTTCGCATAACCCCAGATATGGCCGCTGATCAGCGAGAGTCCCCACCACGCGCCGAATTCGTGCACGCCTCCGTAACGGGGCCAGGTGGGCAGGAACGCGTCTTTGCCGCGTGTCGAGGCAAACGCGCCCTCGGCCGGCTCCGGCGCGGCCGGGTCCGTGGCCTTGAAATGGCTGGAAGCCGGTTGGCCGCCTGGAGCGATGTCGTAGGGGCTGGGCGGCTCGCTCCAGAACGACTTCGTCCGCACTTCGCGTCCGTCGCGGTACCACGGCGGCCGAAAACGCAGGATATTCGCCGTTCCTCGCGCCGGCGTCAGAAAACTGATCAGCGTCAGAGCGAACGGGTTGCGCGGCTTCTCCTCGAATTTCTGCGTGACGTAGCGATCCAGGATGTCCTCGGCGATCGTCCACCCAAATCCGCCCACGGGCGTGGTTACCAGTTCCACGTCGCCGGTGTCGTTTTGAACCTGCCCATTCACGATGTCGGTGGTGTGGTCGCCGTTGTGGCCCACGCCGGCTTCGCCAAACGGACCGAACTTCCACTCAAAGCTGTAGGCGGCGGCATAGACCATCGCCACCAGGCGGCTGTGCCAATACTCGCGATTATTGCCGAAGTCGACGGTCATCGCGCGCGGATCGTTCTGGATCCAAAGGTAGCTGGTGATTGACCCCATCATGGGGTGGCCGACGTAATCGTCCAGAAACGGATTGCCGTCGTGCCACTGTCCCCACCGCCAGCCCAGATCGCTGTTGAACCAGCGCTGGAACCACGGTCCGGTTGTTGTTTCGAAGCGGTACCAGTAACCGGTGTAGAGATTCCCGGCATTCTGAAAAGCGTTGTAGACCGCCGACGAGATGATGAGCTGGCGCCAGTGCGGCCGGCACTCGGGCGCGTGGGTCTTGTCGTCGGGGCACTGGCTGATGGCGATCCGGGGACGAAGGCCCGTGGACACGCCTCCGTCGACCGCTTCCAACACGGGAGCGAAGGAGACAGATGCATCGGGCGGAGACGCGAATTCAGGCGAAGACGCGGATTCGGGTGCGGGCTCGAAGGCGGGCGCATTGGCGGGCGCGGGTGCATCGGGGAGGTCCGTCGCGACGGGGTCGCGAAGGTCTGCGCCGGTCGAGCCATCGCCGAAGGCCGGAATCACATGCCGAACCGCCAATGCAGGGTCGTGCCCGGAGTCCTGGGTTGCCACAGCCTGCGTCGTTGCGGTCTGCGCAAAACAGGTGACACCAAAAAAGAAGAGCGGGATGAGGACGGTCTGGGCAGCGGTCTCGATTCGCCTGGGGGAGGCAGGGGATGGGCTCATGATCAAGCGTTCCACTCCGCGGATTCGATGTGAAGGAGTTGTTGCCTTCGGTGCTTTGCCTGCTTCGATGCCGATTGCTGCGCGGGAAAAGCCGCGATCAGGGTATTTGACTGGAATAGATGCCTTTTCGGCGTGCAGCGTCCGTCGAACGGCAAAGCTATCTCCGTATTCTACCGGACTCCGATAGCCGGCCCGATGCCATCGAGGATCCTGGCTACGGCAATTCCCGGGTTGCCGTGACCTTTTGAGCTTTGTGCAGGGTCGCAGCTCGTTTGGGCCGCGTCGACCGAATTGCCGCGTCTTCGGGACACAATGACTCACGAACTGCGTCAGGGTTGCTGCACGACCAGATCTTCGGCAAGGGTGAAGTGCACGATCGTCTCCGCGGGAATATCAAGATCGCGATTGCCGGTAGCTCCAGCCGCCGCAGTTCCCGCGCCGCCGCCCACCAGCCCGCCAACCAGCAGGCCCACGCCGCCAGTCGCCACGCCACCCACCAGCATGCCCAGTCCGGCGCCGCCGCCGATCATGCGAGCGCTGCGCTTGCCTTTACCCTTCTTGCTCTCGGCAAAGTCGCGCGTGGCGAGCGGATACGCTGTTCCGTTCAGCGTGAGCGATGTCAGGCGCAACTCGAGGGTCGACCCGCCTTTGAAGTGCCCGCGCTTGCGCGCTGCATCGATCACACCACCCACGGGCGTTCCTTTGGGCACGATGGTGCTGTTGTCGCTGGCCAGAACCGGCTCGACCACTTCTCCGGTGAATCGATCGCCTTTGTGCGCGGTTTTGACCCGGATGCGCTGATCGATGCGAATGGCCAGCGGGGTGCCGGCAGGAATGCTGATGCTGGCCGGCGCCGGCGGTGGAGGCGGCGGAGGCACGGCAGAAACGGTCGGACCCGAGGGTGGAGGCGCCGGTCCGCCGGACGGCGCCGGCGTCGTGGTTGTAGCAACTGCCTGCGCAGTCTGCCCCTGCGCCGGCGGCTGCACAACGGTTGTCGTGGTGGTTCCACTCTTGTCGACGGTGACCACCTGCTGCGGTTGGCCGGTCTTTGCCGCCTGTGCCTTGGCCTGCTCCAGCGCCTTTTCCTCTTTCGAAGCGCATCCTGAAAGCACGGCCGCTGCCAGCAGCAGTATGGCCGGCAAAGCCGCGACGCGAACGAATTTGCGTAAGTGGATCATGGGGAGGTCCTTTCCAGTGTGCGTATCACGCGCGAGATTCTTTCGCCAAGGCTGGCAGGAAGCATTCGATTCGCCGGGTCGCAACTATTCCGCAACCCCGGACGATCCAAGCCTTCGTCATGGCCCTCGTCGGGCCGGTTCGCCGGCTATCTTCTCCGCGTTCCGAAACCTCTCGGCCGGCTCGGCGGCGTGACTGGAAGATCGGTCCTGCCCTTGGGATAAACCACCAGAAAGCGCTCCACACCTTCGCCGGAGCTTGCCGTTTCCACGCCTTCGATGCTGCGAAAAGCCAGATGCAGCAAACGCCGCTCGCGGCTGTTCATCGGCGGAAAAGCGTACGGCGTTCCGCTGCGCAGAACCCTGTCCGCCGCGGTCCCGGCCTGCAGGCGCAGCTCCTCGGCGCGCAGCGCCTTGAAATTGCCGGCATCGAAGCTTACCAGGTCGTGCTCGCGCGGATCGAGGCGCAGAATCTGCGCGGCAATGGCTTCGAGGGCGCGCAACAATTCGCCGTTGTGCTGCGTGACCAGGTGCGCATCGGGTCCGGCCAGCTCCACGTAGATCTCGCGCGCTTCCAGCCCTTGCGGATCGCGCGCGCCATCGCCGGCTGTGATGCGGTACTTGAGGCGAAAGCCGCCCAGCTTGTTCAACGTGGAGAGGAACCCTGCAATCTTTTGCGCAGCCTGCTGCAGATCGGCGATGGGCATAACAAACCAGTATCGCAGAGCGGGGTGGCGAAGCGGCCAATATCCCGCGGCGGGCCAGCAACTACCGCTCCACCCTACGGGGGTTGTGCGTTCCCTACCCCTGTGGATACGATGACCGAACGATGCACAGCCAGCCGCAGACGAAGCGGGAGATGGGAGTGTGGGCGGCCACGGCCGTCGTCACCGGCGAGGCCATTTCGCTGGGCATCTTTCTCACCCCAGCGGAGATGGCGAAGTCATTGGGTTCGCCGATACTCCTCGGCGCGGTCTGGCTCGGGATGGCCGTCATGACGCTGGCCGGTGCGCTCTGCTTCACCGAGCTCGCCGTGCGTTTCCCCTTCGATGGCGGTGAATATCTCTACCTGCGCCGCGGCTTTGGCCGGCGCGTTGCCTTCCTCTACGGATGGATGGCGGCGATGGTGATGTATCCTGGCGTGGCCGCGTCGTTGTGCGTGGGTCTCGTGCCGTATGCGCAGGCGCTCGTTCCCCTGTCGGCGCGCGTCGCCACGGCGCTGCCCGCATTGATCCTTCTCGGGCTGGGCGCGCTCAACTACTTCGGAGCGCGCATCAGCAGCGAGGTCATGACGTTGATCAACTGGCTCAAGGTCTCGCTCCTCATTGGCCTCGCGGGATGGGCCGCGCTATCCGGCCACGCGACGGCCGCGAATCTCGCGCCGCTGGCGGCGCGGCGCGCCGGCTCCGGTCCGCTTGGCGGCGCCATCGCCGGTGCGGCCGTCAGCGCCTTTTTCTGTTTCGGCGGCTGGTGGGAGGCGGGCAAGATCGCGGGCGAAGTCCGCAATCCCCGTCGGACTCTGCCCATCGCCTTCGCCGGCGGCGTGGCCGTGGTCACGGCGGTCTACCTGCTGGTGAGCTTCGCCTTTGTAGCAGTGGTGCCGATGCAGCAGATCCGGTCCAACTCCGCATTTGTGGCGCTGTTCGGCCAGGCGCTGTTCGGCGCGGCCGGAGCGCGCGTGCTCGCGGCCTGCGTCCTGCTGTGCGTGCTGGGCGGACTGATGGTGCTCAGCATGGCGGTGCCGCGCGTGACCTTCGCCCTGGCGCGGGAGGAAGCCGCGGAACGGGGCGGCCCGCTGGCCGCTTTCGGCCGCCTGCATCCGCAATTCGGGTCGCCTGCCAATGCCGTTTTGCTGCAAACCGGCGTCGCCCTCCTGGTGCTCACGTTGGGCGCCTTCGACCGCATCCTCGCCTTTATCGTCTTCTCCGCGGTCGTCTTTCTTGCGCTCACCGCGGCGACGCTGTTCCGGGCAGGCAGGATGCAGGAGCCGAACGACGCGCTCACATGGCAGGCCGGCGGACCGGTCCGGGCATGGTGGCACCCGTATGCGCCGATCGTCTTCCTCGCCGGCAGCGGCATACTGGCGGCGATGTTGCTGCTGAATAGTCCGGTTCCGTCGCTGGCCGGCGCCGCGGTGGTGCTCGCCGGCCTGCCCATGCGGTGGCTGCTGGTGCGCGGAACCGCGCCCGGCGCGGAGAGCCATATCCTGCTCGAAGAGGATTGATCCCGGCATTTCAGGCTTCGGCCCCGGTTCGAAGCCCCGACCAACCGCCATCCGCTTGCCTTCGTCGGATCAATTTCCCGAAGAGGCAAGGAAAATCCGGGCTCGCCGGCCATCTCCCTGAAGAAAATTCCGCGACTGGCCGATGAGCCTTACGGGATGGTGCGTATGGCCACGCAGGATCTGCCCCCGGTGAACCTTGAGACAGCCCCGACCGAATGGGCCGGCGAGATGCGCTACGTGGCGCGTCAACCCATTCTCAATCTGAGCGGACGGCTCCATGCCTACGAGCTGCTCTTCCGCGACGGACCCGACGTGGTCTCCGGCGGAAGCTGCGAGAACTCGATCGGCGGGCTGCTTGACGAGACCGTCATCTTCGGGCTGGAGCGATTTACCAACGGATTCCCTGCCTTCGTGCAGTGCACGGCGGAGGCGCTGACGCGCGAACTGGTGCGGGTGCTGCCGCCGAACCTTACGGTTCTGGCCATTTCCGAGAGTCTGGAGCTGACCAGCGATCTTGTCGACACCTGCAGCAAGCTCAAGAGCCTCGGCTTTCGCCTGGCGCTCGACGATTTTACCGGTGCGGTCCATTCCCTGGACGGCCTGGCCGACTATATTCGCGTCGACTTCAGCGCCCCGACCCGCGTCAGTCCGGAGCAGTTGCGCCAGAGGCTCGATGCCGATCCCGTAACCCTGGTGGCCAGGCGCGTGGCGACGCAAGAGGACTATCGCCGGGCCCGCAACGAGGGCTTCACCCTGTTTCAGGGAGACTATCTCTTCCGCCCCGCCCTGCTGACCAACCGCAAACTCCCCGCCAACCGCCTGGCGCATTTCGAGATTCTGCAGAACCTGTACCGCGACCCCGTGAATCTGAAACGGCTGAGCCAGTTGGTCATGCAGGAAGCGTCGCTGACCTACCGGCTCCTGCGCCTGGTCAACTCGCCGGTCTGCGCCATCCGCCAGGAGGTGCGTTCGGTCGAATCGGCCCTGATCATCGTCGGCCTCGACACCTTTCGCCGCTTTGCCACGCTCGCGATCCTCTGCGAAGCCAACAGCGACGAGCACCATGAGATTCTGCGCACGGCTCTGCTTCGCGGGCGTTTCTGCGAATTGTGCGCGCGCATGTGTCGCCTCGACCCGGCCGAGCAGTACCTGC
The DNA here is from genome assembly GCA_030039035.1 of Acidobacteriaceae bacterium. Taxonomy (GTDB): domain Bacteria; phylum Acidobacteriota; class Terriglobia; order Terriglobales; family Acidobacteriaceae; genus Telmatobacter. The sequence continues at coordinate 1,575 of JASHQQ010000188.1, read as the reverse complement.
TGGGGCTGTTCAGCCTTTTGCCCGCCATGTTGCGCCTGCCGATGGAGGACCTGACGCAAACCCTGCCCCTGCGCGACGAGATTCGCCACGCGCTCGAGGGCATGGAAAACCACGAGCGCTGCCTGCTCGGCTGGCTGGAGCACCACGAGCGCGGCGACTGGGCATCGTGCGATGCCATCGTCGAAGCCAACCGGCTGAATCAGGAAAAGCTGATCCGCCGCTACGGCGATGCGCTCATCTGGTCCGAGGCCGTTCTGCGATCGGCAGTTACGAATTGATGCAGGCGATTCCCCGCGAATCGGCCCGCGCAGCCTGGATCCACTGTGAAAGAACCGAAGCGGGTTGCCTTTCCGCCCGATATTGGCGAAAGGGTGGGAACGAGAAGCCTCGCAGCTCCGGAGCTGCCTCCGATGAGCGCAGGACTTATGCGACGTTCCCGAACGGGTCCTCGAGCGACGGGCACTGCGGAGTGAGCAGCCCGGAGCTGGACTCGCCGATCAGCAGATCGTCTTCCAGCCGGATGCCGAATTCGCCGCGGATATAGATGCCGGGCTCGTCGCTCAGCACCATCCCTGCTTCGAGATGCGGATGGAGCTCCCAGCCGAACATATCGTTCTTCACGAAATACGGCCACTCGTGCATGTCGAGACCGATGCCGTGTCCGAGCCGGTGCGTGAAATAGGCAAATCCGGGTCCGTAGCCGCCGTCCACGATCACCTTGCGCGCGGCGGCGTCCACATCGGCTGTGGGTACGCCGGGCCGGGCTGCGCGGATCGCAGCGGTCTGCGCCTGCCTGACCAGATCGAAGACGCGATTCATCTTGTCCGTCGGCTTGCCGAGCACGAAGGTGCGCGTAATGTCGGAGGTGTAACCCTCCACCTCGCAGCCGTCGTCGAGCATGAGAATGCTGCTTTCGCGCAGCTTCTGCGGCTGGTGCGAGCCGTGCGGCAGCGCTGTGAACTCGTCGACGTTCAGGCTGGCTTCGCCCTCGAAGCCCACCCGTGCGTACGCCGCCGCAACCAGCTTGTGCACGTCGGACGTCGTCATGCCCGGCGCAAGCGACGCGGCCACGGCTTTGTAAACCAGAAGCGTGGCGCGGCAAGCCAGGCGCATGCACTCGATCTCGTGCGTGTCCTTGATCCTGCGGCAACCCGCGGTGATGGGCGTGGCGCTGACGATGGCGAGATGGGGGTTGGCCGCGCGAATGCCTTCGGAAAAGACGAATTTCATATTCTCGTCGAGGCCGATCGTGCCCGTCGCAAGCCCGCGATCTTTCAGCCCCGTGCCCAGTGCCGCATAGGGGCTCTCGTCTTCCTGCCACACGATCACGTCGGCGTCCTGGCCGAACGGGCCGGCATCGAGAAGCTCGCGGGCGCGACCCTCTTCGAAAGCCGGACAGACCAAAAACGGCTTGGCCCGGACGGGAATCGCGAGCGCCCACAGCCGCTCGCCGCCGTTCAGCCGCAGGTTGGCGAAGTAAACGCTGGAGGCGGTGCTGTTGGCCAGCACAATGGCGTCGATCTTCGCCGCGGCCATCAACTCCTTGGCGCGCTCGATGCGCGCCAGTCGCTCGGC